>NZ_JBFAYA010000008.1:0-366384 GCF_040681095.1 Streptomyces sp. NPDC051909 | reverse complement strand
GCCAACGGCATCATGCACGTGACCGCCAAGGACCTGGGCACGGGCAAGGAGCAGAAGATGACCGTCACCGGCGGCTCCTCGCTGCCGAAGGACGACATCGAGCGGATGATGCGCGACGCCGAGGCCCACGCGGAGGAGGACCGGCGCCGCCGCGAGGCCGCCGAGACCCGCAACCAGGGCGAGCAGCTCGTCTACCAGACCGAGAAGCTACTCAAGGACAACGAGGACAAGGTCCCGGGTGACGTGAAGTCCGAGGTCGAGACCGCGATCACCGAGCTGAAGGAGAAGCTCAAGGGCGAGGACGCCGCGGAGATCCGGACTGCCGTCGACCGGCTGACCACCGTCGCACAGCGGATCGGCACCGCGATGTACGCCCAGCAGCAGGAGGCGCAGGGGGGCGCCGGGCCCACGGCCGGCGGAGCCGGCGGCGAGGAGGACATCGTCGACGCCGAGATCGTCGACGAGGACAAGCAGGAGGACAAGGGCGAGTAGGCGCGGGAGGGACGACAGCAGCTGAACCGAGGTGCGAGGCGATCGAGCCATGACGGACAGGAAAATCATCACGGTGATCGGTGCGACCGGTAGGCAGGGCGGCGGACTCGTGCGGGCCATCCTCGCCGACCGCGAGGAGGAGTTCACGGTACGCGCCGTCACCCGACACCCCGACGGGGAAGTCGCCCGGGAACTGAAGCGGCTCGGCGTCGACGACATCGTCCGGGCCGACATGGACGATCCGCCCACCCTCGCGCCGGCCTTCGCGCACGCGTACGGCGCCTTCGTGGTCACGAACTTCTGGGAGCACATGTCCGCCGAGCGCGAGAAGACCCAGGCGCACGCGGTCGCCCGGGCCGCCTCGCACGCCGGAGTGCAGCACGCGATCTGGTCCACCCTGGAGGACACCCGGGAGTGCATCCCGCTCGACGACGACCGCATGCCGACCCTCCAGGAGCGTTACAAGGTGCCGCACTTCGACGGCAAGTCGGAATCCGACCACTACTTCCTCGACGAGGCGGTGCCGACGACGTTCCTGCGCACCACGTTCTACTGGGAGAACCTGTTCGGCGCCTTCGCCCCGCAGCGCGGCCCGGACGGCGCCTTCGAGCTCACGTATCCCATGGGCGAGAGCCGGCTCTCCGGCATCGCGGTCGACGACATCGGCAGGACCGCCCTGGCGATTCTCCGGCGCGGAGCGGACCTCATCGCCGCCACGATCAGCATCGCCGGGGAACACCTCAAGGTCGCCGACATGGCCGCGGCCCTCACCATGTCCCTCGGCGTGCCCGTGCGGTACCGGCCTCTCACAGCCGACGAGTGGCGTGCGCAGGGGACTCCGGGGGCTGATGAATCGGGCAACATGTTCCGGTACTACGCGGACTGCGAGCACCGCTTCACCGCAGCCCGGGACCTCATCGCCATCCGTGAGCTGAACCCCGCCCTCCAGGACTTCGCCACCTGGCTCGCCGCTCATCGTGGCCGACTGCTCACCACATGGCAGTGACACCCGACCGTCGTTGCCGCCTTCGCGCACACCCCCTGCCGGAGTGCGGGGTACTCGGAAAGCCGTAGGGCAGCGGAGGCGCTCGTCGGCTCGGACTCACGACTCATCGCCGGCGCACGCGATCAGGAAAACCGGAGCCTGGAAGCGCCGCCGGTGCGGCCATGAGGAGCGAGAAGGCTGGTGAGATGGCATCCTGGGACGGCCCCGCAACCCGCCCGCTCAGCGACGGGCGGTGCCATCCGGCCCCGCGTAGAACCCGGGCAGCGGACGCGCGAACGGGAGGCCACCATGCTCATCAGTCACGCCATGGACGGCGACACCCTCTGCATGACCATGCACGATCAGCTCGACGTCACCAGCCGGGCCGCAGCCTCCCTGGAGATCGAGGCAGCCGTCCACACGCATCGCCCCGGCCGGATGACCGTACGCGTCCCGGCCGGCGAGCCGACCCCGGCGACACTCAGCGCCGTCGTCCGCGCACACCGCATGTGTGCCGCCCTCGGCATCCCCCTGAGCCTCACCGGGGCGACGGACGTCGCCCCGGGACCGTTCCACTGGATGTGCCCCTCACCCCACTCGGCGAGGGCCGCCCCGCCGCGCAGCTCGACGGCATGACCTGTGTACGTGTCGGCGCCGGTCGCTGTCTGCGGCACCTGCGGTGTCTCCAGCTTCGCGGGGAACCGCTCTCTGCTCTGCTCCTGTACGTGATGACCGCGGTCGCGGCCGTCATCGTGCTGGCTGCCCTCGCCGCGATGCTCGTCGGCACCGGGTGATGGACTGCCCTGTCACTGGCGGAGTACAGGATGACGCCGTCGTGAGGGCCCCGTCTGCGCGTGTCGGCCAGGGGTGGGACCGGGCGGACAGCAGGATGGTCGCGCGCCGGTCCCCATTCCGGAAGGAGACCGCCGTGCTCGGAAGGCAACAGCTCGCGGACCGGAGCGAGATGACGACCTCCGGTCACGGCGGTTGAGTCGATGAGCGATTCGATCCCAGGGGCGGCCGGCGTCCCGTGGTCGCGTGCGGGGTCGAACACCTCGCGGAGCTCCAGCAGCTCTACCGTGAGCGGCCGTTCGTCAACGAGGAACTGTGGACCGCGAAGATCGACCGGGCGATTCGGCAGAACCCGTACGGACTGAACAATGAAGCGCTCGCCAAGGAGACCGGCCTCAACCTGATCCAGATCGAAGCCGCCGCGGCGTGGCGCCTGCGCGGTGAGGGGCGGTTCGGGGCTCCCGAAGGGCCGTCGACCACGTGAACGACGCGCACGTCATGTGTCCCTTCCCGCTCCCGCGGCGGTAGTACCGGGACGGACGATGACGACCGGGCAGGAGGCGTGCACGGCACACTGCTGACTGACCGAGCCGAGGAGCAGGCTGGCGAATCCGCCCCGCCCTCTGCTGCCCACGACCAGCAGGTCCGCGCCCACCGACGCCTCGGTCAGGACACTGGCCGGATTGCCGCGAGCCACGTGTTCTTCGAGGGGCACGTCGCCGGTCTGATCGATCACAGCGCGGATCTCGTCGGACACCGCCTGTCTGGCCTGTCCCGCGTCGAAGGCGGCGTCCACGGCGGGCGCCGACCAGCCCACCGCCCCGGGTACGTCGTAGGCGCCCCAGGCTTCCAGCTTCGCGCCGGTCGCACGTGCCTGCTGTACCGCCCACCGCAGCGCCTCGTACGAGGCCGGGGAGCCGTCCACTCCGACGACGATGCGCGGGGTGGTCTCCTCAATGTGCTCGCTGGTGTTCATGACCGCGCTCCCTTCACTCGCGCGTACATGTGCCCACCCGTCACCGCCCGCTGCCGCAGCGGCCCCGTACGTCTACCGGTTACCCGGACCGCTGACTGTCACGCATCGGTCAACGGCCGCTCCCCTCCGGCGCAGCCCTGCTGACTTCCGCGCCCGGGCAGGAGTTCGGCCTTGCCGAAGAGAAGGGCATAGCCGGAGGGCAGCTGCCTGATGATGCGGTCGGTGAGGTCGGGGCCGACCAGTCGGGCGATCGGGGTGAGGACCGCACCGACGTCCCAGCGGATGGTGGCCAGGCTGTTGCCGGTGCGCTGGGCGAGATCCTTGACGAACTCCCAGCCCGTGAGCGGGATGGTGGCGGGGATCTGCGCGGTGAGGGTCAGCGCCGCTTCGAGAGGGAGGCGGGCGGCGAGCTCGACGCGTTCGTCCCCGACGAGTTGTCTTCCCAGCGCCGCGAGGACGGAGCGGACCGCGTGCTCGGCGCGCTCGCGGGTCGGGTAGGCGCCCTCGTGACGGACGCGTTCGAGGAGGCCGGCGTAGGAGGCTCCGCCGCGCTCGGTCGCGGACCTGCCGGCCGGAGCCGTGGTCTCGGTCCCGTTCTGGGTCTTGGTCGTGGTCTCGGTCTGGAGGGTCATGGTGGTGCAGGTCGCCGTTCTCTGCGGGCCCGAACCTCGCGGCCGGGCGGAGCGAACAGGTGTCGACAGGAGGGCCGGGCTCACCGGGGAAGGTGCGGTCGGCCGAAGAGCAGGTCGTATCCGGGTGGGAGCTGCAGGAGTGTCTGGGCGGTGAGTTCCTCGCCGGCCGCGTCGGCGGTGACGCTGAGCACGGCGCTGACGTCCCAGGCCGCCGTCCGTTCGGTGGCTCCCTCGATCCAGGCGGCCGTCGCCCGCACGAAACGTTCCGGTGAGAGCGGTTCGGCGGCCTGGAGCGGGTTGAGCAGGACGACGGCGAAGGTCTCCGGCAGGCGGGCGGCGAGCGCGGCCCGCACGTCGCCGACCAGATGGGCACCGAGCAGCGCCAGCACGACCCGGGCGGCCCGTTCGGCCTCCTGCGGTGTGCCGTAGTCACCACGTTCCTGCACCCGGTCGAGGAACGTCTGCCATGGCAGTCTCATCGCGACCCCTTGTGTACGTGGGGGATGCGGGGTGACGGGAGCGGAGGGGCGAACGAGGGGGAGAGGATGTCGCCCTCCGCTCCCGGCCTAGGGCCTGTCCGGCGGATCAGGGTCGGACCCGGCCATGATCCGCCGGGCAGGCCCTAGGGGCGGCTCAGCCGCTGATCTCCTTGCGGTCGTCACCGCTGCCGATGGCGATCTTGCGCGGCTTCGCTCGTTCGGCGATCGGTATGCGCAAGGTGAGCACGCCTGCCGCGTAGTCCGCGGTGATCTTCTCGGTGTCGAGGGTGTCGGCCAGCACCAGCTGGCGGGAGAAGACACCGAGGGGCCGCTCGGACAGTTCCATCTGGACGTCGTCGGCCTTCTCGACCGGCCGGCGCTCGGCCTTGACCGTCAGCATGTTCCGCTCGACGTCGATGTCGATCGCGTCGGTGGAGACGCCGGGCAGATCCATCATGATCACGTACTCGTCGCCCTCGCGGTAGGCGTCCATCGGGACGGCGGCGGGACGGGACCAGGTGCCGGTCGTGCCCAGCAACTGCTGGGTGAGGCGGTCGAGTTCGCGGAAGGGGTCGGTGCGCATCAACATCGTGGAACACCTCCATCGGTTCAGGCAGTGGTTGCAATGCGCTTCACCTGACACCGTTGTAACATGTCAACGGATGGATGACAACTGCGGATGTCATCGAACCGACGACACTCAGGAAGAGCGTGATCCCATGGCCGGAGGCGGCGACCCCGTGAGCTTCCAGGCGGCGCTGGTCGCGCTCGCCGCGATCGACGAGACCGTCCGTGCGGCACGGTCCGCGAGCACTCCGGTCACACCCCCGATCACCTCCTCCGAGGAGGCGATCGCCGCACTTCTGCTCCTGCGCGAGCTGCGCGAGCAGCTTGCCGGCTGGGAGCCCGGCCTCATCGAGGTCGCCCGCGACGCGGGCGCCAGTTGGGCCGACCTCGCCCAGCCCCTCGGCGTCACCAGCAGACAGGCCGCGGAACGCCGCTATCTGCGGGTACGCCCCGGCCGCCCCGGCGCCACCCGCGAAGAGCGCGTCCAGGCCACCCGCGACCGCCGAGCCGCCGACCGCACCGTCACCGGCTGGGCCCGCGACAACGCCGCCGACCTGCGGCAGCTCGCCGGGCAGATCACCGCCCTCGATGCCCTCCCCGCCGCTCTGCGGCGCGACCTCAGCCAGGCACTCGCGGACAGCGACCCCGCCCGCCTCCTGGAACCCCTCGCCCGCGCCCGCACCACCCGCCTCTCGCTGCCCGCCGGCCTCGCCGAGCGTGTCGACGCCATCGCCCGACGCACCGCAGACCTCCGTATCGAAAGCGACCAGCGCCGTTCCGGCACCTCACAGCCCTGACGGGCATGGGCAGTCGGGTGGGGACCGGCGCCGAGGGGCGAGGCGTCATTGCCGGGTCTTCGAGGGCATTCCGCACCGGGGAGCCGAGCCGTCGCACCCCGGAGGCGGGCGTTCGGCCTCGATGGAATTGATCCGCAAAGGTGTCCCGGACGAGTCGGGCAGTGGGCCGCCCGCCCGGTCTGAGACCTCGGTCCCGCTTTCTCTTCCCGGCGGCGTCCGATCGCCGTCGGCGCCTCTGCCCTGGCCGGGCCAGGTGACCGGCTCCGGCGCGGGTACCGGACCGGGAACCGGCCCCGGCTGCGGGGCCATGACCTGGGCCAGGCGCCGGCGGGGGACTCGGCGGAACAGGATCGTTCGGCGGGGTTCCCATCGCCGTTCGCACTCCCCGAGAACCCGGCTCCGGCGCCGGAACCGGCGCGGGGTGTGGGCCTGGCCGAGGCGTCGGCGGGCTGGGAGGGAACGGGTTCGTCGGGGGCGCGGGCCCGGTCGGCCCCCGCGCGGAGTGACCACTGACCGCCTGCGGCGCGTGTTCCGCGCCCGTCTGGTGCAAGCTCGTTCCCTCGTCCCGGCGGGCGACCGTCCCGAGCGTGTCGAGTCGACGGCGCGCAACTCCGGTCGCCTTGGTCCGGCGCAGCCCGTCGGAGCACGCCAACTTCCTTGAAAGACCTGTCACTTGACCGCGCGATCGGATTCAATGTGACCGCCGAACACGGCTGTGCCTGAGGGGGAGACACATGAGCGACGACGCCTTACCACCCAACAACGTGCCACCGGCACCGAGCTCTCCGCCCACGCCACCGCTACCGACGACCCCGCCCCCGGCAGCCGCCCCGCCGCCGCCCCGGCGCCTGGGAGAGATCGCGGCGCTCATCTCGGCTCTGGCCGCTGTGGCCGGCGTGCTGCTCGGCTTCTTCGGTCTCCCGGCCGTGATCAACTCACCCACGGCCCGCAAGCCCGAGCCACAGGCCCCGGTCGTCACGACGACTCCGCCTCCAACGGTGGCCGACACCACCTCTCCGCCGGCCAGTTCCGACACAACCGGCCCGGAGACGTCGTCGACCACGCCCCTCCCCGCCCTGCCGACGGGAACAGTCCTGCTGAAGGACCTGGAGCCCTTCTCCGGCAGCATCGACTACGAACTCCGGCCGGTGACCATGGGAACCAAGCGATACGACCAGGCCATGGTGTTCACCAACCCTTGCGACGGTTCACCCATCCAGTACAGCGTCAACGAGCGCTACAAGTCACTCACCTTCACCGCAGGTCTGGACGACAACACCACGGTGGACACGATCAAGGTCACCGTCATGGGCGACGGGCGCGCGCGGAAGGCGGTGGGCCTGGTGATCAACCGTCCGCAGACAGTGACAGTTGACGTGACTGGCGTTGTCAAACTCTCGATCGTGGCCGAAGGGCCGTCATGCTCCTACATGGACGGCATCGTCGCCGCTTTGGGAAATCCCACTCTCCACTCCTGACACTCGGATTCGCTGGTGGACACGACCAGGGAGGCCACGAGGACGGTGGCGTATGAGAGTGCGGCGATCTGGTCGATGCGGTATCCGGAGTGGCCTTCGTTGTCGGGGTCGGACATCGAACCGCCCCGCCCCGTACCGACGAAGTCCAGCGGATAGCGTCCGCCGCAAGCCTGTCCCACAACGGCCCCCGGTACGGCATAACCCGCAAAAGTGTGTCGGAGGCGGCGGAGGCAGGGACGACACCTGGCCCGGCCGTGCCGGCCGGCGGCCAGGCCGTCACAACCGGTGCGGTCGGCGGTGAGCTTGTAGCCGTGCAGGTCGGCGCTGCCGGATGTGGAAGTGACCTGATATGCCATGCCGTCGTCGTCCTGAACAGCGTCACGGAGCACGGGCACTCGGGTCACCAGGGCTTCTGGTTGCATGCTCTCGTCAAGAGTCGCCAGGTAAGGGTTGCCAGGCGAGTCAGCGCCCGCGTCCGTGTCGGAATCGTGCCGGGGTGGTTCCGCACGCGTCGGTGAAGACCTGGTAGAAACGGCTGACCGAACCGAAGCCGGCGGCCGCAGCCACCTGGCTCGCGGGAAGGTCGGTGGTCACCAGCAACCGGCGTGCTTCAGCGAGCCGGTACAGCTTCACGTAGTCGCCGATCGTGGTACGTACGACCTTGCGGAACTGGGTCATGGCGTAGGTCGGATGGACATTCGCCGCCGCGGCGACGTCCGCGACAGTGATCGGCTCGCGGAAGTGATGTGCGATGTACCGCGCCATGGACACCGCCTGGCGCAGGGCCGGATCGTCACCGGCGTGTCGATGCACCGGATCACCGACCGTGGCGAGCGCCAGACGCCGGACGCGCGCCTGTATCTCCAGCATCGCGATGTGGTGCAGTTCGTCGTCGCCCGCGGCCAGATCCGCGGCCCACTGGGTGAACTTCGCCGGATCGCTCGCGTCGGCACGGGCTGCGGGAGTGATCATCGGCACGCCCGAGAGCACACGGGCGAGGAGCGGTTGGGGCAGCCCCCAGGCGAGGAACTGGTCGAAGGGCACATGCAGCCAGTGGACGCGCGTCGCCTGGCTCGCCACCAACTGGTGCGGGATCGCGGCCCAGAACACGGCCAGGCCGCCCACCGCGACTTCGAGGAGTTCGCCGCCGTAGAGATAGAGCATCGACCCACCGCCGGCCACGAAGTTGATCTCCAGGTCGTCGTGCCGGTGCGCTGTCGCCATCAGCGTCGGGCGCCCGGACCAGCCGCGCAGGTACGAGGGTTCGTCGACCAGAGCACCCTGAGGATCCAAGAAGTTCTCGCTTCGAAACGGTGCAGACATCGCGTGTACTCGGATCCTATCGTCGTGGAGCAGTGCCGAAGCCCGCACCGTCATGCGACCGGCACCAGCTCGCACCACTCCTACGTTCCTGATGGAGATTTCGCGTGTTCTCACTCGGCATCGTCGGCGCCGGCCAGTTCGCCGGTTCGTTCGCCAAACTCTGGCGCCTGCACCCGAACGTCGGTGACATCAAGGTCACCGATCTGCTCCCGGAGCGCGCCGAGCAACTCGTCACCGAGCATGACCTCGTCGGCACGCTCCCCTCGTTCGAGGACATGCTCGACTCCGATCTCGACGCCATCGCGCTCTTCACCCAGCGCTGGACCCACGGCCCCCTCGCCGTGCAGGCGCTGCGTGCGGGCAAGGACGTCTACAGTGCGGTCCCCATGGGCGTGACCGAGGCCGAGATCGCGAACATCATCGCAGCGGTCGAGGAGACCGGCCGGATCTACATGATGGGCGAGACGAGTTACTACCACCCGGCGACCGTCTACGCGCGCGCCCAGATCGCCGCGGGAGCGTTCGGCCGGATCTTCTACGCGGAAGGCGACTACGTCCACGACATGGACTGGGGCTTCTACGACGCGTACAAGTACAGCGGCGGTGAGAACTGGAAGTCCACCGCCAGCTACCCGCCGCTGCTCTACCCCACGCACTCGATCGGCGGAGTCCTCGGCGCCTGGCAGACCCACGCCGTGAGCGTCTCGGCGATCGGCGTTCCGGACGAGCGCGGCGACGGCGTGTTCGACCGCGAGATCAGCCAGTTCGACAACGACATCTCCAACGCGACCGCACTGTTCGAGGTCGCAGGTGGCGGCAGCTTCCGCACGAACGAGTTCCGCAGGGTCGGATACATCGGCAAGGAGTCACGCTTCCGCTACTTCGGCACGGAAGCAGTCCTCGAACAACTCGGCTCGGTCAGTCTGTGGCAGGACAAGAAGGGCGAGCACGACGTCACCGCGCACCTGTGCCCCGCGCCCACCCTCACACCGGACGACCCGGCGCTCTCCCACGTCGCCCCGGAGCTGCGCGACGCCTTCGCCTCCGGCACGGCACCCGTCCACGACCGCTCTCGACTCCCGCGTGAGTTCGCGCACGCACCCAACGGCCACGAGGGCAGTCACCACTTCCTCGCCGACGACTTCGCCACCGCGGTCACGACACGAACGCCTCCACCGCTGCACGCGTGGACCGCCGCCCGCTACACCCTCCCCGGCATCATCGCCCACCAATCCGCCCTGCGGGCCGGCGTGCGCCTCCCCATCCCCGACCACGGAGACGGGCCGCGCACCACGTAGCACCACCCGACCACGGTGGCGCTGCGGACGGCATCCCCACCGGGCCGTCGAGGTCGGGCGACTCGTGGGCGCCGCCTCGGTGCCGGCGACGGGGGCCACGAGTGTGGCCGCCCCCGCATCGGCCGTCGGGCCGGGCGCAGTGCCATCACCAGGCAGGTGAGGACGCCTGCGGCTGTCAGTACCGCCGCCGTGGTCCACCTCAGGCCGTGTCTGTGCTTGCGCCTGTGCCTGCGCTGCCGCGTTGCCTGCCTCGTTGTCCGCGCGTCCGTCCGGAGCTCGAGCCGATGGTGCACTGCTCAGTTGCCGCCGGAGGCGAAAGGGTTGCCGGAGATCTTCGGAGCGGGAGCCGATCGAGTCTTGTGGGAGACCGGAGACCGGAGACGGGCTGCCGATGGTCTGGATCTACTGAGCCGCGCTGTCGCGCGGGGCGGGACCGGCGGTACGGATGCCGCGAGGTGACGCCCCGAGTTCACGGCGGCAGGCCTTGTTGAACGCCTGGAGGTCGGGGATGCCGACCGAGGCGGCGACGGCGGGGATGGAGAGCGTGGTGGCCCGCAGGAAGTGGCGGGCGCGTTCCATCCGGCGGGCCCGGATGTAGCCGACGACGGTCTCCCCGGTGGCGGCGCGGAAGAGCCGGGTCAGGTGGTTGTGGGAGACGCCGGCGGCCTTCGCGATCTCCGGCACGGTCAAGGGCTCCGTCAGCCGCGCCTCGATCAGGGCCGTCGCGGCCACCACCGCCGGATGGACGGCCCGGGCGCTCTGCTCCCGCAGGGGGGCGAGCCGGGCGATCCGCCACAGGGCGGCCCACACCTCGGCAGTGGCCCCGGCCGGGGTGTTCGGCCAGGCGGCCAGTGCCTGCCGCAACTGTGCGGTGAGCAGGTCGAGGTCGTGTCCGGTGGGCTGGATCACGGGAATGCTGTGGGGTGTTCCGGCCCTGCCCAGGCGGAGGTGGGCGTAGAGGTGTTCGGAGCGACCCCGATAGCGGTAGCGCACCTCGGTCCCGGGCGGTACGAGGCTGACCCGCCCGGGTCGGATCGCATGCTCGGTTCCGTCGACCGTCAAGTCGGCCTCGTAGCCGTACAGATGGAGCTGCCACAGGTCGGGCAGCGAGAACACGTCGACCCGGCCGGCCGGACCGTGCACGCCGATGCCGAGGGCGGCGAGAGCGGGAGGCTCGTCGAGATGGGCGAGGACCGTCTGCATGGTCACGTGTTCTACCCCGGCGCACGTCGCCCACTCCTGGGGCGCGGTCCTCGATGGACGCCTCTGGCAGCCTGGTGAGAATCGACCAGTGGAGGGTGAGCGCTGCCCACCTGGTGCGCGGCCGGCGGGACCTAGCGTGGCCGTCATGGAGAACAGACAGGAACTGCTGAACTCGGTGCAGATGGCGCGCTTCGTGGCGCGCGGGTCACTACGCCTTGACGCGGTGGTGCCGGCGGAGATGAACGCCGAGGGCTTGGCGGTACTGGCGGGCGGGGTGCCGCCGGTGCCGTACGGGACGCCGCTGTCCGATGCGTACGCGAAGGGCTCCTTCGTCCGCAGGCTGCTCGAACTGCCGCAGGTGGCAGGGGCCCTGCGCAGCCTGGTCGGCCCGGAGCCATGGGTGGACCACCACTTCGTGCACATCCGCGAGCCTCACGGAGGCGCCGCGCAGCCGCTGCACGGGGACGCCATCATCGACGTCCGACCGGACGCCTTCGACGTCCAGTTGATGTACTACCCGCAGACCGTGACGCTGGAGATGGGTGGAACGCTCAGCGTGCCGGGCAGCCATCTGCGGCGGATCAACGAATCGGACACCGGCCGCTACCAGAACCTGCGCGGTCAGGACCGGTTGGTCTGCCCGGCCGGCACGGTGGTGCTTCTGCACCACGGCATCTGGCACGGGGGCCGGCGCAACGACAGTGACGTCCTCCGCTACATGTTCAAGATCCGCTTCAATCCCAGGGTGCGTCAACGACGTCTGTGGGACACCTCGGACCTCCACGACCCGCAGGTGACCGCGGAGCTGGACGCGATGTTCCCGTGGTACGAGGGAGCGACCGGCCGGCTGGAGCGGTACAACCGCATTCTGCTGTGGCGGGAGCTGACCGGCGACGACGGCTTCGACCTCGACCACTGGGTGACCAGGGTCTCCAACCGCCCGAAGGAGACCGCGGCATGACGACCGAATCGGTCCCGCCCGCGTCGGCGGACACCGGAGACGCCACCGCCGCCCCGGTGCTGCGGCAGCAGGTGCTCGTGCTGTACCTGGCAAGCTCGGCGCTGGACTCCCCTGTCGTCGGCTGGTCGCGCTACGACGGCACCGGCCGCACCTCACCCACCACGGGTGACGGCGACGAGCCGCCGTACGAGTCGGGAGTGGCCGCGCTGCAGGACGGTTGGCGGCTGTTCCAGGCCGCCCAGCTGATCCCGCCGTACCCGGGTCACGAGTACGACGTCTCCTTCCTCAAGCACGAGTTCTTCTTCGAACGAGTCGTCGACGTGCGGGCGCAGACCGGATCCTGACGTCGAATCGCTTGACTCGACAAGGGAGGGTGACGGAGTGGTTCGGCCGGACACGGAAGAGTCGACGGCGGGAAGCGCATTCTCTGTCGCTTTCATTGACAGGTCATGAAGTGAATGGGACCGTCGAAGCGCTTCGACGAACGGCCATCGTCATCCGCTCGCCTGAGGGGTTTCCCACGTGAGTTCCGCGCCCGCATCCGCATCCGCATCCGAGCCGCCCGATTTCCGTGATCCCGCCCTGCCACTGCAGAAGCGCGTCGACGACCTGCTCTCACGGCTCATGCCCGAAGAGCGGATCGCGATGCTGCACCAGTACGTGCCGGCCGTCCCACGGCTCGGCCTCGCTGCCTTCCGTACGGGCAGCGAGGCCCTGCACGGGGTCTCCTGGCTGGGGGTGGCGACGGTCTTCCCGCAGGCCGTCGGCCTCGGCGCCACCTGGGACGAGGACCTGGTGCGCCGGGTCGCCGAGGCCGTCTCGGTCGAGCTGCGGGCCTTCCACCACCGCCGGCCCGCCACCGGCGGCGGCTTTCACAGCCTGCAGGCCTGGGCACCCGTCCTGAACCTGCTGCGCGACCCGCGCTGGGGACGCAACGAGGAGGGCTACTCCGAGGACCCGGTGCACACCGCCCGGCTCGGCGAGGCATATTGCCGGGGCCTGGCCGGCGACCACCCGACCTACCTGCGGGCGGCTCCCGTTCTCAAGCACTTCCTCGCCTACAACAACGAGGACGACCGCTGCACCACCTCCTCCGGACTGCGCCCGCGCGTGCTCCACGAGTACGACCTGGCCGCCTTCCGGCCCGTCGTCGCCTCCGGCGCCGCGACCGGAGCCATGGCCGCGTACAACCTGGTCAACGGCCGCCCCTGCCACATCAGCCCGCTGATCGAGACCGAGCTGCGCCGCTGGGCGCGGCCCACCGGACACGAGCTGTTCGTGGTCAGCGACGCCGAGGCCCCCTCCAACCTGGTCGACCCGGAGCACTACTTCGACGACCACGCCGAGTCCCACGCCGCCGCGCTCAAGGCCGGCATCGACAGCTTCACCGACCACGACGAGGACAGCGCCACGCCGGTCGGCCGACTGCGCGAGGCGCTGGAGCGCGGCCTGATGGACCAGACCGACGTGGACCGCGCGGTGCGTCGCCAGCTCGAACTACGCTTCCGGCTCGGCGAGTTCGACCCGGACCTCGACCCGTACGCCGGGATCGGCCCGGAGGCGGTCGACAGCCCCGAGCACCGCGCCCTGGCACGGCACGCGGCGACCGAGTCGGTGGTACTGCTCAAGAACGACGGCCTGCTGCCGCTGGACCCGGCGCGGACACCGAGGATCGCCGTCATCGGCCCACTCGCCGACACGCTGTGCGAGGACTGGTACAGCGGCACCATGCCCTACCAGGTGACCGTCGCCGACGGCCTCGCCGCCGCACTCGGCGCCCACGGCGGCGAGGTGGTCCGGGTGGAGGGCGCCGACCGTATCGCGCTGCGCTCCCGCACCACCGGCGAACTCCTCGGCAAGACCGCCTTCGACGTGACCGACTGGGGCCGTGGCGCGCTGACCCTCCGCGCCGCCGACACCGGCCGCTACCTGAGCCTCAAGGACGACGCCTCCGTGGCGGCCGACCAGACGGTGCTCAAGAACTGGTTCGTCAAGGAGGCCTTCCGGCTCGAACCGGCCGGGGAGGACACGGTGCTGCTGCGCTCCGTGCTCACCGGCCGCTACGCCGCCGTGGATCCGACCGACGGCCGCGTCACCGTGACGGCCGATACCCCGGACTCCGCCGAACGCTGGGAGCGAGAGCTGCTGCGCGACGGCGCGGCCGAGGCCCGGGCAGCCGCCGGGGCGGCCGACGCGGCGGTCGTCGTCCTCGGCAACCACCCCATGATCAACGGCCGTGAGACCGAGGACCGCGCGGACACCGACCTGCCCAAGGGGCAGGAGGAGCTGCTCCGCGAGGTCGCCTCCGTACGCCCGGAGACGGCGCTCGTGGTGATGAGCAGCTACCCGTACGCCGTCGACTGGGCCGACGAGCACCTGCCCGCCGTGGTGTGGACCTCCCACGGCGGGCAGGAGACGGGCCACGCGCTGGCCGCCGTGCTCGTCGGCGAGGCCGACCCCGCCGGGCGCCTCCCGCAGACCTGGTACCGAGGCGACGATCCGCTGCCGGCCCCGCTCGACTACGACATCATCAAGGCGGGCTGGACCTACCAGTACCACGCGGCCGCGCCCCTCTACCCCTTCGGCCACGGCCTGTCGTACACCGACTTCTCCTACCGCGACCTGCGGCTGTCGCGGTCGTCGACCGGCCAGGACGGCGCGGTCGACATCACGGTGACCCTGGCCAACAGCGGTGCCCGGGCCGGCAGCGAGGTGGTGCAGCTCTACGTCCGGGAGCTGGACGCCCGTCACGAGGCGCCCAGACTGCGCCTGGCCGACTTCCGCAAGGTGCGCCTGGAGCCAGCGGGGAGCCGCGAGGTGACGTTCCGGCTGCCCGCCGAACGGCTCGCCCACTGGGATGTCGCCACCTCCTCCTTCACCGTCGATCCCGGCGGCTACGAGATCATCGTCGCCCGCTCCGCCGATCACCCGGTCCTCACCGCACCGCTCACGGTGACCGGGACGGCCTCGGGGCCCCGGGTCGTCGTGGACCGGCGGACCCTGGCGGTCGACTTCGACGACTACGCGGACGTCACCCTCGTCGACGCCACTCGGTCCGACGGTGACGCGGTCACGCCCACCGACCCCGCTCGGCCCGGGACGCTTCTCTTCCACGGCGTCGACCTCTCCGGGGCCGTCCGGATCGAGGCCGAGACCGCCCGCGAGGACGCCGGACCCGGCGAGGCGCGGCTGGTCGTCCGCGCGGGCGACCGGGTCCTTGCCGAGCTCGACGTCCCCCTCACCGGCGACCGCTACGCATGGCAGACCGTCGCAGGCGAACTGGCCACCCCGCCCGAGGGCGTCCACGACCTGCGCCTGACCCTGCACGGTGGCTTCCGCCTCTCCGCCTTCCGCTTCGGCAGCCCTGGCAGGGTCGACCGACCGCTTGCGCCCTCCCCGTAAGCCGGCGGCCCGTCCGACGGAGGGGAGGACGGGCCGCCGCTCCCTTGCCCAGCCGTGCCTTGGACTCGCGAGGCGGGTGGTCCCGATGCCACTCGATCCCCCGCCGCCTCGTCCGCACTCCGACCAGAGGAAGCCCCATGCCGCTCACCGACCTCGGGGCCGACGAACTCGTCGGCTACCAGCCGCAGCTGCCCGCCCCGAACGACTTCGACGCGTTCTGGCGCCGCACCCTTGCCGAAGCCCGGTCCTACGACGGGACGATCAAGGTCGAACGGGTCACTTCCGCGCACCTGCTGCACACCGTCGAGGTCGACGACGTGCGCTTCCCCGGCTGGAACGGCGAGCCGGTGGCCGCCTGGCTCCTGCGCCCGCGCGGAGCGGAAGGACCGCTGCCGGTCGTCGTCACGTACATGGGCTACAGCGGCGGCCGTGGTCTGCCCACCGAGCACCTGTTCTGGTCGGCCGCCGGCTACGCCCAGCTCGTCGTCGACAGCCGGGGCCAGGGCCACGACACCCCGGACCGGACGGCGGGCGACGGCACGCAGTGGGCCGGGGGGTTCATGACCCGAGGCATCGACTCCTCCGAGAACTACTACTACCGGCGGCTGATCACCGACTGCGTACGCGCCGTGGACGCCGTCGCCGAGCTGCCCGGCCTCGACCCGCGCAGGATCGTGGTGGCGGGAGGCAGCCAGGGCGGTGGCCTGACCCTCGCCGTCGCCGCTCTCGCCGGAGACCGCGTGGCGGCGGCACTGCCGGACGTCCCGTTCCTGTGCCACTTCCGCCGTGCCGTGCAGATCACCGGGGAGGGCCCGTACCCGGAGATCGCCGAGTACCTGCGCTGGCACAGCCGCGACCGCGTGGAACAGACCCTCGCCACCCTCGACTACTTCGACGGCGTCCACTTCGCCCAACGGGCCACCGCACCGGGGCTGTTCAGCGTCGCCCTGATGGACCCGATCTGCCCACCCTCGACGGTCTACGCCGCCTACAACCACTACCGGGGCGAGGACCGCACCATGACCGTCTGGCCCTTCGGCGACCACGGCGGCGGCTACGGCTCCAACCCGCCGGTCCAGCTGTCCTGGCTGCGCGAGCGTGGTCTCGCACCGGAACTCTGACCGCCGCGTGAGCACCTCGGTGGAGGAGCGAAGTCCCTGTTACTACACGTCCCGCCGGGTGTCCCCCGCCCTTCAGAGGTGCCGCCTCCGGCGCCGCGCCGCCGGCAAGGCGGGCCACGCGGACACGACGGCCGCGTTCGCCAGTAATGGGCCGAGCATGTAGGCATCCGACGCGCCGGACGCCAACCGCCGCTTCTTCCGGTACGCCTCCGGTCGCCATCCGCGCCGCTACGGCCACGCGCCGTACGTGCACCCCTGCCAGGTCGGCCCCTGGGCCTGACCTGGCCGACCCGCCCTGTCCTTCGCGAGCTGCCGCCACGGCGGCACGGCGTGCGCACTCGCCCTCCACGCGGTAGGGCCTCGTCCGGCGGCGCCGGAAACCGCGAACCACCTGCCACCGCACCCCTTCGGGCGACCCGGCTCCGGGCCAGGACGCTTGAACCGCCTACTCAAGGATGTGAGAGGTCACCATGCGCAGACGCCGACTCCGCCGCGGATATCGGTCCCTGACACTCCCCGCCGTGCTCGCGGCCCTGGTCTCACTGGCGGCGATGCTCGTCGCCGGCCCGGCCCACGCAGCCACCAGCGGCGCCTTGCGTGGTGTCAGTTCCGGCCGGTGCCTCGATGTGCCGGGCGGCGACCAGGCCGACGGCACGAACCTGCAGATCTGGGACTGCCACGGCGGGACCAACCAGCGGTGGACCCTGACGGACGACAACCGGCTGACCGTGTACGGCGGCAAGTGCCTGGACGTTCCGGGCCACGCCACCACGGCCGGGACCCGACCGGTGATCTGGAGCTGCAACGGCGGTACGAACCAGCAGTGGCGGGTCGACGCCGACGGCACGGTCGTCGCCGTGGAGTCCGGACTGTGTCTTGACGTTGCGGGCGCCGGTACGGCCAACGGCACGGCGGTGCAGCTCTGGGCGTGCAACGGCGGCGGCAACCAGAAGTGGACCGGCCTGTCCGAGCCGGGCAACACGTGTTCCCTCCCGTCGACGTACCGGTGGACCTCGACCGGTCCGCTGGCGCAGCCCGCGAACGGGTGGGCCGCGCTGAAGGACTTCACCACCGTGCCGTACAACGGCCAGAACCTGGTCTACGCGACCACCTCCGACGGTTCGTCGTGGGGCACGATGGCGTTCCGTCCCTTCACGAACTGGTCGGACATGGCGACGGCCCCCCAGACCGGGATGACCCAGGGCCTGGCGGTGGCGCCCAAGCTGTTCTACTTCGCGCCCAAGGACATCTGGGTCCTGGCCTCGAACGGGTGGGGCACCGCCTGGCCCTTCAGCTACCGCACGTCCAGCGACCCCACGAACCCCAACGGCTGGTCCGCCCCGCAGCCGCTGTTCACCGGCAGCCTCCCCGAGTCCGGCCCCATCGACCCGACCCTGATCGGCGACGACCAGAACATGCACCTGTTCTTCGCCGACGACAACGGCAAGATCTACCGGTCGACCCTGCCGATCGGGAACTTCCCCGGCAGCTTCGGCTCGTCGTACACGACGGTCATGAGCGACACGGTGAAGAACCTGTTCGAGGCGCCGGAGGTCTACAAGGTCCAGGGCCGGGACCAGTACCTCATGATCGTCGAGGCGCGGGGTGCTAGCGAGGACCGCTTCTTCCGCTCGTTCACCGCCTCCAGCCTGACCGGACCGTGGACCGTCCGGGCCGGCAGCGAGAGCAGCCCCTTCGCGGGCAAGGCCAACAGCGGTGCCACCTGGACCGACGACATCAGCCACGGTGACCTGGTCCGCGTCAACGCCGACCAGACCATGACCGTCGACCCCTGCAAGCTGCAGTTCCTCTACCAGGGCTACGACCCCGCCACACCGCAGGGGACCCCGTACCAGCGACTGCCCTACCGGCCGGGCCTGCTCACCCTGCAGCGCTGAGCCCCCGCGCGCGTACCTGAACGCACGCTCATGCCCCTGACCGATCCGGCACGCACGGCGGCTTCCGCCGTGCGTGCCAGGAAGGACCCCCCATGGTCTCCCTGCCCAGACGATTGACGCGTCTCCTCGCGGCCTCCGCCATGACGCTCGCCGCCTGCGTCACCGCCTCCGCCCCCACGACCGCCGAGGCCGCGCCCGGCAGCCCGGCGCTCACCCCGCCGATGGGCTGGAACAGCTGGAACAGTTTCGGATGCGGGATCACCGAGGCACAGGTCCGCCAGGCCGCCGACACGATGGTGTCCTCGGGCATGAAGGACGCGGGCTACCAGTACGTCGTCGTCGACGACTGCTGGTTCGACCCGCAGCGCGACGCGGCGGGCAACCTCCGGGCCAACCCGACCACGTTCCCCAGCGGCATGAAGGCGCTCGGGGACTACATCCACGGCAAGGGCCTGAAGTTCGGCATCTACCAGGCGCCCAACGAGAAGACCTGCGCGCAGGGCGTGGGCACCTACCCCGGCTCCACCGGCAGCAAGGGCCATGAGGCCCAGGACGCCGCCGCCTTCGCCTCCTGGGGCGTGGACTACCTCAAGTACGACTGGTGTTCCGGCAGCGGCACCTTGGGCGAGCAGGTCGCACAGTTCACCATCATGCGCGACGCCCTGCGCGCCACCGGCCGCCCGATCGTCTACAGCATCAACCCCAACAGCTTCCACGCCCCCACCGGCGCCACCTACGACTGGGGCCAGGTCGCCGACCTGTGGCGGACGACCGAGGACCTGCTCGACATCTGGCAGAACGACAACACCAACAGCTACCCGATGGGCGTCGGCAACGTCCTGGACATCACCGCGCCCCTGGCCGCGCAGTCGGGTCCGGGACACTGGAACGACCCCGACATGCTGGTCGTCGGCCGCCCCGGCCTGTCACTGACCGAGTCCCGCACCCACTTCGCCCTCTGGGCGCTGCTGGGCGCCCCGCTCATGGCCGGCAACGACATCCGCACCATGTCCGCCGACGTGAGCGCCATCCTGCGCAACCCCCGCCTGGTGGCGGTGAACCAGGATCCGCTGGGCGCGGGCGGACGCAGGGTGCGCGACGACGGCGGCACCGAGGTGTTCACCAAGTCCCTGGCCGACGGCTCGGTCGCCGTGGGCCTGCTCAACAGGGGAGGGAACGCGACGACCATCACCGCCACGGCCGCGCAGGTCGGCCTCGCCGGCCAGTCGTTCACCCTCACCGACCTGTGGACCGGCGGCACGTCCAGCACCTCCGGCCAGATCTCGGCGAACGTCCCCGCACACGGTGTCGCCGTGTTCAAGATGACCGGCGGCAGCCCGCTGGCCGCCACCACCGCACGTCTGCGCGGTACCGGATCGGGCCGCTGCCTGGACGTGGACCGCGCCTCCACCGCGGCCGGGACGCGGACGCTGATCTGGGACTGCCACACCGCCGCCAACCAGCTCTGGACCACGTGGGCCGGAGGCGAGATCCGCGTCTACGGCGACAAGTGCCTGGACGCCTCCGGCCAGGGCACCGCCAACGGCACGCCGGTCGTCATCTGGCCCTGCAACGGCCAGAACAACCAGAAGTGGACCAGGCAGGCCGACGGTTCGATCCGCAACGTCCACGCCGGTCTGTGCCTCGACGCGAACGGGGCCGGCACCGCCAACGGGACCCCCGTCGTCCTGTGGACCTGCAACGGCCAGAGCAACCAGAAGTGGACCACGCTCCCGTGACGCGCCACCCCGAGAGAGGGAACCCCATGAGAAGGTCCTGGATCCGCCACCTGATCGCGCTTGTCTCTGTCGTGCTCGGGGTGACGGCGGCAGGTGTCGTCCCTGCCTCCGCCGCCTCCGACACACCCTTGCGGGTCATGCCGCTGGGCGACTCGATCACCTGGGGCGTGGGAAGCAGTACGGGCGACGGCTACCGGGGGCCGTTGTGGGACAGGCTTGCGGCGGACGGCCATCCGCTGGACTTCGTGGGTACGGGGCGGGGCGGTTCGATGTCCGACGCCGACAACGAAGGCCACTCCGGATACCGCATCGACCAGATCGCCGCCCTCGCCGACGTCGCGCTGACCCGCTACCGGCCCAACGTCGTGACGCTGCACATCGGCACCAACGACCTCCAAGGGGCCTCCGAGGTCAACACGGCCATCGCCGGGCTGAAGTCGCTGGTCGGCCAGATCACCGCCGACGTCCCCGACGCGACCGTCCTCGTCGCCTCCCTGGTCGTGTCCACCAGCAGCTCGGAGGAGCAGCACCGGGGCGCCTACAACCAGGCCATCCCCCAGATCGTCAGCGAGGCACAGGCCGCGGGCAAGCGCGTCGCATTCGTCGACATGAGCGCCCTGACCGCCACGGCCGACCTGGCCGACCCCCTGCACCCCAACGACTCCGGCTACCGGAAGATGGCCGACGCCTTCCACCGCGGCATCCAGGCCGCGGACAGCGCCGGGTGGCTGAGGAACCCCGCCCCCGCCCCCGCGCGCGTACAGTCCGGCATCGCCGGCAAGTGCCTGGACGTCAACGGCGCCGGCACCGCCGACGGGACCGCCGTCCAGACGTGGAGCTGCGGCGACGGTGCCAACCAGTTCTGGTCCGCCTACACCGACGGCACCCTGCGCTCCCTGGGCAAGTGCCTCGACGCCGTCGGCTGGGGCACCGCCAACGGGACCAAGGTGCAGCTCTGGGCCTGCCACGGCGGCGCCAACCAGGTCTGGCAGCCCTACAACGGCGGCTACCGCAACCCCGCCTCCGGCCGCTGCCTCGACGTCCCGGCCGCCTCCACCGCCGACGGCACGCAGCTCCAGCTGTGGGACTGCCACGGCGGCTCCAACCAGAAGTGGACCACCCTGACCGCCGGATGACCCCCCGTTCCCGAGGAACCGTCCGGCACTGACCTCGAAAGGGCCGCCATGACCAAGGAGGAAGGGACCTTCCGCTGGGGGCACGAGGCCCTTCTCCTCGACCTCGTCCTCGATGACGACGGCAGCCCGCGCCTCACGTACCTCGGGCTGCCCGGCGAAGGGCGGAGCATCCCCGGCGCGTCCCTCCCCCTGGTGGAGGTGACGGCCGCGGGTCACGGCCGCCACTGGTCGGGCAGCCGTCTGATCGGGACCGCTCTCGGCGGGCGGCTGCGCCACCGGGCCCACCACGCGGCCCGCGACGGCGACTGGCACGCGCTGACCGTGCATCTCCACGACCCGGAAACCGGGCTGGTCGCGGAGGTGGCCTACCGGTCACCGGACGGCATCCCCGTGCTCCGCGGCGAAGTGACCCTGCGCAACGAAGGGCAGACCGCCTTGCACCTGGAGTCGGTCAGCTCGCTCGCGGTGGGCTGCCTCACCCCACGGGACCCGGCGGCCGTCGACGCCGCCGACCTGTTGTGGGCGGACAACGACTGGCTCGCCGAGTGCCGTTGGCAGCGACAGCCGATGCGCCAGACCACGCCCGGCGTCAGCGGTCGCGTGACGTACGGGCACGGCAAGGCCGGCTTCGCCCTGAACGGACAGGGCGCCTGGTCCAGTTGCGGACACCTCCCCATGGGCGGCCTGACGGACCGGCGCACCGGCCGCAGTTGGGTGTGGCAGATCGAGCACAACGGCGGGGGCTGGCGCTGGGAGTGCCAAGAGCACGACGAGGCGGCCTACGCTGCGCTGTTCGGGCCCACCGACACCCACCACGGCTGGCGGCACCCCCTGGAACCCGGCGCCGTCTTCCGCACCGTACCCGCCGCGCTGGCCTTCGGCGCCGACGGCGGCCCCGACTCCGCGTTCGCCGCGCTGACCCGCTACCGCCGCGCCCAGCGCCGCCCTCATGCCGACCACCAGCGCCTGCCCGTCATCTTCAACGACTACATGAACTGCCTGATGGGCGACCCGACCACCGACAAGCTGCTGCCGCTCATCGACGCGGCGGCCGAGGCCGGCGCCGAGCACTTCGTCATCGACGCGGGCTGGTACGACGACGGTGACGGTGGCTGGTGGACCAGCGTCGGTGCCTGGGAGCCGGCCGCCTCACGCTTCCCCGGCGAGAAGGGGATCCACGAGGTACTGGACCACATCCGCCGACGCGGCATGGTTCCCGGTCTGTGGCTGGAGCCGGAAGTCATCGGCGTCCACAGCCCCATGGCCAAGTCTCTGCCCGACGAGGCGTTCTTCCGCCGCGACGGCGCCCGCGTCACGGAGACCGGCCGGCACCACCTGGACCTGCGCCACCCGGCCGCCCGTGCCCACCTGGACCAGGTCGTGGACCGCCTGGTCGGCGAGTGGGGCGTCGGCTACCTCAAGCTCGACCACAACATCGACCCCGGCTCCGGCACCAGCGCCCACCCCGGCGAGACCCCGGGCGACGGCCTGCTCGGCCACAACCGGGCGCACCTCGACTGGCTCGACGGCGTCCTCGACCGGCACCCGCACCTGGTGGTGGAGAACTGCGCCTCCGGCGGCATGCGCTGGGACGACGCCATGCTCTCCCGGCTGCAGCTGCAGTCCACCAGCGACCAGCAGAACCTCCACCTCTACGCGCCCATCGCGGCTTCCGCGCCCACCGCCGTCACCCCCGAACAGGGTGCCGTCTGGGCGTACCCCCGGCCGGAGGACTCCCTCGACGAGGTGGCCTTCACCATGGCCAATGCGCTGCTCGGCCGGATCCATCTCTCCGGCCGCATTCCCGAACTCGGGCGGGAGGCCCGCGCCCTGGTCCACGAGGCCGTAGCGGTGTACAAGGCCATCCGCGCCGACCTGCCGCAGGCCGTGCCGTCCTGGCCACTGGGCCTTCCCGCCTGGGACGACCCCTGGCTCGCCCTGGCCATGCGCACGCCCGCCACCACCTACCTCACGGCCTGGCGCCGCCCAGGAACCGACGCCACGGCGACGCTTCGCCTGCCCCACCTGCGGGACACCCCCGCCCGTGTCGACCTGCTCTATCCCTCGGTCGGTAGGGCCGATTCCGCCTGGCTGCCCGACACGGCCGAGCTGAGCCTGACCCTGCCCACCGCGCCGTCCGCCGTCCTGCTCCGCATCACCCCCACGGCCCCCGGCGCTCCCTGAACCACCCCGACCACGCCACGACTCCCTCACGAATCGACGAGAGGACCCATCGGGTGCCAGCACTGCGCCGACCGGACCAACGCTTCGCCAACCCCGTGATCCCCGGCTTCCACCCCGACCCCAGCGTCTGCCGCGTCGGCGACGACTACTACCTGGCCTGCTCCAGCTTCGAGTACTTCCCCGGCGTACCCCTCTTCCACAGCCGCGACCTGGTGCACTGGACGCAGATCGGCAACGCCCTGGACCGGCCGGAGCAGTTGCGCCTGCCGGTGGACATGCCGTCCTCCGGCGGGATCTACGCCCCCACCCTGCGCCACCACGACGGCCGCTTCTGGTTGATCGTCACCAACTGCAGCGAGGGCGGCGGCAACCTGATCGTCACGGCCACCGACCCCGCCGGACCGTGGTCGGACCCCATCTGGGCGCCGGGCGTCCCCGGCATCGATCCCGACCTGGTCTGGGAGGAGGACGGCACCTGCTGGTGCACGGTCGCCGGGGTCTCGCAGGTCCGTCTCGACCCGTCCACCGGGCAGACGTACGGAACACCGCACCGGCTCTGGTCCGGCGGGCCCGGTTCCAAGGCCCCGGAGGCGCCGCACCTGTACCGGATCGGCGACTACTGGTACCTCCTCATCGCCGAGGGCGGCACGGAGCGCGGCCACGGTGTCTCGATCGCCCGCGGCCATACGCCTGCCGGTCCGTTCGAGCCGTGCCCGGCCAACCCGATCCTCACCCACCGCGGCACCGACCACCCTGTCCAGAACACCGGGCACGCCGACCTGGTCCAAGGCCCCGACGGCTCCTGGTGGATGGTGCTGCTCGGCGTCCGCCCGGGGGGCGGCACGCCGGGCTGGCACGTGCTCGGCCGGGAGACCTTCCTGGCCCCCGTGACCTGGGTGGACGGATGGCCGGTCGTCGGCGAGGTCGCCCTGGACCTGCCCGAGCTCCCGTGGCCGCTCTCCCCCGGCCCTGTCGAGGAGCAGCGGGACGACTTCGACCTGGCCGAACTGCGACCGTCCTGGATCTCCCTGCGCGACCGGCCGGCCGCATACTGCACCACCAAGGAGCGCCCCGGCTGGCTGACCCTCCGCGCGCGGGGAGGCTCCCTGGACGAGCCCGACGTGGTGTTCACCGGCCGGCGCCAGCAGCACCTCGCGTGCCGGGCGCGCACTCTGGTCGATGCCGCGGAGGGGGACGGCGGCCTCGCCGTCCGACTCGACGAGCGGCACCACTACGCGATCGAGGTGTCCGGCACGGAGGTACGGGCCATCGCGCGCGTCGGCTCCCTGCGCACGGTCGTGGCCGCGCAGTCCGTGCCCGCCGGGCCGGTGGTCCTCGTCGTCACGATCACGGACCCGCCGACTCCGCACGGACCGTGCACGGGACCCGACGTCGTCTCCCTCGGCGTCGAGCAGACCGACGGCACGTTCACAGAGCTCGCGACCCTCGACGGCCGCCACCTGTCGACCGAGGTCGCCGGCGGCTTCACGGGCCGGGTCATCGGCATGTACGCCGCGGAAGGCACCGTCCACTTCGACTGGTTCGACTACGAGCCCCTCGGCGGCTGAACGGAGGCTCCCTCCCTCGGCCGGCAGGGACCTGCCGGCCGGCGCGGCCCAGGCCGCCTGGCCGCCCTGCTGCTGACGCTGGTCACCAGACGACACGATGCAGCGGCGCCACGCTCATCTATCACGTACTCGTCCTTCGGCGGAGCCGCGCACTCATCGAAGCGCTTCGACGAAGAGCTGGACAGTGTGCCAGGCTGGGGCTAGGGTCAGCGTACATTTCACGCAGGAATGATAGGCTCGCATGATCGAAGCGCTTCATGAGGCTGGGAGAGCTGGATGGTAACCCTCGCCGAGGTCGCACGGCACGCCGGAGTGTCGGCGAGCACGGTGAGCTATGTCCTCAGCGGCAAGCGGCCCATCTCCGCGGCCACCCGGCTGCAGGTCGAGCAGAGCATCCGTGAGCTGGGATACCACCCGAACGCGGGCGCACGGGCCCTGGCCAGCAACAGGTCGAACATCATCGCACTGATGGTTCCCCTGCGCACCGACATGTACGTGCCGGTGATGATGGAGATCGCCATCGCGGTCGCCACGACGGCCCGGACACACGGGTACGACGTACTACTGCTGACCGGCGAGGAAGGCCCCGAAGCCGTCCGCCGCGTCACCGGCAGTGGGCTCGCCGACGCGATGATCCTCATGGATGTCGAACTGGACGACGAGCGGTTGCCGTTGCTGCGCAGCACCGACCAGCCGTCCGTGCTGATCGGACTGCCCGCCGACACCTCAGGACTGACCTGCGTGGACCTCGACTTCAGGGCGACCGGCGCGTTGTGCGTCGAGCATCTGGCGGCGCTCGGCCATCGTGACATCGCCGTGATCGGCGAGGCCCCCGCGGTCTACGAACGGCACACCGGCTTCGCCGAGCGCACCCTCGACGGAATCCGTTCCCGGGCACGGGAGTTGGGGATCAGGGTGTTGCACCGGCCGTGCGGCGGCGGCTACGACGCGATAGCCGCCATCCTCACCCGCATCCTCGATGAGCGCCCGGGCACCTCCGGGTTCGTCGTGCAGAACGAGCAGGCGGTCGAGCCGCTGCTCGCCCTGCTGCGCCGACAGGGCCGCGCCGTCCCCGAGGACGTTTCGGTGGTCGCGATCTGCCCGGAACAGGTGGCCGTCCAGGCCTCGGTGCGGCTGACATCGGTCTCCATCCCCGCGCAGGAGATGGGCCGGCAGGCGGTGGAACGTCTGGTCGCCAAGATCGACGGTCGCGGCACCGACGAAGTCCTGCTGATCGCACCCGAGTTGACGGTGCGGGCGAGTAGCGGATCGGCGCCCTGACGCGTGGACCGGTGAGAGGTACGGGGGCGGTGCGACCGTGACGATCGGCACCCTGCTGGACCTCGTCCCGCTGTTCCTGCGGGACGGGCACGGCCACCACGGTCACGCACTCCGTGCTGTCGATCTCGGACTCGCACCGCTGTCCCCTGCTCTGGGAACTGCTCACGCCCGACCAGCACCCGCCCGCTCGACCTGGAGGGCATCGGCGCCACTGGCTCGGCCTGCTGAGCCGCTCCGATGTCGAGCCCGCGTTCGCGGACTACAACACACTGCGGGCCGAGGTCGACCACGTCTGAGGAGAACGCGGGACCGACCTCGGCCCGGGTGCCGGGTCAGCCGCCGTTGATGGTCAGGTTGTCGGTGTGGAAGTCGAGTCCGCCGGGCGACGAGGTGATCTCATAGCCGAACTGGACGTCGCCGATCGTCTCGCTGCCGGGCATCCAGCCCTTGGTGTAGGCGATCCAGTTGAGGATGGGCTTCACGTCCACGGTGCCGGAGTGGGAGTCGGACGTCCGCAGGAAAGAGAACACCTGGTTCGACCCGTTGGTGCCCTTGTAGACGTTCCAGTTGTGGCCGCCGAGGGTGACGTTGCCCTGATAGCTGCCGATAGGGCCTACTGCTCCGTTGTAGTTGACCCAGAGCATGATCTCGTACTGGTGGTCGGTGTCCCAGATGTCGTACGACGTGTTGTACGCGCCGGCCGACGGGACGCTGACGTTGTAGTCGCTGGTGAGCCGGCCGAGCGAATCGATCGTCTTGCTGATCGTCTTCGTTGCGTTGGGGTAGGACTTGATGCCCCCGGTGTCGGGGTGGTCGGCCCAGACGCCCCAGCCGGTCCCGGAGTTGGCCCAGACGCACTGGCTGCCGGCGCCGGAGCCCCAGATGTTGTTGTAGAGCCTGTAGCCGTCCAGACTGGTGTTGCCCCAGCGGTCGCAGGAGTGCCAGACCGCTGCCGAAGCGGGGGCGGAGGCCAGACCGACGGTGGCACCGAGAGCCATCGCCGGCGCCAGCACCGCCATGGTGATCCTGCGCATCGTGTCTTTGACCATGGTGTCCCTTCCACGGGTGGGGGGAATTGTGGGGGGGTACTACCACGCCCCCTGGCTGAGGACGTTCTCCTCTCCGGGGACGAGA
Source organism: Streptomyces sp. NPDC051909 (assembly GCF_040681095.1). Classification (NCBI taxonomy): domain Bacteria; kingdom Bacillati; phylum Actinomycetota; class Actinomycetes; order Kitasatosporales; family Streptomycetaceae; genus Streptomyces; species Streptomyces sp. NPDC051909. Next base: position 338,938 of record NZ_JBFAYA010000008.1, on the reverse strand, counting down.
TCGACAGCGGTCATGGCCGGAGCACGGCCACGCCGTAGCGGCCGAGGGTGACCCGGTCGGTGACGACCGTCCCCGTGAGGAGCTCGTGGTGGGTGCCCGGCACCTCGACGGTCACCGGCTCCCGGCCGTGGTTGAGCACGAACAGCACCTCGCCCCGGCGGACGGCCTCGACCTGCTCGGGGAGGCCGTCGAGCACCGGCCGGACGCCCGCGGCGGAGGCGATCCGGGCCAGCAGGTCGCGCAGCGCCTCCGGCTCCGGGAGCGTGGAGACGTACCAGGCCCGGCCCTTGCGCAGGACGGCGGGCAGTCCGTCGAGGTCACCGCCCTTGTACGGCACGCTCTCGTCGGCGGAACCGTCGGCCTCCAGCTCCTCCGACCACAGGGACGCCGTGAAGCCCTCGCAGGTGACGGTCTCCCCCACGTCCAGCGGCCACCACTCGTGCAGGGTGCGGATGCCGAACAGCTCGCGCAGCCGGGGATCCATGCCACCGGCGCGGACCCGGTCGTCCTCGTCGGCGACGCCGGTCTGGAAGCCGCAGACGAGCGTGCCGCCCTGGCGGACGTAGGCGAGGAGGTTGTGCATCGCCGCGTCGGAGAGCGCGTAGAGCTGCGGCACGACCACCACGGCGTACGGCGTCAGGTCGTGCTCGGGGTGGGCGAAGTCGGTGGTGAGGTGCGCCTGCCAGAGAGCTCGGTGCCAGGCGCGCAGGACGTCCGGGTACTCCACCTGGCCGGACAGGCGGCCGTCCTGGGCGCCGGCCCACCAGGAGTGCCAGTCGTGCAGGATCGCGATGTCCGCGGTGATGTTCCGGCCGGTCGTCTCGGCGGCGATCCGCTCCAGCTCCGCGCCGAGCTGCCTGACCTCCTGGTACGTCCTCCCTTCCTCCCCGGCATGGCTGACCATGCCGGAGTGGAACTTCTCCGCGCCCTGCCGGGACTGCCGCCACTGGAAGTAGCAGACGGCGTCGGCACCCCGGGCCACGGCCTGCAGGGACCAGAGCCGGTTGAGGCCCCGGGGCTTGGGGTGGTTCACGCCCCGCCAGTTGACGGGCCCGGCGGCCTGCTCCATGAGCATCCACGGCCCGCGCGCCTGGGAGCGGGTCATGTCCTGGACGAGGGCGCCGCTCTGGGCGCCCAGCGGGTCGCGCGGATCCGGGTAGATGTCGACGGAGACGACGTCCTCCTCCTCGGCCCAGCGCCAGGCGTCCTGGCCCATCCACAGCGGCATGAAGTTGCTGGTGACCGGGATGTCCGGGGTGTGGCGGCGGACGATGTCCCGCTCGGCGACGTAGCACTCCAGGAGCATGTCGGAGGTGAAGCGCCTGAAGTCGAGGACCTGGGTGGGGTTGCGCAGGTAGTGGGGCAGGCGGGGCGGCAGGATGCCGTCCCAGGTGTCGTAACCCTGGCTCCAGAAGGCGGTGCCCCAGGCCTCGTTGAGGGTGCCGAGGGCGCCGTACTTCTCGCGCAGCCAGCGGCGGAAGCCTGCCGCGGCCTCGTCGCCGTAGTCGACGGTGCAGTACTCGTTGTTGATGTGCCACATCGTCAGCGCCGGGTGGCCGGCGTAGCGGGCGGCGAGGTCCTCGGTGATGGCGGCGGCGTAGCGCCGATACGTGGCGCTGGAGTGCGAGAAGTGCTGCCGGCCGCCCCACCACTCGGTGCGGCCGTCCTCGGTGACGGGCAGGGTGTCCGGGTGCAGTCGGCCCATCCAGGGCGGGGGCGAGGAGGTCGGGGTGGCGAGGACGACGCCGATGCCGTTGTCGTGCATCAGATCCATCACCGTGTCCAGCCTGCCGAACTCCCGTGCGCCCGGCTCCGGTTCCAGCGTCGACCAGGAGAAGACACCGAGGGTGACCGAGTTGACCCCGGCCGCCTTCATCAGCCGGACGTCCTCGTGCCAGGTCTCCTCGGGCCACTGCTCCGGGTTGTAGTCGCCGCCGAAGAGAAGGCGGCCGCGGGTCGCGTCGCTCAGGGCGGGCATCAGACGGGCTCCCCGTACTGCACGCCGCGCCCGTTGGTGCCGAGGTAGACCCGGCCGTACACGCGCGGATCGCCGGTGACGACCCGGCCGGTCCAGCCCCACTGGTGCTGGTCGTCGTTGATCCGCACCCAGCTCCTCGCCTCGTCGTCGGAGCGGTGGACGGCGTTGAAGCCCTCGGTCGCGCCGACCATGTAGATCGCCGGGTAGGCGGCGCCCGGGGCGGCCTTGCCGAAGCCCAGGGTGTGCGAGGACCGGCAGTTGCCGACCCTGGTGAAGGTGGCGCCGCCGTCGGTGGAGCGGTACAGCCCGGCCTCCTTCGCGCTGAGCCACAGATCACCGGAGCGTCCCGGAGCCGCGGTCAGCTGGAACTGCGCGTCGCCCGAGGGCAGGCCGGTGGCCGTGGCGGTGAAGGTGAGGCCGCTGTCGGTGCTGGCGTGGACCGTGCCGACGGTCGTGTCGTAGGCGTAGAAGAGCGTCGGGTCCATGGGGTCCGCGACCAGGACGGCGCCCTTGGGGACGGAGGTGGCCTCGGACCAGGTGGCGCCGTTGTCCGTCGAGCGGTACACCGGGTTGACGGTGCCGTTCGAGGACCCGAGGGACCACAGAAGCACACTGCCGTCGGCGTTGGTGACGATCGGGCCGGGCGCGTCCTTGGCGGCGCCCGGCTGTGACGCGAAGGGCGACCAGGTCTGTCCGCCGTCGTTCGACCAGGCGCCGTTGGCGCTCCCGCTCCAGCCGGTGCGCACGACGTACGAGGGCCGGGCCGCGGCCTGGGCGAGTCCCGTCGTCGAACCGAACACGGGGTTGGACGCCATGCCGCGCGCGGGGGATGCCGTGAGCGACTCGTGGTACATCACGCCGATGTCGCCGTTGCCGCTGATCAGATGCGCCTCTCCCACCGGCGGCGAGATCAGATGGAGGATGGCGGTCTCCTCCAGGCCGCGGATCTGCGGCGCCCAGCGCCTGAGGTCGCGCGTGCCGTACAGGGTCGCGCCGGTGCCGTAGACGACGTGCCCGGAGTCGAACGGGTCGAGGCCGAGGGCCTGGATCCACCAGCCGAACTTGGGCTTGTCGCCACCCCACTTGAGGTAGGGGGTCTCGGAGACGTCGAGGACGGCCTGGTCCTTCAGGGACGTCCATGTGCGGCCGCCGTCGGTGGAACGGAAGACGGTGTCGATCTCGGACCAGCGGTTGTTGGTGGACACGACGAGCGTCCCGGGCCGACGGGCGTCGACGGCGACGCCGCCGTAGCCGAAGGCGTCGGTCCCGCCGTCGCTCGTCACCCCGCCGGGCTTCACGGGGGTGACCTCGGTCCACTTCCCGTTCGCCGTCAGCAGCTTGTGCACGCTGCCGTCGGACTGGCCGTTGGGGCCGGGGGCGTTGGCGTACGTCACGTACAGCTCGCGGGTGAGGCGGTCGTACGCGGCGCGGATCGGCACCCTCGCGGCGGTGCTGGTCGGCTGCCCGGGGACGGGCTCCCAGGTCCTTCCGTCGGACGTGCGGTACAGGTTGGGGCGGTCGGTGGTGCCGTCGGAGTCGCCCCAGCCGGCGTAGACGGTACGGCCCGCGGCGACCAGGAGGGTGATGCCCTGGCCGGTGGCGCTCGGGGTGGCGGGGAAGTCCGCGGGCTGCCATGTGGCGCCTCGGTCCGTCGACTTGAGAAGCCCGTCGTGCCGGGTGCCGAGCCAGAGCGTGTCGCAGGTCCGCGGGTCGACCAGAAGCCGTTCACCGCATCCGCGCCCGTCCTCGTTGGCTCCGAGCTTCACCGTGAGGTCCGTGCGCTGCCAGGTGGCACCCCGGTCCTCGGACCGCAGCACGGCCCCGTTGCCGGCCCAGGGCTGCGTGTACGTACCGAGGGCCAGGTACAGCCGGTTCGGGTGGACCGGGTCGACGGCCATGGCCTCGACGCCGAGGAGGTTCCAGTCGTCCCAGCCGAGGTGGTCGGTCAGCGGGATCCAGCTGTCGGTGGGGTCGTCCCAGCGGTAGGCGCCCCCGATGTCGGTCCTGGCATAGGCGAGCCCTCGTACCGACGGGTGGAACAGCACCCCGCTGATGAAGCCGGTGCCGCCCATGGCGGCGGTGCGCCACCGGTAGCCGCTCTCGGCGGCGGCCGAGGGGGCGGCGGCCTGCGCCTGCCCCGACACCGCGGGCAGGGAGACGACCGCGGCGGCGGCCGCGGAACCGGCGAGAACGGAGCGCCTGCTGAGGTGGAACGTGTTCATGACATACCTCGGTCCTGGCGAAAGGGGGCGGGCGGGCTGGGATCAGGGGCACGGGGCCGTGTCGATGCGCGGCTCCGCCGCGTGGGCGCGACCAGGGGGCGTCAGCCCTTGACGGCTCCCGTGAGCATGCCCTTCTTGAAGTGCCGCTGGACGAACGGGGAGGCCACCGCGACCGGGATCAGCGCGAGGACCATGACGGCCATCTGCAGTCCCAGGGAGGAGAGTTGGCCGGTGCGGACCGCCTGCTGGAGGCCGGTCGGCGCCTCGGTGTTCTTCTGGACCAGTTGGATGAGCACGTTCTGCAGCGGCATCATCGACTGGTCGCTGAGGTAGATGGACGCGTTGAACCACGCGCTCCAGTACCCGACCGCGTAGAACAGCGAGACGACGGCCAGCACCGCGCGCGACAGCGGCATGATGATGGTCAGCAGGATGCGCATCTCGCTGGCCCCGTCGATGCGGGCGGACTCGGTGAGCTCGGGTGAGATCCCCATGAAGAAGGCCCGCAGGACGAGGATGTTGAAGACGCTGACGGCACTCGGCAGGATCAGCGACAGATAGGTGTCGGTGAGGCCCAGCGACTGCACCAGAAGGTACGTGGGAATGAGGCCGGCCCCGAAGAACATGGTCGCCATGATGGCCATCAGGAAGAACCGATGGCCCAGACTCCCCGGCCGCGACAGGCCGTAGGCCGCGAGCACCGACACCGTCATGGAGAACAGCGTGCCGACGAGCGTGACACCGACCGAGACCATGATGGCCCGGCTGACCTGGCCACCGCTGAGCAGTTCCGTGTAGTTGACGAGGGTGAAGCCCTGGGGGATCACGACGAGGCCGCCGACCCGGTCGATCACGGGCTTCGGGGAGAGGCTGGTGACGATCACGATCCACAGCGGACCGAGCACTCCCAGGCAGCAGAGCACGAGGAAGCCGCCCTTGGCGGTGAGTCCCGCCTTGCTCGGCGGCTCCTCCCACACAGGGCGGGCGGGAGCCTTGAGGCTGCGGATGAGCTGCGTGTTGAGGCTCACTTCTTGTACACCCCCTGCTCGCCCAGCAGGTGCGCGAACTTGTTCGCGCCCAGGACGAGACAGACTCCGATGAGTCCCTTGGCCAGGCCGACCGCGGCCGCGTAGCTGAAGTCGCCGTTCTGGATGCCCATGTTCCACACGTAGGTGTCGAGGACCTCGCTGGCCCCCGCGCCGACCGCGTACCGCTGGAGCAGGAACTGCTCGAACCCGACGCTCAGCGCGTCGCCCACCCTGAGGACGAGGAGCAGGGCGATCACCGGGCGCAGCGCCGGCAGCGTGACGTGCCACATGCGTCGCCAGCGCCCCGCGCCGTCCATGGCGGCGGCCTCGTACAGGTCGGTGCTGACGGCGGACAGCGCCGCGAGGAAGACGATGATCCCCCAGCCGGCGTCCTTCCACACGGCCTGCGCGGTGACCAGATACTTGAAGAGGTCCGCGTCGGTCATCAGGTCGAAGCCGCTCCACCCGTGCTCCTCCAGGGTCTGCGCGATGACGCCCGCGCCGCCGAGGATCTGCTGGAACACGGTGACGACGAGGACCCACGAGAAGAAGTGCGGCAGATACATGATCGCCTGCGCCACGGCCCGCACCCGGGGCCGGATCACACTGTTGATGACCAGCGCGAGGGCGATGGGGACCGGGAAGAACAGCACCAGTTGGAGCACGAACAGGACGACGGTGTTCTGCGTGGCGCTCCAGAACAGCGGGTCTTCGACCATCCGCGAGAACTGCTCGAAGCCCACCCACGGGCTGTGGAAGACCGCCGTGATGCCGTTGCTGGAGGCGTACGGGTCGTAGTCCTGGAAGGCGACGACGTTGCCGAGTAGCGGGACGTAGTTGAAGAGCAGGAGCAGGGTGATGACGGGCGACGTCATCAGGATGAGCGCGCGGTCGCGGCGCCACCGGACCCGGAGGGGGACCTTGCCCGCCCTGCCGGCCCTGCCTGCCCCGCCGGCCCTGCCTGCCCTGCCGGCCCTGAGCGGCGCGCTCTCCTTCACGGTGGCTGCGGCGGCCGCGGCCCTCGGCTCCTCGACGGCCGCGGGGGGACGCGTCCCGTCGGGCCTGCTCCCGGCCGTGATGGACATCAGTTGCCGCTGCCGTTCTTGTCGAGGAGCTGCTTGTACCAGTCGCGCAACTTGTCGCCGCCGGAGGACTTCCAGGTGGAGATGGCCTGCTGGATGTCGGAGAGCTTCTTGTTGCCGCGTACGAAGTCGATCTCCAGCTGCTCGAACTGGCTGGAGAGGGTGGCGTATCGGGTCGGCTCGACGATGTTCATGCCGTAGGTGGACGTCTTCCTGACGAAGGCGCCCTGCCGCTGCTGCCACTCGACCTGCATGCGGGTGATGTCGGGGAGGTCGGGGTGGGCGGTGTACGGGGCCGGGGCCGCCAGGAGCACCCAGGCGTTGTTCACCTCCTGGATGCCCCGGTCGTTCTTGACCGGGGCGCCGTTCTCGACCGTGTAGTGGGTGCCCTCGACGCCGTAGTCGACGAACATCCGCTCCTTGGTGCCGTAGGGTGCTGCCGCGAAGTTGGCGGCGGCCAGCGCGTTCTCGACCGTCTCCTTCGAGGCGCCCTTGCGGATCATCGACCAGATGCCGGCGGGCTGGCCGGAGTACAGCGTCGGGCTGCCGCCGTCGGCGCCGAAGTAGTCCATGCCGGAGATCTCGAACTCCGGGTTGGACCGGGCCTGTTCGGCGGTCTTGCCGTACCAGGCGGACATGTCGTCGTTGTAGACCAGGATCTGTCCGGAGGTGAACCGCTGGCTCTGGTCACCCGTGTTCGCCTTGTCGTCGGGATGGACGACGCCCGCGGCGAACAGCTTGCGGACCCACTCCAGGTGTTCGAGGTACTCGGGGTGCTCGATGCGGTACGTCAGCTTGCCGTCGCCCCCGATGTTCCAGCCGAGGGACCCGGCAGGGCGGACACCGAAGACGCCTGCCGCCGACCATCTCATGTCACCGCAGGCCCACACCTTGGCCTTGGCGCTGGTGGCCTCCTTGGCCCAGCCGAGGAACTCGTCGGCCGACTTGGGAACGGTGTAGCCCTTCTTGTCGAAGACGTCCTTGCGGTAGAAGGGCACGATGTTGGGCACGGCGGCAGCGGGCATCGGGATTCCGCGCAGCGCGCCGCCGAAGATGCTCATGCGCCAGGAGTCGGACGGGATCGCGGCCAGGTTCGGGTACTTCTTGACCTTGTCGCCCGCCAGGTAGGAGCCGAGGTCCAGGAACTTCGCGGTGACCGCGCTCGAGATCTTGCCGACCAGTTCCCAGCTCGGCACGACCACCATGTCGGGTATGGAGCTGGAGGCGAGAACGGCTCCGAGCTTCTCACCGTAGGTGATGCCGTCCTGGTTCTGCCAGGTGATCTTGGTGCCCGCCGCGGCGTCGAGCGCCGTGTAGTACGCGCACCCGGCCTTCGGCGGGGTGCCCCAGAGCGGGGCCATGATCTCGAGGGGAGCGCCGGTGCCGAGCTTCGCCGGGACCGAGCTGGCGAGGGTCGCGAGATCGACCTTGCTGGTGTAGCCCGCTGACGAGCCGTTCTTCGACGGAATGTCCGGCTGGGCGACCGTGCTGGCGACATAGGTCGGGAGCAGCTTGTCCGCGGCCTTGCCCGACGTGGCGCCCTCTCGCGACCCGCCGCTCTCCGAGTCACTGCAGGCGGTGAGGAGCGGCATTCCCCCGGCCACCGCTGCGGTGGCGACCGCCGTGGAGGCGAGAAAGCTTCTCCGGCTCAGTCCGGAGGAGGCGGCATTCGGCGTCATTGCGTCAACCCTTCGTGGCGCACCTGGACACCCGGCGGTGGGCCGTCGGCTGCGGTGTCGTGACTGGAACCGGCTGAGCTGAAAGCGGACATCCGACCACTGCGACGCGATGCGCAGTCGAAGCGCTTCGATGTTGCAGTGAGGTTAAGTGAACACCCAAGGGCGCACAAGAGTCGCTTCCAAGATTCCTCCGAGGGGCGGGAGGCGGCTCTTGGCCATTTCCTGTACGCCCTGCTTGATGCGACGGCGCTGCTCTCTTGACGCTCGCCTTGGGGTCTGCTGAGCATCGAAGCGCTTCAAGAGCACTCGCCCCTCCACCTCAAGGGGATCCCACGTATCCGCACACACGCCGCACCCCCACTCTCTCCGTCGCCGAGGACGGCCGTGTCCGAGCCTCCGCCGACCAGCCCGGAGGCTGGTTCGTCCAGGAGACCTTCCGACTGGAACCGCACGAGAACGGCCACCTCCTTCGGCACATCGCTACGGGTCATCCCCTCTCTGTCGCCGCCGACGGCATGAAGGTTGCCGACGAGAACGGGGAGATCTTCGAGGTCGTCGTCATCGAGAGCGGCGAGGATGCGGTGAACGGGGCCGCCTCGCAGGCGGACGTGGTGGTGGTGGTCGCGGGCAACGATCCGCACATCAACGGACTGGAGACCGAGGACCGCACGACCCTCGCCCTCCCGCGGCCGCCAGACGTACCTCTACTTCGAAGGCACGCCTCTCTTCTCGTTCGCCAACACCGGTGATGTCATCGCGGACGAGGTCGCCCAGCGCTACACCCGGGCCCTGGAGCCGTCGATGCCACGGCCCCGCAGGGAACTGGCCGCGCACCGTCAGCCTCGACGGCATGCCGTCCGTCCCTCGGCCGGTCATGGTGGACGGCCTGGACGCGGTGGACTTCGACGACCAGTGCACGTGACGCTGTCCGCACCGTGGCGGCGGGTGGTGACGGCGGGCCGGCTCCCGACGTGCGGCGCGGGGTTCGAACCGCCGTCGGGGCCGGCGAGCGGCGGGGGCGCGATCCCGGCAACCGGGGCCCGGCCCGCTCGAAGGGGGTGCTGCTCACCGTGGAGCCCGCGGACGGCAGACAACGGCTCTCTGGTGACTCATGACAGCAGCCCCTTCGGCTGATCGTCGAAGCGCTTCACTTGATAGCGCAAGGTAGTGAGGAACTTATGACGAAACAAGAGGGGCTGCGGCAAGGGACCCTTCCTTCTTGCCAGGCATTGACATCACATCTTAGGAGGTGACAGCGTCGAAGCGCTTCACCAACCGATGTCTATCACCTCGTGAGGTGTCCCTCCCGTGGGTTCTGCTTCCCAGCCCGCCGTCCGTCGGTGGCCGTTCCGCGATCCCGCGCTCCCGTGGAACCAGCGCGTCGACCACCTGACGCAACGCCTCACACTCGACGAGCGGATCGCTCTGCGTCACGACCAACGGCACGGCGGGGCCTGGCTCGGCGGGGCCACGGTATGCCCGCAAGCGGTGGGGCTGCGGCCGCGGCTCCGACCTGCCCATCCGACTGGCCTGGCCGCGCCGGCCGTCACGCCCTACCACGGGGATCTCCCGCAGTCCTTGGCCACTCCGTCCCATGGCGGCTCCGCCGGGGGCGGTGGCCGGCGCGTCAGGGAGACCGTCGAGGCGTTCGCGCAGTACGCGGCCCTCGCGGCCGAGCGCTACGGCGACCGGGTCGAGCGCTGGATCACTCTCGACGAGCCGTACTGCTCCGCCTTCGTCGGCGGCGCCGAGGGGCTGCACGCGCCCGGCGCCCATCCCGGGGACCGGGCCACCTGGACCGGGCTGCTCCTCGCCGGAGGCCACCCCTCGCACGAGGCCGACACCTGGGCCGGCCTCGCCGCCGGCCCCTGGCAGTTGCCCGGTGACCTGGAGCTCCTCCGCGACCTGCACTCCCGCTACCCGCGCCCCCACCAGTCTGGATCACCGAGAACAGCTCAGCCGAGGACGACGCCCTCGCCCCCGACGATCCGGTCCACGAGCCGGACCGGATCGCCTACCTGGCCGACCACTTCGCCGCCGTCGCGGATGCCGTCGCGGCCGGGGTGGAGCACGCCTACCCGAACGCCCGAGGACAGCCACCACTGGCACCGGGGCCTGATCACCGCGCACCGCGCGCGGACGGAGGAAGCCACCCGATGAAGTTCACCGACGGCTACTGGCTGATGCGTCCCGGAGTGACCGCGCGCTACGCCACCGAGGTCGCGGACGTCCGGGCCGACGAGCACCGGGTAACCCTCTACACGCCGGTCAAGCATGTGCGCGGCCGCGGCGGCATGCTCAACAGCGCGCTGCTGACGGTCGAGTGCTGGTCGCCGGCCGAGGGCGTGATCGGGGTACGTGCCACCCACCACGCCGGCTCGGTGCGCCGGGGGCCGGAGTTCGCACTGCCCGGCACGCAACCGGATGTGGGAAAGGTGTACCGGGACGGCGCGGTGGTCGAGCTCGGAGCGGGTGAGCTGACGCTGCGGGTGGACACCTCCCAGCCGTGGCGCCTGGAGTTCTCCGCCGGCGGCCGCGAGCTGACCTCCGTGGGCGAGCGCGGCATCGGCTTCGTCACCGACGCGGCCGACCGGCACCACATGCTGGGCCAACTCGCTCTGGGCGTCGGCGAGCTGGTGTACGGACTCGGTGAGCGTTTCACTCCGTTCGTCAAGAACGGCCAGGTGGTGGACATCTGGCAGGCGGACGGCGGCACGAGCAGCGAGCAGGCGTACAAGAACGTCCCCTTCCACCTGACGAACCGCGGCTACGGGGTCTTCGTCAACCATCCCGGCAGGGTGAGTTACGAGGTCGGCTCCGAGTCGGTCGGCCAGGTCCAGTTCAGTGTCGAGGACCAGTCGCTGGAGTTCTTCGTCGTCCACGGCCCGACCCCGAAGCAGGTCCTGGAGCGTTACACGGCCCTCTCCGGCCGCCCCGCGCTGCCGCCGGCCTGGGCGCTCGGCCTGTGGCTGACCACCTCCTTCACCACCGACTACGACGAGGCCACCGTCAACCGGTTCGTGGGCGGCATGGTCGAACGCGGCATCCCGCTCAGCGTGTTCCACTTCGACTGCTTCTGGATGCGCGGCTACCAGTGGTGCGACTTCGAATGGGACTCCGACACCTTCCCCGACCCGACCGGCATGCTCACCCGCCTCAAGGAGCAGGGGCTGCGGATCTCCGCCTGGATCAACCCGTACATCGCGCAGAAGTCGGCGCTGTTCGAGGAGGGCATGCGCGAGGACCACCTGGTGCGGCGCCCGGACGGCAGCGTGTGGCAGTGGGACCTGTGGCAGCCGGGCATGGCCCTGGTGGACTTCACCAACCCCGCCGCCCGCGCCTGGTACACCGACAAGCTCCGCACCCTCCTCGACATGGGCGTGGACTGCTTCAAGACCGACTTCGGCGAGCGCATCCCCACCGACGTCGTCTGGCACGACGGCTCCGACCCCGAGCGGATGCACAATTACTACACCCACCTCTACAACGAGGCCGTGTTCGAGCTGCTGCGCGAGGTACGCGGCGAGGGCGAGGCGCTGCTGTTCGCCCGCTCAGCCACCGCCGGCGGCCAGCAGTACCCGGTGCACTGGGGCGGTGACTGCGAGTCCCACTTCAACGCCATGGCCGAGTCGTTGCGCGGCGGACTCTCCCTCGGCCTGTCCGGCTTCGGCTTCTGGAGCCACGACATCGGCGGCTTCGAAGGCACCCCGACGCCCACCGTCTTCAAGCGCTGGGTGCAGTTCGGTCTCCTCTCCTCGCACAGCCGCCTGCACGGCAGCAAGTCGTACCGCGTGCCATGGGACTACGGCGAGGAGGCCGTCGAGGTCACCCGCGAGTTCACCCTGCTCAAGCACCGCCTCGCCCCCTACCTCCAGCGCGCCGCCCAGCAGGCGCACGCCGGCGGAGTCCCCGTCATGCGGGCCATGGTCCTCGAGTTCCCCGACGACCCGGCCGCCGCCACGCTCGACCGGCAGTACATGCTCGGCGACGACCTGCTCGTCGCCCCCGTCTTCACCGACGACGGCACGGTCGACTACTACGTGCCCGAGGGAACCTGGACGAACATCCTGACCGGCGCCCAGGCCACCGGCCCCCGCTGGGTCCGCGAGCAGCACGACTTCCACACCCTGCCCCTGCTCGCCCGCCCCGACTCGGTCATCCCGCTCGCCGCGGACGACCAGCGCCCGGTCTCCGCCTGGGCGGACGGTGTCGAACTGCGGGTGCACGCCTTCGCCGACGGCGCCGAGCGCACCGTCGTGATCCCCAGCACCGACGGCCCCGGTGAGACTGCCCGCTTCCACCTGTGCCGCCGTGGCGGCCGCCTGCACGTGACCACCGACAGCCCGCACCCGTGGCAGCTGCGGATCGGCAGCCCGAACGCGACGTTGCACACCCGGCCGGCCGGCACCTCGGAGGCCGACCTGCCGTACCCGGCCTGAACCGGACATTCGGGGTGGGGCTCTCGGTATCGTCGAGTGCACCGCGTGGGACAGGGCCGCCGACCGCCTGACCCGCCCGGCCGAGGCGGCGGCACGCCGCGAGACACCCGTGCATCTGCTGTACCGCCAGCACACGAGGAATCCTCTGGTCAGCCACTCGCCGAAGAAGCCGGGCTTCTTTAGCGGAGGCACGAAAGGAGGCACCCGACCTGGGCTTCTGCCCGTCAGGCGCCGCTCGCATCGTGCGAACCGGCCACCGACTCCGCCTCCGGGAGGTCGGCTCTGACGACGATCGACACGGCCACCGCTCGCTGCCGGGCGGGCGGGAGCAGTTCCCTCATGAGGCGGATCACCGCCGGAGTGAACAGGGGATACAGCGCGCAGTCGTCGACACTCAGCGCCTCCCGGTGCACCACCTCGACGTCCCGGAATCCGGCCTTCTCCAGCTTCCGTACGAACGCGGGCTCCGAGAGCGCGCCGGCGACGCAGCCCGCCCAGGCGGCCGGCTGGGTGAGGATCTCCGGCGGGAGGTCGTTCTGCCCGACGGTCAGGTCCGACACGCACAGCCGTCCACCGGGCCGCAGGACGCGGGCGCATTCGGCCATCACCCGCGACTTCCTCGGGGAGAGGTTGACGACACCGTTCGAGATGATCAGATCGACCGTGCCGTCGGGCAAGGGAATGTCCTCCATCTCGCCTTCCAGCGGGTCGACGTTGGCAAGACCGGCCTCGGACACGGCCTTCGCCGTCCGCGCGAGCATCTCGGGGAGGAAGTCGAGCGCGATCACCCGGCCGGGGAGGCCGGTACGCCGGGCGGCGAGGATCGTGTCGATGCCGCCGCCGCACCCGATGTCGAGGACGCGCTCGCCGGGCCGGATGCCGGCGTGACGGAGGTGATCGGCCACGCCCAGCGAGCGGTCGATCGCGGACTGCGGGACGTCCGCGAGCTCGTCGGCGCCGTACAGGCGGCGGGCCACCGCGGCCGTGGTCGGGGGAACGTTCCGGTAGGCGGCGCGGACCAGGTCCTTCACCTCGGCGCTGTGCATCAGGTCCCTCGTCATGGCTCCAGCTCCTCGAGGGCCCGGTTCAGGCGCCGCAGGACGTCGCCGGGAATCTCCGCGCGGCCGGACGCGGCCAGGAATCTCCGAAGTTCCTCGGCGAACTCCAGCTCGCCGCAGCAGCGCAGGCAGCCGGCCAGGTGCTCCTCCAGTGCGGCCCGGTCCGCCCCGCCGAGGGTGGCGTCGAGGTACTCCCAGAGCCGCTGGGTGGCCTCGGAACAGGTGATCAACGCGACGCACCCTCTTTCAGCAGCCCGTGCTCCTCCGCGTACTCCCACAGCTGCATCTCGAACAGCTTGCGCCCGCGGTGCAGCCGGGCCAGTACGGTCCCGAGCGGCGCGTCGAGCATGGCCGCGGCCTCCCGCGCGAGGAATCCCTCCATGTGGACCAGGACGAGCGGGACCCGGTAGAGCTCGGGGAGCCTCATCAGCACCGCTCTCACGTCCTCGTTCCCGAATTCGGCGAGGAAGTCGAGATGCAGCGAGTCCGAATACGGAAACGGATCCTCATAGGCGATCTTCCGGTACAGGGAGAAGTCCTCCGCCTCGTCGAAACGGACCTGCACGGGCTGCCGGGCTCTCGAACGGCCGAGGTCACGGCAGCAGTTGACGAGGATCTTGCGCAGCCACGCGGGACCGGCGGCGGTGTCGTGGAGGCGCCCGTACCCCTGGAACGCCTTGAGCAGGCAATCCTGCACCGCATCCTCGGCGTCCTCGCCGACGAGGGCCCGGGCGATCGAATAGAGGCGAGGGAGCTGCTCGCGCGCGAGGCGGCGGAACTCCTCCGCCCTTCTGGTCCGAATCTCCTGCATGGACGGCACACACCTTGGGACGACCCCAGCGGCTATTTTATTGCGTTCCATTCCGATTTTCGGCGCGGGCAATAATCCGGGGATCGGCGCCGTCCTCGTACTCACAGGCACCAGCTCTGCCGAAAGAGGGCGAAGGCCATGGCCACGGTGAATACTCTGGACCTGGACGAGAAGGTCCGGGCTCTGTACCGCCTGGTGGCGCAGGAGCCACACGGCTCCTACCACTTCGAGATGGGCCGCGACCTGGCCCGTCGCCTGGGCTATCCCGCCGGTCTGCTGGACCGCGTTCCGGCCGGGGCCGTCGAGTCCTTCGCCGGGGTCGGATACTTCCTCGACCTGGCCGCGCTCGGCGAGGGCGAGCGCGTCATCGACCTGGGCAGCGGCTCCGGCACGGACTCCTTCTGTGCCGCAGAGCAGGTCACAGCCTCAGGACGGGTCGTCGGTGTCGACTTCACGCCAGCGCAGCTGGACAAGGCCCGGCGGCTCGCCGAGGCAGGCGGCTTCGACCAGGTCGAGTTCCGCGAGGGCCGCATCGAGTCACTGCCCGCCGAGGACGCCGGCTTCGACTGTGCGATCTCCAACGGCGTCATCAACCTCGCCGCCGTCAAGGAGCGGGTCTTCGCCGAAGCGGCACGCGTCCTGCGCCCCGGAGGCCGCCTCGTACTCGCCGACATCGTCACCGAGCAGCCGCTGGCCGAGGCCATCGTCTGCGACGCTGGCCTCTGGGCCTCGTGCATCGGCGGCGCCGCCCACGAGACCACGTACCGGCAGGCCATCGAGAACGCCGGACTGCGGATCAAGGAACTCCGCGGCAACGTCTATGAGTTCCTCTCCGGCCAGGCCCGCCGGGCGAGCGCCAGATACGGCGTCAAGAGCATCTCCCTGCTCGCGGTCAAGCCGGACTGAGGACCGCCCGCCCACTCCGATGGCCCTCTCGTCTCTGACGGGAGCGGCCGAGGGCGGTGCCTGCTCTCGCCAGGGTCGGTCGAGGTCGGTCACGATCCGACAACGGACCGTCGCCGTGGATGGTTTGCCGCTGCCGCTCGCCCGGGCAGGCGCCCCGCCGACCGGCGGCACCTCTGGACCTCGGGCCGCACACTCCGTCATACTTCTGCCAGGATTCATGCTCGAAAGTGCTCGAAGAGTGGCCATATCGATCAGCCTCACGCGCCGAGGCGATCCCGGCTACCACTCGTCGCCCGGCTCACCAGGGAGTCACTCCACATGTCCACCACCTGCCGCACCACCGTCGAGATCACCTCACAACCGGACACCTGGCTACGGGCCAAGGCCTCACCGGCCCTCCACGCCGACGCCCTCGGGAGCGCCCATGCGTGACGAGACCGAGGAGCGGGGCTGCGTCGTCGCGCTGGACGTGGGCGGGACCGGTATGAAGGGCGCACTCGTCGACCGCGACATGACGGTCCTGCACACCGTGCGCAGGGCGACGCCCCGCAGATGGGGCGCGGACGCGGTGATCGCCGAGATCGCGGCCGTTCTGCACGAACTCGACAGGAACGCCGTCACGCGCCGACTGGCCGTGCGGGGTGCGGGGGTGGTGGTCCCCGGAATCGTCGACGAGGAGAGGCGGACCGCCGTCCACTCGGCCAACCTCGGCTGGCGTGACCTGCCGCTCGCGGACTACCTGGAAGAGGCCTCGGGCCTGCCCGTGACCCTGGGACACGACGTACGGGCCGGCGGGGTCGCCGAGTGCCGGCTCGGCGCGGCCCGGGGCGCGCACGACGTCTGGTTCGTGCCCGTCGGGACCGGCATCTCCGCGGCGGTCTTCTGCGAGGGGCGGCCGGTCCGTGCCGGCGGTTACGCGGGCGAGCTCGGGCATGTGGTGGTCGACCCCGGCGGGGAGCCCTGCGCCTGCGGTGCCCGGGGATGTCTGGAGGGTGTGGCGTCGGCCGCGGCCGTCGCCGCGGCGTACAGCGCACGCTCCGGGCACCCGGTCGAGGGGGCCGCCGCGGTGGCGGAGCGGCTCAGGCAGGGCGATCCGGACGCGCGGGCGGTGTGGGCCCGGGCTGTCGAGGCCCTGAGTGCGGCTCTGGCCACGGCCACGACCCTGTTCGCGCCCGAGGTCGTCGTCCTCGGCGGCGGCCTTGCCGAAGCCGGAGATCTGCTCCTGGGTCCCCTGCGCGCGTCCCTCGCCCGACGCCTGACGTTCCAGCGGCGGCCCGAACTGGTTCTCGCGGAACTCGGCGACATGGCGGGATGTCTCGGCGCCGGCCTCGCCGCGTGGGAGGCGGCAGGCGGCGCGTCCTCGGCGCAGCGCCCTCCGGCGTCGCTGTGGGAGGTGGTGTCGTGATCCAGGAGGGGCATGGAGAGCTCAGGCGGTGACCACCTCGATGCCCGCCTCGGTGAGCCGGGCGGCGAGGTCCGGCGAGATGCCGGAGTCGGTGACGACGACGTCGATCCGGTCCAGGCCGCAGATCCTCGCGAAAGCGCGCTTGCCCATCTTGGAGGAGTCCGTCACCAGGATCACCTTGCGGGCACGCTCGGCGAACAGACGGCTGATGCCCGCCTCGTCCTCGTGGTGGGTCATGACACCCAGCTCCGGGTCCACGCCGTCGACTCCCAGTACGGCGACGTCGAGTACGACCTCGTTCAGCACCCCGACGGCCAGCGGGCCCACGAGCTCGTAGGTCTGCGGCCGTGCGACCCCACCCGTGGTCACGATCTTGAACTGCGGTCGCACCGCCAGCTCGCAAGCGATGTTCAGGGCGTTGGTGACGACGGTGTACATCGGGCCGGAAGGGCTCTCGCCCGGCTCGGCCGCCGGGCCTCCCGCGCGCAGAGTCAGCGCCCTCGCCACTTCGGTCGTGGTCGTTCCCCCGTTGAGGCCGATGACGTCTCCGACCGCCAGCAGGTCCGCCACGGCGCCGGCGATCCGCTGCTTCTCGGAGGCCCTGCGGGAGGACTTGTACCGCAGGGGGAGCTCGTAGGAGACGCCGTGCGCGATCGCTCCGCCCCGGGTGCGGACGAGCAGTCGCTGCTCGGCGAGCTCGTCGAGGTCCCTGCGGATGGTGGCGGGTGACACCCGCACGGCGGTGGCCGCCTCCTCCACGTCCAGCTTGCCCTCGACCGCGAGCAATTCGAGCAACCTGCTCCACCGCTCCTGCTTGGACATGCGTCACACCCTTCCCTGAGAAGTTTGATCGTAACTCCTCGGCGCCAGGCATCAGGGAGGAGCGGAATGCTCGGCCGACGCGGGCCTCGGGGGCGGGCCCCCTGAGCCACACTTGCTCGAATCTGCTCGAATTCTTGGGCATTCGCGCAACTATTGACATTCATCGAGCGCATGCCGGAGCATTGGTCTAGTCAAGCCCCTCAGCGTCCCCACGAGCCCAAGGAATCGCGTGACCACCCACCCGACCTCCCGTACGTCCGTCGAGATCGCGTCCCAGCCAGGGACATGGAAGCGTGCGGCCGAATCGGCCGCCCTCTTCGCCGAGGCCTTGCCCCGGCGGGGGGAACGCGTGGCCGTCGTCGGCTGCGGCACCTCCTGGTTCATGGCCCTCGCCTATGCGGAACTGCGGGAGAAGGGCGGCCACGGCGAGACCGACGCGTTCGCCGCCTCCGAGTTCCCGCACGGCCGGCGCTACGACCGGGTGATCGCCATCACGCGGTCCGGAACCACCACGGAGGTGCTCGACCTCCTGGGCCGGATCAAGGGCGCCATCCCCACCGGTGCCATCACGGCCGACCCCGAGACCCCCGTCATGACGGCCGCCGACGCCGTCGCCGTACTCGACTTCGCCGACGAACAGTCGGTCGTCCAGACCCGGTTCGCCACCGCGGTCCTGGCCCTGCTGCGCGCGCATCTCGAAGCCGAGAACGCGCTGCCGGCGGGGGTGCGCCCGCTGGCACGGGCCGTCCTGGACGCCGAGCGCGCGCTCGCCGAGCCGCTCGACGAATCCATCTGCGGTGCCGAGCAGTTCACCTTCCTCGGGACCGGCTGGACCTACGGCCTCGCCCTCGAAGCCGGCCTCAAGATGCGCGAGGCGGCGGGCGCCTGGACCGAGGCCTACCCGGCCATGGAGTACCGCCACGGCCCCATCAGCATCACCGGCCCCGGCCGCGTCGCCTGGCTCTTCGGCCCCGCACCGCACGGCCTCGCCGACGACATCGCCCGCGTCGGTGGCCTCCACTGCGCCGCGTCCGGCGACGAGGCCGACGCCCTCGACCCGCTCGCCGACCTCGTACGGGCCCAGCGCCTGGCCGTCCACCTCGCCGAGGCCCGCGGCTACGACCCCGACCGTCCCCGCAACCTCACCCGCTCCGTCATCCTCGGTGACGCCCGCGCCTGAGAGCCCAGTGCCGCACCCTTTCCCGCACGTTTCCCGCACGTGCCTCACGGAGAACACCCATGCCCCTGACACCCACCGCCGACATCCTCGGCCCCGCTCAGGCCGCCGGCACCGGCATCGGCGCGTTCAACGTCGTCCAGATCGAGCACGCCGAGGCCATCGTCACCGGAGCCGAGCGCGCCGGACTGCCGGTGATCCTCCAGATCAGCGAGAACACCGCCCGCTACCACGGCGCTCTCGCTCCGACGGCCCTCGCCTCCCTGGCCGTCGCCCGCGCGGCCGCGGTCCCGGTCGCGGTCCACCTCGACCACGCCGAGTCGGCGGAACTCGTGGCCGAGGCCGTGGAACTCGGCTTCGCCTCGGTCATGTTCGACGCCTCGAAGCTGCCGTACGACGCGAACGTCTCGGCCACCCGGACGATGACCGAGCTGTGTCACCGGGCCGACATCTGGATCGAGGCGGAGCTCGGTGCGGTCGGTGGCAAGGACGGTGCCCACGCTCCGGGCGTCCGCACCGATCCCGACGAGGCCCGCGCCTTCGCCGCCGCCACCGGCGTCGACGCCCTGGCCGTCGCCGTGGGCAGCTCACACGCCATGCTCACCCGCGACGCCGCACTCGACTTCGCCCTCATCGCACGTCTGAAGGCCGCGCTCGACGTCCCTCTCGTGCTCCACGGCTCCTCCGGGGTCGCCGACGCGGGTCTGGCGAAGGCGGTCGCCGCGGGCATGACGAAGGTGAACATCTCCACGCATCTCAACAAGCTCTTCACCGCGACGGTCCGCGAGCGTCTTGAGGCCTCCCCCGCTCTGGCCGACCCGCGCAAGTACCTCGGCCCGGCGCGCGACGCGGTGGCGGCGGAAGTGGCCCGGCTGCTGGGCGTCCTGGCCGGCCGCTGACCGCCCCGCGGGGTATCGGGCTCAAGGGCCACGATCAACGCTGATACGTGCCGACCAGGGTGCCGACGGCCAGTTCCCTGCCCTTGACCGCCCGGTGCACGGCATCGACGGTCGGCCGGCCGCGCAGCGGGAGCGGCTCGGACAGCGCGTACAGGCGGAAGACGTAGCGGTGCGGCCCGTGCCCCGGCGGAGGCATCGGGCCGCCCCAGCCCTGGCGCCCGAAGCCGTTGGGCCACGGCAGCCCGCCCTGGGGCTTCTGGCCCTCCTCGGCCTCGGTGACCTCCGGATCGATGCCGGTGACCAGCCAGTGGAGGAAGCTCGCACCCGGCGCGTCGGGGTCCTCACAGAGCAGCACGAGCTCCGTCGTCCCCTCGGGCGCGACCGACCAGTTCAGGGGCGGGGAGACGTTCTCTCCCTCCCCGCTGTACCGCCGTGGGATAGCGGTGTGGTCGTCGAAGGCGGCACTGCTCAGTTCCATTTCGGTCATGAGCGGCGAAATACCCGGCGGCAACCGGGCGGACACCGGCCCGCAGGGCAGTACACCCGATCAGGGGGCGGGGAGCGGGCTGGGGCCGGGGCGCCGGGGTGCCCTGGAAGCGGCGCGGGCGCGGGCTGGAGCAGGCCGTCGTCCTCGTGGTACGTGCCGCCGGGCGAGGTTGTGCGGGGATCAGCGGGCGGCGAAGGAGTGCACCGTCGTCGAGCGGTAGGTCTGTCCCGGGCGGAGCACCGTCGACGGGAAGGACGGCTGGTTGGGAGAGTCGGGGAAGTGCTGGGTCTCCAGGCAGAAGCCGTCACCCTGGCGGTAGACCTTCCCAGAGGGACCCGTCAGCGTGGCGTCGAGGAAGTTGCCGCTGTAGAACTGCACGCCGGGCTCCGTGGTCGCGATCTGCATCACGCGGCCGGAGACGGGCTCCGTCACGGTCACGGCATGCCGCGGGGTGTCGGTGAGTCCCTTGTCGAGCACGAAGTTGTGGTCGTAGCCGCGGCCGAAGACGATCTGCGGGTGCGCCTCGCGGATGTCCCGGCCGACGGGCTTGCCGCCGCGGAAGTCGAAGGGCGTGTGTGCGACCCTGGCGAGTTCGCCGGTCGGAATGAGGGTGGAGTCGACGGGGGTGTAGCGGGACGCGGCGATCCTCAGGGTGTGGTCGAGAATGCCACCGCGGCCCTCGCCCGCGAGGTTGAAGTACGTGTGGTTGGTGAGGTTGACGACGGTGGCCCTGTCCGTCGTGGCCTCGTAGTCGATGCGGAAGTCGCCGTGCGGCGTGAGGACGTAGTCGACCCGGATGCGCAGGGTGCCGGGGTAGCCCATCTCGCCGTCCGCGCTGATGTAGCGCAGGGTGAGGCCGGTGTCCGGCCCTTGGGCGTACGGCTCGACGTCCCATACGCGTTTGTCGAAGCCCTTGTCCCCGCCGTGCAGGCTGTTCGGGTCGTCGTTGACGGGGAGTCGGTACGTACGGCCGTCGAGGGTGAAGGCGCCGCCCGCGATGCGGTTGCCGTACCGGCCGATGATCGCGCCGAAGTACGGGCTGCTCGCCACGTAGTCCTCGAGCGTGTCGAAGCCCAGCGAGACGTTCGCGTACCGCCCATGCCGGTCCGGGACTTCGAGGGCCTGGACGATGCCGCCGTACGACAGCACGCGCAGCCGGGTGCCACCCGCGGCCACCGTCCACCGGTGGACGCGTGTGCCGTCGGGCAGGGTCCCGAACAGCTCCTTCGCCGGCCTTCCTCCCGGCCGTCCCCCGCCTCCCGAGGCGAACGCCGGGGCCGTCCCCACGGCCGCTGCCGCCACTCCGGCGGCGCCCGCCGCCATCACCGTGCGCCTGTCGATGGTCATGTCGTTGTGGCTCCTGAACGTAGAAAGAAGTTTGATGTCCCGGCCGCGTTCGACGTCGCGGCCGTGGCGGGCCCGGTGGTCTGCCGGGCCCGCCTCCCGGCTCCGCACCGGAGCCGGGGTCATGTCCTCAGCGCTGCAGCGTCAGCAGGCCCGGCCGGTAGGGCCACAGGCCGTAGTCGCCGCCGGAGTTGGGATCGCGCCCCTGGTAGAGGAACCGCAGGTTGCACGGATCGACGGTCATCGTCTGATCGGGGCCGGTGCGGATCAGTTCGCCGTGGCTGATGTCGTTGGTCCAGGTCGCGCCGCTGTTGGCCTTGCCGGCGAAGGGATTGCTCTCGGTCGCCGCCTGGGGTGTCCACGCGCCGTTCAGGCTGGTGGCCGTGAACGAGCGGAAGTACCGGCCCTGCGAGCCGATCGCCTCGACGATCATGAGGTAGCGGTTCTGGCCCTGGAGCTTGTAGACCTGGGGGGCCTCGAACAGGTTGTTGGTCGTGTCGCTCATGATCACGGTCGAGCTCGTGCCGAAACTGCCCGGGAAGTTCCCGATCGGCATGCTGGCCCGGTAGATCTTGCCGTTGTCGCCGGCGAAGAACAGGTACATGTTCGTGCCGTCACCGATGAGCGTCTGGTCGATGGGCCCGGTTCCGGAGCCGGTGATGCTGCCGGAGAAGAGCTCCTGCTCCGCCGACCAGCCGTTCGGGTTGGTGGGGTCGCTCGACGTCCGGTAGGAGAAGGCGGTCCTGCCCCACTGGTAGGAGAGCACCCAGATGTTCTTCGGAGCGAAGTAGAAGAGCGTGGGCGCGACGGTGGACGTCGACATCGTGTTCTGGCCGGCCGAGGCCATCTCCGACCAGTTGGTGAACGGGCTGAAGTTCATCGAACCCCACCTCGTCCCGGTGTCGTGCGTCGTGGCGTAGACGAGTTGCCGGCCGTTGTAGGGCACGACGGTGAAGTCCTTGAGCGCGACCCAGCCCGGCTTGGGCTGCGCCAGCGCGCCCGTCGACGTCCAGCGGTACGTGGACGGAAGAGCGCACGCGCCGGGGTCGCCGCCGCCGACCTTGACGAGCTGCCACTGCTGGTTGGCTCCGCCCCAGTCGTCGTACTGGACGATGTTCGCGCCGTCGGCGGTGGAGCCGCCCTGCACTTCGAGGGCCTTGCCGCTGTGGCGCGCGATGAGCCTCACGTTACCGTCCGGGCTGTCGGCCAGCCGCCACTGCTGGTTGGTGCCGTTCAGGTCGGTCCACTGGACGATCGCGCCGCCGTTGGCGGTGGACCTGCCCTGGACGTCCAGCACCTTGCCCGAGTGGCGGGACTTGATGCGGTAGTAGCCGTCCCCGGAGTCGACGAACTGCCATTGCTGCTGGTTCTGGTCGTTCCTGGTCCACTGGGTGATGCGGGCCCCGTCATTGGTCGCCAGGTTGTAGACGTCCAGGGCCTTGCCGCTGTTGCGGTTGACCAGCACATAGAAGGCGTTGGTGTCGACGGTCGCCGCGGCGGCGGGCTGGGCACCGAAGAAGGTGGCCAGGAGCAGCAGGGGCGAAAGGACGGCGAGCAGGCGTTTCGTTAAGCGCACCGGTGACCGATGGTGAAACGGCATCAGAACCGCTCCTTCGAGGTGTGGGGTGTGGGGGGCGAGGCATGGGACCTCCGAGTGAGGATGCCGGTTCGCGCCCGAAAATGTTTCGAAAGACTCTCGAATTCCGCGTTGCCATAACCTAGGAACGCCAGGCCTCCCGGTCAAGCCCTGAACACGGACTCGCTTGAAAGCAGTGGCAGTTCACTGCCTTGACAGGCAGGTTACGCGACCGGAAACTCTTCGAAAGTTTGCGAGATCCGAAGCCGGTCAAGGCGAACGCGCAGAGGAGAGAAGTTGAGCGAGAAGCGCCCGACCCTGGCCGTCATCGCCGCGGAGGCCGGAGTCTCCCAGGCCACCGTGTCCAAGGTGATCAACGGCCGCTCCGATGTCGCGCCCTCGACACGCGAACGGATCGAGCGCCTGCTGCGATCACGCAACTACCTCCCGCCCGGCCGGCAGGGCAGAGCCCGCAGATCGGGCCTCGTCGACCTGATCATCGGCGGTCTGGACAGCGCGTGGGCGGTGGAGATTCTGCGCGGCGTCGAGGCCGAGTGCGCCCAGCGGAGTGTCGCCACCGTCGTGTCGCTCGTACCGCCGGGCGAGGCCACGCCGTCCAGTTGGGCCGCACTGCCGGTCCTGCACCACAGCGACGGCGTCATCCTCGTCACCGCCTCGGTCACCCACGCCCAGCGCGCCCAGGTGGAGCGGGCCGGGGTGGCGCTGGTCGTCATCGACCCCGTCGACCTCCCGGGCAACGGCGTGCCGAGCGTCGGAGCGACCAACTGGGCGGGCGGCCTCGCCGCCACCGAGCACTTGCTGGAGCTGGGGCACCGTCGGATCGCCGTGATCGGCGGACGCAAGGAGATGCTCTGCAGCCAGGCCCGGATCGACGGGTACCGGACCGCTCTGGAGCGGGCCGGGATCGAGGTCGACCGCGACCTGATCCGGTTCGGCGACTTCCAGCACGAGGGCGGGTTCCTGGGTGCCCGGGAACTGCTCGCCCTCCCCGATCCACCGACCGCCGTCTTCGCCGGCAGCGACCAGCAGGCGATGGGCGTCTACGAAGCCGCCAGACAGAGCGGGCTGAGCATCCCACAGGACCTCAGCGTGGTCGGCTTCGACGACCTGCCGATGTGCGAATGGCTGTCGCCTCCGCTGACGACGGTGCGTCAGCCGCTGGAGGAGATGGGCCGGGTCGCCGCCCGCACGCTGTTCCAGGTTCTGGAGAACCAACCCCTCGTCACCCCACGGATGGAGCTTGCGACCGAACTCAAGGTCCGGCTCTCCACAGCCCCGCCCCGTCCCCTTGACCGACCCCTGGCGTGACCCCTGTTCAGGGGCGATCCCGTCGAAATAGTTTCGACGAGGATCGCCCTCCTGAAAGCGGCTGTGCGTCTCTCCAGGAGCAGGAGTCTCGAAATCATTTCGAAACTCTTGACATGTTTCCGTCAGATTTCACACACTGAATCCCGAGCCGGTGTCGCCCTCTGCCCGTGTGCCGCGCGCCGGCTTTCGAATGGTCACACCTTGCTGGTGCGCGTCCTTTTCGACGGACGCGGGCGTCGCTCACGCGGACCTATTCCGCCGCGCTCACATCGTTCCGTGATTTCCGCCCCTCCCGGAGGTTCAGTCATGCGCTCACATTCCCTTCCCCCATCCACTGTCCGCCGGAAGATCGGCGGCCTGTGTGCGGCGCTGATCGTCGGTGTCCTCGGTTCCGCCACCGTGCTGGTGGCGCCGTCGGACTCACACGCCGCCGAGAGCACACTCGGCCGTGCGGCGGCGCAGAGCGGCCGCTACTTCGGCACCGCCATCGCCTCGGGCAGGCTGGGCGACTCGGCGTACACGACGATCGCGGCCCGCGAGTTCAACTCGGTGACGCCCGAGAACGAGATGAAGATCGACGCCACCGAACCCCAGCAGGGCCAGTTCAACTTCACCGCCGGCGACCGCGTCTACAACTGGGCGGTGCAGAACGGCAAGCAGGTGCGCGGCCACACCCTGGCCTGGCACTCCCAGCAGCCCGGCTGGATGCAGAGTCTCAGCGGCAGCACGCTGCGCCAGGCGATGATCAGCCACATCAACGGTGTGATGGCCCACTACAAGGGCAAGATCGTCCAGTGGGACGTCGTGAACGAGGCCTTCGCCGACGGCACCTCGGGGGCCCGGCGCGACTCCAACCTGCAGCGCACCGGCAACGACTGGATCGAGGTCGCCTTCCGTACCGCACGCGCCGCCGACCCGGCCGCCAAGCTCTGCTACAACGACTACAACGTCGAGAACTGGACCTGGGCCAAGACCCAGGCGATGTACGCCATGGTCCGGGACTTCAAGCAGCGCGGTGTGCCGATCGACTGCGTCGGCTTCCAGTCTCACTTCAACAACGACAGCCCGTACAACAGCAACTTCCGCACCACCCTGCAGAGCTTCGCCGCCCTCGGCGTCGATGTGGCCGTCACCGAACTCGACATCCAGGGCGCCTCGGCCACGACCTACGCCAACGTGACCAACGACTGCCTGGCCGTCCCGCGCTGCCTCGGCATCACCGTCTGGGGCGTGCGCGACACCGACTCCTGGCGAGCGGACCAGACGCCGCTGCTGTTCAACGGCGACGGCAGTAAGAAGCCCGCCTACACCTCCGTCCTGAACGCACTCAACGCCGTCTCCCCCACCCCCACTCCGACCCCCACGCCCGGTTCCGGACAGATCAAGGGCGTCGCTTCGGGCCGCTGCCTGGACGTGCCCGGCGCCAGCACCACCGACGGCACCCAGCTCAACCTGTGGGACTGCAACAACCGCACCAACCAGCAGTGGACCTACACGGCCGCGGGTGAGCTCAGGGTGTACGGCGACAAGTGCCTGGACGCCGGCGGCACCGGCAACGGCACCAAGGTGCAGATCTACAGCTGCTGGGGTGGCGACAACCAGAAGTGGCGCCTCAACTCCGACGGGACGATCGTCGGCGTCCAGTCCGGCCTCTGCCTCGACGCCGTCGCGAACGGCACGGCCAACGGCACCCTGATCCAGCTCTACTCCTGCTGGAACGGCGGCAACCAGCGCTGGACCCGCACCTGACCTGCCCCGGCGCGCCCAGCGCATGAAGGGGGGAGCCAGGAGGATCCTGGCCCCCCCTTCACGGTGGTCGCGGGGTGTCGGGTCAGGCGCTGGCGCGGGTGACCAGGCGGGTGGGCAGGATCAGCGGGGTCGGGTCCTGTCCGTCGATGAGCGCGACGAGCATGCGCGCCATCTCCCGTCCGAGCCCGTCTACGGGCTGGTGCACCGTGGTCAGCGGCGGATCGGCGAACCGGGCCACGGCGAGGTCGTCGAAGCCGACCACGGCGACGTCACCGGGGACCGACCGACCGGCCTCGCGCAGTGTGCGCAGCGCACCGGCCCCCATGTTGTCGCTGGCGGCGAACACCCCGTCCACGTCGGGATGGTTCGCCAGCAGTGCGGCCATGGCGGCGGCTCCGCCGGACTCGGTGAAGTCCCCGGCTTCCGCCGGGTACGGTTCGAGGCCCGCCGCCAGCATGGCGTCCCGGTAGCCGCGGTACCGGGCGCGCCCGGCCTCGGTGTCCAGCCGTCCGCAGATCGTGGCCACGCGGGTCCGGCCGGCCGAGAGCAGATGCTCGGTCGCCGCGCGCGCTCCGCCGACGTTGTCGACGTCCACGTACCACCGGGGGTCCACACCGACCGGACGCCCGCCGAACACGACGGGCATCTCCGCCTCCTGGGCCATCCGGGCCAGCGGATCGTCCTCGCGCAGCGCCATCAGCATCACGCCGTCGGCGCCCTTGGACCGCAGAAGCCGCTCCACTCGCCTGCGCCCCCGGTCGGAGGCGGCCAGGCACAGCATCAGGTGCAGATCGGCGTCTTCCAGGGCGGCGGAAGCCCCCACGATCACCTGGGCGAAGAACGGATCCGCGAAGATCGACGGATCCTCGCCCGAGACGACCAGGGCGGCCGCGCCGGTCTGACGGGTCGCCAGCGCGCGTGCGGTCGGGTTCGGTACGTAGCCGAGTCGGCGGACGGCCCGTTCGACGGCCTCGCGTTTGGCGCGGCTGACGTGCGGGGCGTTGTTGAGCGCGCGGGAGGCCACCGACCGTGAGACACCGGCCAGTTCGGCCACCTCGTCGAGTGTCGGCTGCCGGCGTGGCGCACCTTCGGGCATGAGTCGCCTTCTCTGTCGCGACCTGAACGGACGGAAGGCTGGGAGCGCTTCCAGTTACACGACTGTAAAGCCTTCGATCTGCCATGTGAAGTGCGGGTTAACCAGGGGTACTTGACAGGCTGAATGTGGCGTCACACGATACCGGCCACACCCCCAGATCTTCGGAGTGCGTACTGGGATCGCTTCCAGTGGGAGCGCTCCCATTCGTTCCGACACGTCAGGAAACGAGGTACAGTCATGCGCCGCCGCATCCGCGCCCTCGCAGCAGCCGTCTTCGCGCTTCCCTTGGCGCTCGCCCTTGCGCCGTTCGCACACGCGGCGGACCCGACCAGCATGACCAGCGGGTTCTACGTGGACCCGAACTCCAGCGCCAGGCAGTGGGTCGCCGCCAACCCCGGCGACGGCCGGGCGCCGGCGATCAACGCGTCACTCGCCAACACCCCCATGGCCCGCTGGTTCGGCTCCTGGAGCGGCACGATCGGCACCGCCACGGGCGCCTACGTCGGCGCGGCCGACTACTGGGACAAGCTGCCCGTCCTGGTCGCGTACAACATCTACAACCGCGACACCTGCGGCGGGCACTCCGGAGGCGGCGCCGCCTCCCCGTCCGCCTACGCGAGCTGGATCGCGCAGTTCGCCGGCGGGATCGCCGGCCGCCCGGCCGTCGTCGTCCTCGAACCGGACTCGCTCGCGGACTACGGCTGCATGAACCAGGCCCAGATCCGTGAGCGCCAGGCCATGATCAGCGGCGCCCTCGCCGAATTCGGCCGCCAGGCGCCCAACACCTGGGTCTATCTCGACGCCGGCAACCCCGGCTGGGTGAGCCCGGCGACGATGGCCCAGCGTCTCCACGAAGCCGGGCTCCGACAGGCCCACGGCTTCTCCCTCAACGTATCCAACTACTTCACCACCGCTCAGAACACCGCCTACGGCAACGCCGTCAACAGCGAACTGGCCGCCCGCTACGGCTACACGAAGCCCTTCGTCGTCGACACCAGCCGCAACGGCAACGGCTCCAACGGCGAGTGGTGCAACGCGGCGGGCCGCCGCATCGGTACCCCCACGCAGCTCGGAGGCGGCGCCGAGATGCTGCTGTGGATCAAGGCCCCGGGCGAGTCCGACGGCAACTGCGGCGTCGGGACGGGGTCCACGGCCGGACAGTTCCTCCCCGAGGTCGCCTACAAGATGATCTACGGCTACTGACCTCCTGTGGCCCGGTGCCTCCCGGCCTGCCCCGCGGCCGGGCCACAGGAACCACCGACCCGCCTGTCCCCCATCCTTCGACCTGGAGCATCGATGAAGCCACTCAGACTGAGGCGGCGCGCGACCGCCGCCCTCGCGGCGCTCGCGGCCTGTGCCGCCCTCACCGCGACACAGGGGCAGGCGCAGGCCGCCCCCGCCGGTGACGGGATCGCCCCGACCACGAGGTTCTACGTGGACCCGCACAGCAAGGCCGCCAAGCAGGCTCTCGTGGATCTGCGGAACGGCGACTTCGCGAACGCGGTGAACATGGCCAAGCTCGCGAGCTGGCCGCAGGCCGAGTGGTTCACCGAAGGAACGCCCGACGAGGTACGGGTCAAGGTCAAGGGTCTCGTCCGCGAGGCCCGGGCGGTGAACCGGACCCCCGTCCTGGTCGCCTACAACGTGCCGGGCCGGGACTGCTCCCAGTACTCCAGCGGCGGAGCCGCCTCCTCGGCCGCCTACCGGCAGTGGATCGACGCCTTCGCCGCCGGTATCGGCGACAGCAAGGCCGTCGTCGTGGTCGAGCCCGACGGCCTCGCCCTCCTCCCGAGCGACTGCGGTCCGGGCGTGGACCCGACCGGCGAACTCACCGCGACCCGTATCGCCGATCTCGCCTACGCGGTCAGGACCATCAAGTCCAAGGCACGCACCGCGGTCTACCTGGACGCGGGCAACGTCCTGTGGCGGCCCGTCGGCGACATGGCCCGACGCCTCCTGGACGCCGGCGTCCAGGACAGCGACGGCTTCGCCCTCAATGTGTCCAACACCCACCCCACCGACCACAACGCGCGCTACGGCACCTGGATAGCCAAGTGCATGTGGTTCGCCACCGAAGGGCCCGAGTACGCCCGTGGCCACACCGACTGGTGCGCCACCCAGTACTACTCGCCCGCCGCGCCCAACGACGGCGTCCCGGGCAACGCGGTCGACTCCGCCGATCCCGCCACCTGGCGCTGGACCGACGCCTGGTTCGACCAGAGCGTGGGCACCCCGTCGAGCGACGCCCTGCGCCACTTCGTCATCGACACCAGCCGCAACGGCCTGGGCGCATGGAGCCCGGAGCCCGGCAAGTACACCGGGGACCCGGAGATCTGGTGCAACGCGCCCGGCCGCGGCCTCGGCCCGCGCCCGACCGCCGACACCGGCGTCCCGCTCGTCGACGCCTACCTGTGGATCAAGATCCCTGGTGAGTCCGACGGCAGCTGCACCCGCAACACCGGTGGCACGATCGACCCCGAGTACGGCATCGTCGACCCGCCCGCCGGCGCCTGGTGGCCCGACCAGGCCCACTCGCTCGCCCGCAACGCGGCCCCGCGGCTGACCCTCAACCGCTGAGCCTCAACCGCTCAGCCCCCGCCCCTTCCCGACCTCGGCCGGGACCGGCCACCGGCGCGCGCCGCCGATCGCGCGCCGCCGCCGGACGGACCGACGTCGGGAAGGGGCCGGCGGCCGGTGCACCGTGGTCGGCGGCGGATCCGTCCACGCCACGGACACGACCGGCGGACTCACCGTCCCCACGCAGTTCCGCGGTGACCGGCTGGCGACCATGCCCGTCAGTCGGTGTGATGCGGAGGAGGCGGCGGCATGGTCGGAAGCCCCGGCGGCGCCTCGGGCCAGACGAGCAGCACCGGGCAGGGGGCGTGGTCGACGACGAAGCGTGCGGCGGGGCCGAGACTGTGCGGTCCGAGGTGGGTACGGTCGCCGTCCCGGGCCAGGATCAGCAGGTCGCAGCCCTCGGCCGCGGCGACGACCTCGCGCTCGACGCGACCCGTTCGCTCGGTACGGGTGCAGGGGCGGCCCAGGCGGTCGGCGGCGTCCTGGAGCAGTCGCCGCCCGGAGGCGGTGGCGAGGTGTTCCACGCGTGTGCCGGGGTCCCTCTCGGGGTGGCCTCGGCCGAGGAGTCCGGCGAAGGCGCCGTGTGCCGCGCCCGGGACGTCGGCGGGTGTGACGTGGAGGAGGACGATGTCGTCCTCCTCCGGAGTACGCGCGCGGGCGGCGTCGACACAGGCGGGCCAGGTGCCCTCGACGATCCAGACGACCACGGCCATGGGTCAGCCTCCTCCGATGACGGTCAGCGAGAGCCACAGTGCCAGGACGGCGGCGAGGAGGCTCGCGGGTACCGCGTACGCGCCGAGCCGGGTGAACTCCTTCAGCTCCACCTCGCCGTCGTGGGCATGGACGATACGCCGCCACAGCAGGGTCGCCAGCGAGCCGGCGTAGGTGAGGTTGGGGCCGATGTTGACCCCGATCAGGACGGCGAGAACGGCGCCGGGGCCCGACGGGGCGGTCAACGGAAGCAGCACCAGGACGGCCGGCAGGTTGTTGATGACGTTCGCGAGGACGGCGGCGAGGCCGGCGAGGGCGAGCAGTTCCGGCAGGCCCGTTCCCTCGGGGATCAGGTGCCCCAAGGCGTCGTCGAGACCGTTGTCCACCACGGCGAGGACGACGATCCCGAGGGCCAGCACGAAGGCGAGGAAGGGCACGGACGCGGCACGGACCAGCGCCCGCGGCGTGGTGCGGCGGCGGATCAGAGCCCGGACGGCCAGGGCCAGTGCGCCCGCCAACGCCGCCCACGCGGGGTCGATGCCGACCGCCGAGGTCAGTACGAACCCGGCGAGCGTGCACCCCACCGTCACGAGGGCGAACAGCGGCAGCGCCGGCGGCTCGGTCTTCGAGGGGGCCTGGGCTCCGGCGTCCAGATCGGTGGCGAAGAAGCGCCGGAAGACGAGGTACTCGACTCCGATCGCCGCCGCCCAGGGCAGGGCCATCAGCGCCGCGAAGCGCGTGAAACTCAGCCCGCTGGCCGCGAACGCCAGCAGGTTGGTGAGGTTGGAGACGGGCAGCAGCAGGGAGGCCGTGTTCGACAGGTGGGTGCAGGCGTAGACGTGCGGCTTGGGGCGCGCGCCGATACGGGCGGCGGTGGCGAACACCACCGGGGTGAGCAGCACCACCGTGGCGTCCAGACTGAGCACGGCCGTGATCGCCGACGCGGCCAGGAACACCTGGGCGAGCAGTCGGCGTGGCCGGCCCGCCGCCGTACGGGCCATCCACGCCCCGCAGGCCTGGAACAGCCCCTCGTCGTCGCAGAGCTGAGCCAGCACCAGGACGGCCGCGAGGAAGCCGATCACCGGCCCGAGCCGTTCCGCCTCGGCCAGCGCCTCGTCGAAGGAGACGGCCCCGGTGGCGATCACCAGTGCCGCGGCCGGGACGGCCACGACCGCCTCCGGCCATCCGAAGGGGCGGATGACCGCACAGGCCAGCACGAGCACGAGCAGGGCCGCGGACAGCGTCTCCGCGAGCTGGGGGTTCAGGATCGGGTCCTTCCGTAGCGGCGGCCGAGCCGCCGGCACCGTCACGCCGAACGCTATCGCGTCGGACCTCGCACCCCGCGAACCGGCCGTCATCCGCGACACGGCCGACCGCCACCCGTTCTTCGGCGACGGCAGAGGGCCGGAGATAATGGTGCGATGAGTGAACCGACGAAGCCCGAGGTCGACGTTCCGGAGGGTGACGCTCCCACCGAGCTGACCATCCGGGACCTGGTCGTCGGGGACGGGACCGAGGTGAAGCCGGGCATGGTCGTCCGGGTTCACTATGTCGGGGTGACCTTCGAGACCGGGAAGGAGTTCGACGCCTCCTGGAACCGGGGCGAGCCGTTCAAGTTCGCACTGGGCGCCGGCCGGGTCATCAAGGGCTGGGACCGCGGAGTGAGGGGCATGAAGGTCGGCGGCCGGCGCGAGATCATCGTTCCCCCGCGTCTCGGCTACGGCAAGCAGTCGCCCTCGCCGTCGATCCCGCCGAACTCGACCCTGATCTTCGTGGTGGACCTGGTCGACTCGTACTCCAGCACGGCCGGGTGGAGCAGGACCTAGAGACACCGGCCGCTCACCGGGGACGGAGTACCGCCCGGAAGCGGACGGTCCCGAGCCGTGGTCAGGCCAGTACGCGCAGAGCCGCGGGCCTCGCCCTGACGGTCACCGGCAGGGTCGCGTCGACCTCGCCGTCCGCGCCGTACGGGAGGGGCCGGTCCGCTTCGATGCGGATCTCCTTGCCGCGCAGGATCTCGATCTGCGGGCGGTTCACGTGCGCGCCCGTCTTCAGTTCGTTCATCATGGCGAAGAAGAGCCGCTTGGGCGCCTCCTTGATCACCACGACGTCGAGGAGGCCGTCGTCGACCCGCGCGCCCGGCGCGATGTTCCTCCCGAAGCCGTAGAAGCCGGAGTTGGCCGCGACCACGGTGTAGCCGGTGCGCTCGTGCCGGATCCCGTCGATCGTGATGCGGTACGCGGCGGGCTTCCAGCCCAGGACCGCCCGGAGGCCGCCGGCGTAGTAGGAGGCCGCCCCGCGCAGCAGGCGGGAGGCGTTGGCGTGGCGGTTGGCCACCGCGTCGACACCCGCGTACACGCTGCCGAGGACGCAGATCCCGGTGTGCTCGGCGGACTCCACCTCGATGGTGTCGACGGCCCTCGGTTCGGCGCCGAGCAGCACCTCGGCGAGGCCCGGGGCGTCGGTGGGAAGCCCCAGAGCGCGTGCGAAGTCGTTGCCGCGGCCCGCGGGGACCAGGCCGAAGACCGTGTCCGTGCCGCTGAGCGCGCCGCCGACGGTGCCGGCCATGCCGTCACCGCCGACGGCCAGCACGACGTGCCCCTTCGCTCCGGCGCCCCGGGCGAGTTCCTGTGCGTGCTCCAGGCTGCGGCTGTAGACGGTGTCGAGCCGCGCGCCCGCCTCCCGCAGCAGCCGGGCCACCGGGAGCAGGCTCGCCGTGCCGCTGGAACCCCCTGCGGTGGGGTTGACGACGGCGGTGAACTGTCGCATGGATCTGGCCTCCGGGCGGCAGGAGTAGGGAATTCGGGAGAAAGGAGTTCAGGAGGAAGGGGTTCAGGGGGTGGGGATCAGCGGACGGGGATCAGGACCCCGGGGCTGAGCACCCCGGTCGGGTCGACCTCGGCCTTGACCGCCTGGAGCATACGGATGCCGAGGGGGCCGATCTCGCGGGCGTACCAGTCGCGGTGGTCGGTGCCGACGCCGTGGTGGTGGCTGATGGTGCCGCCCGCCGCCAGGATCGCGTCGTTGGCCGCCCGCTTCACCGGCGCCCAGTGCGCGACGGCGTCCTCGCCCTGCGCGGAGACGACGGTGAAGTACAGCGAGGCGCCGTTCTCGTACGTGTGCGAGATGTGGCACATGACGAGCGGCGGGGTGCCGGCCTCGGTGAGGGTGCTGGTCAGCGCGTCACGTACCGCCGTGTAGAGACCGGGGATCGCGGACCAGAACGCGGCCGTCTCCAGCGTCTCGGCGAACGCGCCGGCGTCGAGGAGAGCGTCGCGCAGGTAGGGCGCGTTGTACCGGCCGTGCGCCCACTTGTCGCCGGCCTCCTCGCCGATGAACTCGCCGTCGCAGGCGAGGAGGACCTCACGCGCGGCGGCGCGGCGGGCGGCCGTGTCGGCCTCGGTGCCCTCGAAGCCGACGATGGCCATGCAGCCGGGATTCTGCGGGAGTTCGGTGGTGCCGATGGCGTCCGGCTGCGCGAGTCCGATGAAGGTCTCGGACTCGTCCGACAGGCGCAGCACCGTGGGCCGCGGGCCGTCCTGGGCGAGGCGGCGCAGTGCGGCCGCGCCCGCCTCGAAGGAGGCGAAGCGCCAGCCTTCGTAGATCCGCCGCTGCGGCAGCGGGCGGATGCGTACGGTCACCGACGTGATCACGCCGAGGGCGCCTTCGGAGCCGAGGATCAGCTGGCGCAGGTCGGGGCCGGCGGCGGAGCGCGGGGCGCGGCCGGTGCACAGGGTGCCCTCGGGGGTGGCGACCTGCAGGCCGAGGACCATCTCGTCGAAGCGGCCGTAGCCGGCCGAGGCCTGGCCGCTGGAGCGGGCCGCGGCGAATCCGCCGATGGACGCCCATTCGAAGGACTGCGGGAAGTGGCCGAGCGTCCAGCCCTGTTCGTTGAGCAGGGCCTCGCACTGCGGGCCGCGCAGGCCGGGGTGCAGGGTGGCCGTGCGCGACACCTCGTCGATGGCGAGCAGCTGGTCGAGGCGCCGCAGGTCGAGGGCGACGAACGGCCGCTTGGTGGTGGGTGCGAGGCCGCCGACGACGGAGGTGCCGCCGCCGAACGGGACGGCGGACAGGCCGTGGTCCGCGCAGGCCCGCAGGACGGCGAGGACCTCGTCGTGGCTGCCGGGGAGCACGACGGCGGCGGGGATGTCGTCGACCTCGCCGGCGCGGATGCGCAGGAGGTCGGGTGTCGACTTGCCCCGGGTGTGCCGGATGCGGCTCTCGGCGTCGTCCCGGAGGCCGTCGGGTGCGGCGACGGCGGCGCGCAGTGCGCTGCTCGCCTCGTCGGTGAGCGCCGAGGCGGGCACGTCGATGTCGGCGAGGACGGAGGGGCCGCTCTCGCGCGGGGTGACGCCGAGCAGGTCCCGCAGCAGGCCGGTCACCGATTCGGGCAGGGGCGCCGCCTTGGCCGGGTCGCCCCAGCCGCTCCACAACATGTCCACTTCGAGAGGTTCCTCACGGTCTGTTTCACGGACGGCGCTGCCGCTCGGCCCGCACTGGCATTACACTGTGACAGATGACGCCCATTCGTCACAACCATGCGGACGCAGATCCCGTACTCGACGCGGCACGCGACTGCGTCCTCGCCGTCGGCGTACGGCGAACCACCCTCACCGACGTCGCCCGGCGGGCCGGCGTGTCCCGGATGACGCTGTACCGACGCTGGCCCGACGTGCGGACCCTCGTCGGCGACCTGATGACCCGCGAGTGGATCGCCGTCGCCGCCGGCGCCATGCCGGCCCCCGACGACGACCGGCCCGAGCGGGAGCGGATCGTCGAGGGGCTGGTGGCGGGAGTCGCCGCGTTCCGGTCCCATCCGCTGTTCCGGAAGATCCTGGACGTCGATCCCGAGCTGCTGCTGCCGTACGTCCTCGACCGGCGGGGCGCCAGCCAGGACGCCCTGCTCGGGCTCCTCGTCACGGCGCTGGACGAAGGGCACGAGGACGGTTCCGTACGCCGCGCCCACCCCGACCTGCAGGCCCGGTCCCTGCTGCTGGTCGTCCAGTCCTTCACGCTCTCGCTGCGCACCATGGCCGACCAGGACGATCCCGAACTGAGCGAAGCCGCCTTCCTCGAAGAGCTGCGCACCCTCCTTGAGAGGACCCTCACGCCATGAACCCCACGAACAGCACCGCCCTGCCCGGCTCCTCGCTCGACGCCGAGCGGCGCCGGCGCGAACTGGACCGGCTCGCCGACGGCGAACTCGTCGACGTCCTCGTCGTCGGGCTCGGCGCCACCGGAGCCGGAGCCGCGCTCGACGCCGCCACCCGCGGGCTCAGCGTCGCCGCGATCGACGCCCACGACCTCGCGTTCGGCACCTCCCGCTGGAGCTCCAAGCTGATCCACGGCGGGCTGCGCTACCTCGCGTCCGGGCAGCTCGACGTCGCCCACGAGAGCGCCGTCGAGCGCGGCATCCTCATGGAACGCACCGCCCCCCACCTCGTGCGCGCCCAGCCCTTCGTGCTCCCCCTCACCCCGCTCGTCAGCCGCGGCCAGGCCGCCCTCGCCCGCGCCGGATTCGCCGCGGGCGACCTGCTGCGCGTCGGTGCCCGCACCTCGCGCCGCACGTTGCCGCAGCCGCGCACGCTGTCCGCGGTCGAGACCCGCCACCTCGCCCCCGCCCTGCGTCCCGTCGGCCTGCGCGGCGGACTGCTCTCCTGGGACGGACGGCTCTCCGACGACGCGCGTCTGGTGACCGCGATCGCCCGCACCGCGGCCGCCTACGGTGCCCGCGTCCTCACCCGCACCCGGGCCCTGGAACTCGACGGCGACGGCGCGCTGGTACGCGACGAGACCACGGGCCAGGAGCTGCGCGTCCGCGCCCGCACGGTCATCAACGCGGCCGGGGTCTGGGCGGGCGGCCTCATCGGCGACGTACGTCTCCGGCCCTCGCGCGGCACCCATCTCGTCCTGCGGTCGGAGACCCTCGGCCGGCTCTCCGCCGGACTGCACATCCCGATCCCCGGGGAGACGAACCGCTTCGTCCTGGTGCTTCCCCAGGGCGACGGGCGTGTGTACGTCGGCCTCACCGACGAGCCCGTCGACGGCGACATCCCGGACGTGCCGGAGGTCCCCGAGACCGACATCGGCTTCCTCCTCGACGTCCTCGGCTCCGCCCTCGACGTCACCGTCCACCGCTCCGACGTGGTCGGGGCCTTCGCCGGACTGCGGCCCCTGCTCGACACCCAGGACTCGGCGGGCCGCACCGCCGACATCTCGCGCAGGCACGCCGTGCTCACGTCGCCCGACGGCATCGTCACCGTCGTCGGCGGCAAGCTGACCACCTACCGCCGCATGGCCCAGGACGCCGTCGACGCGGCCGTCGACGCCCGCGGCCTGACCGCCGGCGCCTGCCGCACCGCGTCCGTCCCCCTCGTCGGCGCGGCCCGCCCGCAGACCCTCGCGGGTCTCGACGTCCCGCCCCGCCTCGTACAGCGCTACGGCTCCGAGGCCCCGGCCGTCCACGCCCTCGGCCTCGCAGACCCCGCCCTGGCCGAGCCCGTCGTGCCCGGCCACCCCGTCACGGGCGCCGAACTGGTGTGGGCGGTCCGCCACGAGGGCGCCCTCGACACCTCCGACCTCCTCGACCGCCGCACCCGCATCGGCCTGGTCCCGGAGGACCGCGCCGCCGCCGAACAGGCGGCCCGGGACGCCCTGTCCCGTACGGCCCAGGTGCGGTGAACGGCCACGGCGCCCCCGCCCGGGATCCGGGCGGGGGCGCCGTCGCATCGGACGGCTACGCGACGCCCCCTGGTGACAGCAGGCGCTCGACGAACCAGACGAGGCCGACGGCACCGACGGCCGCCGCCCCGACGTGGGCGAGGGCCGACCAGGAGCGGCGGCGCGCCAGCAGGATCAGCGGGAACGCGGCCAGTACGACGCCGAGTTGGCCCAACTCGATGCCGAGGTTGAAGCTCAGCAGCGAGACGAGCGGCCGGCCGCTGAAGTGGCCGGTGAAGTCCAGCGCGCCGGCGAACCCGAGGCCGTGCAGCAGGCCGAAGCCGAACACGACGAGGACCCGGTGCCGTGACTTACCCCGGGTGATGTTCTCCACCGCCACGTACACGATCGACAGGGCGATGAGGGGTTCGACGATCTCGGAGGGGACGTCGAACCACCCGAGCACGGCCAGGGCGAGCGTCACGCTGTGGGCCACGGTGAAGCTGGTCGCGAGCCGGACGACGCTGCGCCATCCCCGCGCGCCGAGCAGCAGGAGCAGCAGGAAGAGGACGTGGTCGAGGCCGAGCAGGATGTGTTCCAGGCCCATCGACACGAAGCGGCCCGCCGACGCCCACGAGACGTCCGTACCGTCGGAACGCGCGCCGGCGCGGCGGCCACCGCCGAGACGGTCTCCCTGGCGCCCGGCCCACGGCTGCTCACCCTCACCAGTACCGGGCAGGTCACGACCGTCGACAAGGCCGACCCGGACGGCCGACGCGCGGTGTCGAAGACCAGGTGCGACCGCGTGTACGCCGCCGCGGGCACGGTGGCCTGTCTGTACGCCGACGGGGTCTTCGGCACCGTCACGATGCGCGTGCTGTCGCCGGACCTCAAGGAGCGCGAGGCCATCCCGGTCAGCGGCGTGCCCAACCGGGTCCGCGTCTCGGCCGACGGCCGCATGGTCTCCTGGACCTCCTGCGTCGGCGGAGACAGCTACGCGACCCGCGACTTCGCGACCCGCACCGGAATCTACGACACCCGGACGGGCACCCTGTTCAAGACCCTGGAGACCTTCTCCGTCGTCAAGGACGGCAAGCCCTACCAGTCGGCGGACGTCGACTACTGGGGCGTGACGTTCACCAAGGACGACAACATCTTCTAGGCGACCATGTACACCAAGGGCCACCGCTACCTGGTCCAGGGCGACTTCGCGGCCCGTACCGTCCGCACCCTGCGCGACCGCTTCGCGTGCCCGTCGCTCTCCCCCGACGGCACCCGGCTCGCCTTCAAGTCACCCATCGGCGGCGACCCCGCCCGCGGCTGGCACCTCTCCGTCCTGGACCTGGCCACGGACAAGGTCACCGCCACGGCCGAGACCCGTAGCGTCGACGACCAGGCTGCCTGGCTGGACGACGCCACCCTCGGGTACGCCCAGGTGCACGACGACGGCACCAAGGACCTCTGGTCCGTCCCCGCCGACGGCTCCGTCACCCCCCCCCGCCTGCTCCTCCGGAACGCCCACTCCCCCGCCGCCCTCGGCTGACCCGGCGGCCCCGCCCCCGACCGGTCTCGACCGGCCTCGCGGCGCCCGTCGGCGTCGGTTCAGGAGGGCAGGTCGTGTTCCGCCCAGACCACCTTGCCGGTCGCGGTGCGACTCGAACCCCAGCGGCGGCACAGCATGTTGATGAGCTGGAGGCCCCGGCCGCCCTCGTCGCCGAGGTCCGCGTGCTGGATCTGGGGCAGGTCGGGGCCCGTGTCCGAGACCTCCACGACGAGGCGCTCGCCGCGCAGCAGCCGGAGCATGCCGGGGCCGTTGCCGTAGCGCAGGGCGTTGCCGACGAGTTCGGACACGACGAGTTCGAAGACATCGGCGAGCTCCGTCAGATCCCACACGGCGAGCTGGTCCGTGACCAGGCCGCGGGCGACGGACGCCGCGCGCCCCTCCTGCGGCAACGGCCACTCGCGCAGGTCGGCGGCGCCGTCCGAGGCGGTCGTCCGGGCCGCCGCGGTCGTCTCGGCCGTCGCCGTCGTCGCGACGAGGAGCACGGCCTCGTCGAAACGGGCGGCGTCGGCAGGAGCGCACTCGAACAGGCCGCCGCTTTCGAGAGCCTCGGGTGCCAGGCCGTGCGCCGCCGAGCGCAGACCCTTCAACTGGTGGTCCACGTCCCGGTGCCGGGACTTGACGAGGCCGTCCGTGTACATCACCAGATGGCCGCCCGCCGGGACTTCCAGACGGATCCGGTCGTACGGGATCACTCCCGCGCCGAGCGGCGCGCCGACCGGTACGTCCACGAACTCGGCGGAGCCCTGCCGGTCGACCAGCAGCGGTGGCAGGTGCCCGGCGCTGGCCAGCGTGTAGGTGGAGTCGGCCGGGTCGAACACGGCGCAGAGGAAGGTGGCGACCTGCTCGTCCTCCAGGTCACGCGTGGCGAGGTCCAGCCGGGCGAGGACGCGCTCCGGGGACATGTCCAGGGTCATGAGGGTGCGGGCCACCGCCCGCAGACGCCCCATGGTGGCTGCGGCGGGCAGCCCGTGGCCCATGACGTCGCCCACCATGAGGGCCGTACGCCCGCCGGGCAGGGCCATGACGTCGTACCAGTCGCCGCCCACCCCGTGGTGGCCCGCCGGGGGCGCGTACTCGGCCTGGACGCGCAGGCCGGGCGTCACCGGGGTCTCGCGCGGCAGCAGTGTCCGTTGCAGCGTGACGACGTGCTCGCGCTCGCGCCCGTACAGGCGGGCGTTGTCGATCGAGACGGCGGCCTGGGAGGCCAGCTGTTCCGCCAGCGCGAGGTCGGTGGAGGAGAACGGTCGTGTGCCGGGGCCGCGGACGAAGTCCACGCTGCCGAGCAGCAGCCCGCGGGCGATCAGCGGCACCGCGAGATAGCTGTGCACTCCGGCGGCCCGCATCTTCTCCGCGGCGCTCGCGGTCGGCGCGACCTTGATGAAGTCGTCGTTCCGCATGCGGCTCACCAGCACCGGCCTGCCCTGGCGCAGGCAGTAGCGGTGGAGCAGCGTCTCGTGCGCCTCCTCGGCGCGGACGAAGGTCTCGCCGACCGGAGTGGGTTCCAGGGAGGACAGCTCCTCGACGGCGCTCACCGCGATGGCCCGCATCAGCGGAACGCCCGTTCCCGTCCACCGTGAGCCCTCGTCGCCCCGCAGGACGCTCTCCAGGATGTCGACGGCGGCTCCGTCGGCGAAGCCGGGCACGGTGAACTCGGCCAGCTCCTGGGCGGTGCGCTCCAGGTCGAGGCTGGTGCCGATCCTGGAGCCGGCGGCGTTCAGCCAGGCGAGCCGGCCGCGGGTGGTGAGCCGGTCGAGGGGGACCTCGCCGCCGGTCCGTCCGAGCCGCCTGCGGGCCGCGGCCGAGCGGTGCGACGCGGCACCCCTCCCGGCCGAGGCGCGGGCTGCCAGGCGTCGTCTCCCCATGCCGCCGTTCAACTTTTCGGCCTCCAGACAGGAACTCGACCGCTGCTGGTGCCCAGCATGCACCTCTTCCCGGCCGATCGGGGCGCTCCCCGCCCGGCAGCCCGCCAGGAGCCCGGCAGGTGCGGCGCGGAAGGGGCCACGGGGCCGGGACCGTCGGTCATCGTCCTGCGACACGCGGTGACGCCGGGCGGGCGGCGGGGCGTGAGATCCGCCGCCCGTCCGCCGGGCCGCTATATCGTCCGAGGGCGGGACGGCGACCGCCGCCGCGCAGTCGACCGTAAGGGCCTCCGACGTGACCGGACGCAGCACCGAGCCAGCCGAGAGCCCCAGCCGGCAGGAGCCCGTCGGTGAGGCGCGCTGGCCGATGGCCACGGCGGTCGTCACCGCCATGGTGCTGACCGTCCTGCTTCCCGACGACCTGCGGCTGGCGCCCCGCTGGGTGCTGCCGGCCGTCGAGGGGCTGCTCCTCGTCGCGCTCATCGCGGGCGACCCGGGGCGGATCGACCGGCGCTCGAACGTACTGCGCACCCTGTCGATCGCCCTGGTGGGTGTGCTGGCGCTCAGCGCCGTGTGGTCCACGGTCCAGCTGATCGACGACATCCTCCACGGCGGCGAGGAGACGGCCTCCGCCACCAGCCTGCTGCAGTCGGGCGGGACCGTGTGGGCCGGTACCGTCCTCGCGTTCTCCCTGCTGTACTTCGAACTCGACAGCGGCGGGTCCGCCGCCCGGGCCCACCACATGCCCCGCACGCCCGCGCTCGCGTTCCCGCAGCAGCTCGACCCCGAACTGGCGAGCGCCGGCTGGCGGCCCCGCTATGTCGACTACCTCTACCTCGGACTCACCAA
The DNA here is from genome assembly GCF_040681095.1 of Streptomyces sp. NPDC051909. Taxonomy (NCBI): domain Bacteria; kingdom Bacillati; phylum Actinomycetota; class Actinomycetes; order Kitasatosporales; family Streptomycetaceae; genus Streptomyces; species Streptomyces sp. NPDC051909. Next base: position 297,631 of record NZ_JBFAYA010000008.1, on the reverse strand, counting down.
CGCCACCGCGTTCAGCCCCACCGACGTGATGCCGCTGGCCCCGTGGGCCAAGATCGCCATGGGTGTCCAGTCGCTCGTCTCCCTGCTCATCCTCGGTCTGGTGGTCGCCCGTGCCGTGAACGTCCTCGCCTGAACGGGCGAGACACCACTCAGGGCTCCGCCCAGCCGTTCCGCGCGGCGTGGGCGCCCAGTTGCATCCGGGTCCGGACCCCGGCCAGGTCCATGAGGCGGCGCAGGCGCCGGTGCAGCGTACGGGGTGACAGGCCGAGTTGCGTCGCGGCCGTCAGGTCCGTGAGGCCGGCCAGGAGCAGCGCGAGGATCCGGCGGTCGAGCTCGGTCGGGCCTTCGGGGCCGGCCTCGACGATCCCGACGTTCTCGTCTCCCGGGGCCGGTTCCGGGTCCGATTCCGGGTCCGACAGCCGGAGCGGTCGGGCCGCGCGCCACACCGTCTCGAACAGCGCGTCCAGCGCGTCGAGGAGGCCGCTGCGGTGCAGCAGCACAGCGCCGGGTTCCCCCGCCGGGGTGACCGCGAGCGGGACCAGGCCGAGATCGGCGTCGGCGAGCACGAGCTTCATCGGCACGTGGTCCGCGACCCGCAGTTGTACGCCGTTGCGCAGGGAGTCGACGGCGTCGCGGACGATGCCCGGCTCGGCCAGGACCTCGCGGTCCAGGACGGCGCGGAAGCACACGCCGCGGCCGAGGGCCATGGGTTCGGCCGTGTTCTCGTCGGGCGGCAGGGCCACGAAGGGCGCGGTGATGAAGGAGCGGACCTGGGTCCGGGCCGCCTGCTGCACCTGGAGGAAGCGGTGCCGGATGGCGTCGACGCCGGTGACGACCTCGATCAGGTCGGTGATGCTGCTGCCGGTCATCGCGGCCCGGTGTTCCTCGGCGAAGGCGACCAGGGCCTGCTCGGCCGTGCGCAGTCCGTCCCGGCGCTGGCTGATGAGCGCGCCGAGGGCCATGGCCGGCGGCGCGGCGGTGAACCGGGCGTCCGCCGACCTGGTCGCCAGGCCCCACTCGACCAGACGCGTCAGAGCCTTGTCGACCGGGGCGTGGGACAGCGCGAGCTGGTCCGAGAGAAGCGCCGCGGTGGTGTCGGGTCGTCCGATCAGCGCCCGGTAGACGCGCTCCTCGTCGAGTTCGAGGCCCAGAACATCCAGCATCGGCGATCGACTCTCTTCCGCTTGCCGCAGCGGGGAGAGTATGCGCCACGGCGGCAGACCGTGAAAAGACCCTGCTGGGAGCGGGTGCGCGGGGAAGGGCCCCGGGGAGTCGCCTCCCCGGGGCCCGGTGGTGCGGCTCATCGCAGGCCGTACGCCCGGATGATCTCGTTCTTGACGCCGAAGCCCCGGTCCGTCTCGGCGCCCGCGCGGAGCGAGACGAAGCCGCCGGGCTTCCCGGCCGTCCTGAACTCACCCGTCCAGGAGCCGTCGGCGCCCTTGGCCAGGGTCACCTTCCGCCAGGTGGCGCCGTCGTCGTACGAGACGTCCAGCGTCACCGTGGTGACCTTGCCCGGCACGGTGCCGAGGTCCATCGACACCGGCTTGAGCGCGATCTGCTGGGTCGCGTTGGCCCTGACGTCACCGTGCAGGTCCGTCTCCAGCCGGTAGTCCAGGTTGAGCACCGAGAACGGCTCGAAGTCGTCCGCATCGACGGTGTCGGACCTGAAGGTCCACTCGCTGTGGGTGCGCGTCGACAGCCGGAAGAGGTCGGCGGGCCGCTCCGCGTCGAGGACGGCGCGGTAGGGCAGGTCACCGGCGGGCACCTCCATCCACTGCATGTCCGCGCTGTTCGGGTTGTCGTGGATGAGCGTGTCGCCCTGGAAGACCCGCAGGTGGGTCGGCGTCTCGCCCCACGGCAGGTAGCCGCCGAGGCGCATGGTGTCGTCGGCGGAGGCCCAGGGCTGCACGTTCCAGGTCATGTAGTTCTGCCACCGGGAGTTGTAGACACCGAAGGACTCGCTCTGGCCGGGCCGGGTCGCCGGAGCGAACCAGTCGAGACGGGTGGTGCTGCCCTTGGCGTACGTGTTGTCCCCCGACACCATCGACCACGGCAGGGCGGTGCCCATGCCCTGGGTGTGGAACTCCCGCCAGACCTGCCCCGGGGTCACCCATTCGGTGCGGGTGCCCGGGTGCCACTCGGCCTCGGGGAAGTTGAACGACGGGCTGAGGGTGAAGTCGGACCGGTAGCCCTCGGCGAGGCGGCCGCCCGCGGCCGCGTGGTAGCGGGCGTCGATCCGGGCGAGGTCGGCCTTGGTGGGCTTGTAGACCAGGGCCCGGTCCGGCACCTGGCCGGGGTAGTCGCGGGTCAGGTCGTAGACGAACGGCGTGTACTCGGTCTGCCGCACGGTCAGCTTGAGGTTGCCGGCCTCGGCCTTCGCGACGAGGGCGCGACCCGCGTCGCGGTGCACGGTGGCGACCGGGATGGCGGACTCGCCGACGTACTCCAACAGGCCGCCGACACCGTCGTGGACCACGATCAGGGCCTTCGCCCCGGCGGCGGCCGCGGCGGCGGCGCGCTCCTCCGGCGCGACCTCGTCACTGCGGTCGACGACGGCGACCTTGCCCTTGGCGTCCCGTCGCTCGTAGTCGGCGGCGGCGCCCTTGCCCGCGTAGACCGCGGTCAGCCGGTCCGTGGCGGTGCCCAGGGCGCTGCCGCCCTGCACCAGGGTCTCCGGGTCGAGGCGGCCGTCGGCCGTGCTCAGGCCGAGCTGCGGCTCGCCCTTGCGCCAGCGGGTGATCAGCGTGAACTCGCCCTGCGTCATCGGCTCCGTCGGGGAGACGTAGACGTCGTCGTACGTCGGGGGCAGCACGTACGCGCCGCGGTAGTCCCACCACGCGTCGAAGCCGGTGTAGTGGACGTTGAAGTCGACCTTGCGCTGCCGGTCCTGGGTGCGCTCCGGCGCCTCGGTCCGCAGCAGGTGCGCCTTGCTCGCGTCGAGGACCACGTCCGCGGAGGCGTCCTCGAGCACGGTCTCCGGGTCGACGAGGACGGCCATGCCCGAGCGGTCCGCCTGCTCGCCGGTCACGTCGAGGTAGGCGGCGACGGTGTACCGGCCGGGGGCCATGCGCATGGTGGTGGAGCCGTCGACGTAGACCGACCAGGGCCAGCCGTCGCCGGCCAGGTTGACCGAGACCCAGCCGGCGGCGGGCTTGCCGTCCCGGCCGACCAGCTTGATGTTCAGGTCGTAGCGCTCCTCCTCCTTGAGCAGCGCCACGGAGGTGCGGGTCACCGGCTGTCCGGTGGCCGCGTCGGTGCCGATCACGTAGCCGACGTGCCGCCCGGCCGAGGCGGCCTGCGGGTCGCCGGTCACCGGGACGGTCGCCTTGCCGCCCGCCGGGACCGTCACCGTGGAGGCGCCCAGCGCGAACGGGCCGTCCGTGTCGGTCAGCGCCAGGTTCAGCGTGACGTCGGCGGATCCGGAGTTGGTGAAGGTCAGGTCCTTCGTGACGGCGACGTCGCTCGGCTCGTGGGGCCAGGTGTAGTTGCCGAAGAAGAGCGATCCGGTGCCGCGGACCGCGGTGCGCACGGCGGCGGTCACGTCGAGCCGGCCGGTACCGACCTCGTACGGCGAGTACGCGGCGTCGAGGCCCTTCGCGGTGCTCATCAGGTGTTCCTTGAGCTGCGCGCCGGTCCAGTCCGGGTGCTGCTGTGCCAGGAGCGCCGCCGCGCCGACGACGTGCGGGGTGGCCATCGAGGTGCCGCTGATGGTGCGGTAGAGGCCCTCGCCGCCGTCGGTCATCTCCTGCGAGCGTGCGGCGGTGATGTCCACGCCCGGCGCCGCGATGTCCGGCTTCATGCCGCCGGAGTACGCCAGCGGGCCGGTGCTGGAGAAGTACGCGAGCCGGTCCTGCTTGTCCGTGGCCGCCACGGTCAGCGCGGCGGCCGCCGCGCCCGGGGTGGAGATGGTCTCCGGGCCGGAATTGCCGGCGGCTATGACGAACAGCGTCCCGTACTGCGCGGAGAGCGCGTCGACCAGCTGCGACATCGGGTCGCTGCCGTCCGTGGGATAGGAGTCGCCGAGGCTCATGTTGACGACGTCGGCGCCGGACTCGGCGGCCCACTGCATGCCGGCCATGACCCAGGAGTCCTGGCCGGAGCCGTCCGCGCCGCCGAGCACCTTGCCGACGTACAGGTCGGCGCCCGGCGCGACGCCCTTGTTCTCGCCCCCGGACGCGGCGCCCGAGCCGACGATCGTGCCGGCCACATGCGTACCGTGCCCGTTGACGTCGGTGACGCCCTCACCCGGTACGAAGCTGGTGGTGCCGTCGATCAGACCCGCGAAGTCGGGGTGGTCGGCGTCGATGCCGGTGTCGAGCACCGCGACCTTGACGCCCTTGCCGGTGTAGCCGGCCGCCCATGCCCCGGGCGCGCCGATCAGCGGCACGCTCTCCTTCAGGGCGGGCTTCACCCGCCCGTCGAGCCACAGCTTCTCCACGCCCGCGCCCAACTGCGTGCCGCCCTGCGGCGCGACGGTGTTCCAGAAGGTGCGGGCCTGTCGCTTCTCGGTGCTGAGCGCGGCGCCGCCGATGCCCTTGAGTTCGCGGGTGAGCCTGCTTCCCCGGGGCGCGGTGTGCTCGACGGCCGCGCGGGACTTCGCCGGGGTGTACGTCGCGATCAGCGGCACCGCGCCCGACTTCGCGTCGTCGTAGCCCATCTCGATCAGGTCGGTGACGTTGAACAGGCGCCGGTCGAGCCTGCCGGCTCCGAGCAGCGGCCCGGCTTCGTCGGGGACGACGAACAGGTCGCCCTTGATCTCCTGGAGTTTCACGCCGCCGAGGGCGTTGTCCGGTCGGTCGACGTCTGCCATCTGCTTGCCGTCGGCGGTGGTGGTGACCGTGACCACGTCGCCGGTGACCAGGGTGACCTTGTGGGTCGCCGAGGGCTTCGCGGGGACGGCGGGCCTGCTCGGCGCCGCCTGGGCCGGCACGTGGACGAGGGCCAGGCCCGATGCCAGGAGGGGCACCGCGAGGGCTGCCGAGATCAGCTGCCGGCGCCTGCGCCGACGGGCGGAAGAAGGAAAGGGGGAGGACATGGCATGGGTCTATCGACCGGTCGACGCCGTCGTGAAGGTCTCGTGGCGGCAAGTCCTCGCCATGGCAAAGGCTTGCCAGCCGCGAAGCGTGCGAAATCCGGCCCGAAGGGTGCTGTACGGGCACGGGTGCGGCGACACCGGTCGGCTCGTCCCGCCGACCTGCGAGGACGTTCACCGACAGGCGCCGACGTGCACGGTCGCGCGGCGGAGGCCAGATTGGAGGTATCCGACCCGCCGGACGGTGACGTCTCGGCGGGCAGACCCGGGAGGAACCTGGCATGACGACCCATGAACAGCCGGCGCTGGTGCTCCTCGTCGGCGTCGCCGGGTCGGGCAAGTCGACCGTGGGGCGCCTGCTCGCCGAGCGGCTGGGCTGGGCGTACCGGGACGCGGACGAGTTCCACTCCGAGGCCGACCGCGCCAAGATGGCCGCCGGTCATCCCCTCACCGACAGCGACCGGGAACCGTGGCTGGAGGCGATCGGCCAGTGGATGGACCGGGCGATCGCGGCCGGCCGGCGGGCCGTCGTCACCTGTTCGGCGCTGAAGCGCGCCTACCGGGACACGCTGCTGACCGGGCGCCCGGGGGTTCTTCTGGTGTATCTGCGCGGCTCACGCGAGCTGCTCGAATCCCGGCTGGCCGGGCGGGACGGCCATTTCTTCCCGGCGGACCTGCTGGACAGCCAGCTCGCGGTGCTCCAGGAGCCGGAGCCCGACGAACGCGCGCTGGTGGTGGAGATCGACCGGTCTCCGGAGGAGATCGTCGCGGCGGTGCTGGCGCAGATGCCCGGGGCCCCCGCCGGTGCCCCGACGGTAGGCGACGACTCCTCGGCGTCCCCCGGCCCTACGGGCGACACATGGCGCCTGGTCCGGGGAGACCAGAGCGCGGTCGTGGTCCAACTCGGCGGCGCCCTGCGCGAGTACGCCGTCAGCGGCCGACCGCTGCTCGACGCCTTCTCCGCGGAGTCCGCCATCACCGGCGGGCGGGGGCAAGTGCTCGTCCCGTGGCCGAACCGCGTGGGCGACGGACGCTACCTCTTCGAGGGCCGAAGTCTGCAACTCCCGCTGACCGAAGTGGAGAAGCGCAACGCGATCCACGGCCTGCTGCGCTGGAGCCTGTGGCAGCCGCTCTCCCGCACCGACGACTCGGTGCTGCTCGGCACGAGGCTCTGCCCCCAGCCGGGGTATCCCTTCCTCCTCGACGTCCGTGTCGAGTACCGGCTGGACGCGGACGGGCTGAGGACCGCCGTCCGCGCCACCAACCTCGGTGCGGAGCCCGCGCCTTACGGAGTGGGGCAGCATCCCTATCTGACGGTCGGCACCGATTTCGTCGACGGCGCCGTGCTGACCGTTCCCGCGCGATACCGCCTGCTCACGGACGACAGGGGCCTGCCCGTCGGCCGAGAGGACGTCGACGGCACGCCGTACGACTTCCGCGTCGCCCGCCCCATCGGCGATCTCCGGCTGGACACCGCCTTCACCGGGCTCGACCGCCACCCCGACGGGCGGGCGGTCGTACGGCTCGCCCATCCCTCCGGGCCGCACGGCGTCGACCTCTGGCTCGGCGAGGGAACCCGCTACGTGCAGGTGTACACGGGTGACACCCTGACCGAGTCCCGGCGGAGGCGGGGCGTCGCCGTGGAGCCGATGTCCTGTCCGCCGGACGCCTTCCGGAGCGGCACGGACCTCACCGTTCTGCGGCCGGGCGCGACGCATGTCCTGCGGTGGGGACTGAGCCCCTGGGGGTACTCATGACCTCGGACGATTTCCGGGATCTCTACGAGCGCCTGCGACGACAGGCGGTACGCGAGGCAGCGGGGGCGACGGGGGACGACCGGTGCGGTGCGCTTCGCCATCTGACGCCCGAGCGGGTGGCGGCGGCCGCCGCCGAGGTACGCATGGGGCGCTCGGTGTCGTTGGCGGCTCCGATCGACACCGAGCCGGGCCCGGACGATCCCGAGCCGGCGGTGCACCGGATGACCGGACCGAGCCCGGGCGCCATCGACTCGGACGCGCTGCGGTTCGCCACGGACCGCTTCGCCATGAACGTGCACGGGGACGCGGACAGCCATCTCGACGCCCTCTGTCACGTCATCTTCGACAGGGAGCTCTACGGCGGGGTGCCCGCGAGCACCGTGACCGCGGAGGGCGCCCGCAGTCTCTCCGTGGACCTGGTCGAGAACGGCATCGTCGGCCGGGGCGTCCTCCTCGACATCCCGCGGCTGCGCGGCGTGCGATGGCTGGAGCCCGGCGACCAGGTGACCCCGGACGATCTGGCGTCGGCCGAGGCCGCGCAGGGGGTCCGCGTCGGACCGGGCGACCTGCTGTTCGTCAGGGTGGGTCACCGTCTCCGGCGCACCGAACTCGGGCCGTGGAACGCCGCCGATGCACGGGTGGGTCTGCACCCGACGGCCGTGGAGTTCCTGGCCGAGCGCGAGGTCGCGGTCCTCGGCGGGGACGGCAACAACGACACGGCGCCCAGCGCGGTGCCGGACGTCGCCTTCCCCGTACACGTCCTGGCCATCCACGCCCTGGGCATCCACCTCATGGACTACCTGCGGTTCGAGGATCTCGTCCCGGTCTGCGCGCGGGCGGGCCGCTGGAGTTTCCTGTGTGTGGTCGCGCCCCTGCGGCTGACCGGAGGCACGGGATCGCCCGTGAACCCGATCGCGGTGCTGTGAGTGCCACGCGCACCGGCCGAGCCGCTCCGGTCGCCGCTCACCGGGAACGCGGATACGTTCGACGCGGCCTGTCCGGCCCTGGTCCGGAAGACACGGCCTAGGCGCCCGGCACCAGGTCGGGGCCCTGATCCCAAGGACGGTGGTCGCCGTGGGCGACGCCCCTCACTACGACGTCATCATCATCGGCACCGGCGCCGGCGGAGGGACTCTCGCCCATCGCCTCGCCCCGTCGGGCAGACGCGTCCTCCTCGTCGAACGCGGCGGCTATCTGCCCCGTGAGCGGGACAACTGGGACTCGACGGCCGTGTTCGTGAAGGGCAAGTACCGGGCCCCGGAGTTCTGGCTCGACAAGCACGGAACCGAGTTCCCGCCCGAGGTCAACTACTACGTCGGCGGGAACACCAAGTTCTACGGAGCCGCCCTCTTCCGGCTGCGGCCCGAGGACTTCGGCGAGCTCCGTCACCACGGCGGCCTGTCACCCGCCTGGCCGATCCGGTACGAGGACCTGGAGCCGTACTACACCCAGGCCGAGCATCTGTACCTGGTCCACGGACGGCACGGCGAGGATCCCGGCGAGGGTCCGGTGAGCGCGCAGTACGCCCATCCGCCCGTGGAGCACGAGCCGCGCATCCAGCAGCTGAGCGACGACCTCGAGAAGCGCGGTCTGCACCCGTTCCATCTGCCGATCGGCGTCGATCTGAGCCAGGAGGACGGGGGCCGGCCCACCCACTCCAGCGCCTGCATCCGGTGCAACCGGGTCGACGGCTTCCCGTGTCTGGTGCGCGCCAAGTCCGACGCCCAGGTGATCTGTGTCGAGCCGGCCCTGGAGCACCCCAACGTCGAGATGGTCACGCACACCCAGGTGGTGCGTCTGGAGACCGACGACCGGGGGCGCAGGGTCAGCGCGGTCGTCGGCCGGCTCGCCGACGGCTCGGAGGTGCGGTTCACCGCGGACGTGGTGGTCGTCTCCTGCGGAGCGGTCAACTCCGCCGCGCTGCTGCTCGCCTCGGCGAACGAGCACCATCCGCGGGGGCTCGCGAACAGCTCGGACGTGGTCGGCCGCCACTACATGCGGCACAACAACATGGCCCTGATGGCGGTGTCGAAGGAACCCAACGACACCCAGTTCCAGAAGACCCTGGCCCTGCACGACTGGTATCTCGGCGCGGACGACTGGGACTTCCCGCTGGGCGGCATCCAGATGCTGGGCAAGTCGGACGCCGAACAGATCCACGGCGAGGCCCCCCGGTGGGCCGGCGCCGTGACTCCCGACATGCCGTTCGAGGTGCTGGCCCATCACGCCGTCGACTTCTGGCTGTGCGGCGAGGACCTGCCGATGCCCGACAACCGGGTCACCCTCGACGGCGACGGGCGCATCAGGCTCGCGCTCGACGAGAAGAACAACATCGAGGGCCTGAGGCGGCTGCGGCACAAACTGCAGTCCATGCTCGGCCACTTGGGCATGCACGAGCACCATCTGCTGTCCCACAGCATCTATCTGCACAAGGGCATGCCGATCGGGGCGACCGCGCACCAGGCCGGCACGGTGCGCTTCGGCACCGATCCCGCCGACTCCGTGCTCGACGTGAACTGCAAGGCCCACGACCTCGACAACCTGTACGTCGTGGACACGAGCTTCTTCCCGAGCATCGGCGCGGTCAACCCGTCCCTGACGGCCATCGCCAACGCGCTGCGGGTCGGCGACCACCTCCTGGCCCGGCTCGGCTGACGACGGGCACGGGGCACGGGCACGGGGGGGGCGGCCGGTGGTCCGTACGGACGAAGCCGCCGCCCCCAACGGCCCAATCGCTCTTCCGAGGAGATGCCGACCCGGTCGTCGGGTGATTGCGTGGCTGAGCCCGGCCCGAGCCGGCGCCGGGCTGGGCGCGACCGCGCAGCGAGGAGGCAGGACGGCATGGATTCCACGGTGGGAGCGCCGCAGGGTGTGATCCCGGCGCGTTTGCTGCACGGCCAGAAGGCTCTGGTCACCGGGGCCAATTCGGGCATCGGCAAGGCCACGGCCATCGCCCTGGGCCGGGCCGGCGCCGACGTGGTGGTGAACTACGTGGCGGGTCGCGAGGCCGCCGAGGAGGTGGCCGAGGAGATCGCCTCGTTCGGGGTGCGCTCGGCGGCCTACGAGGCGGACGTGTCCCAGGAGGACCAGGTCGTCGCCATGACGGACCGGATGGTGAAGGAGTTCGGCACCGTCGACATCCTCGTGGCGAACGCGGGGCTGCAGCGCGACGCCTCGGTCATGGAGATGACCCTCGCCCAGTGGCAGAAGGTCATCGACGTCAATCTCACCGGTCAGTTCCTGTGTGCGCGCGAGGCGGCGAAGGAGTTCCGGCGCCGGGGCGTCAACCCCGAGGTGTCCCGGGCCGCCGGGAAGATCGTCTGCATGAGTTCCGTGCACCAGATCATCCCCTGGGCGGGTCACGTGAACTACGCGTCCTCCAAGGGCGGTGTGCAGATGATGATGCAGACCCTGGCCCAGGAGCTCGCGCCGGAGAAGATCCGGGTGAACGCCGTCGCGCCGGGGGCGATCAAGACGCCGATCAACCGCGCGGCCTGGGAGACGCCCGAGGCGCAGAAGGACCTGCTGCGGCTCATCCCGTACGACCGGATCGGCGACCCCGACGACATCGCCCACGCCGTCGTCGCGCTCGCGTCCGATCTCATGGACTACGTGGTGGGGACCACCCTGTACGTCGACGGCGGCATGACGCTCTTCCCCGGATTCGCCACCGGCGGCTGACCCGCTCCCGGCCCTTCACCCACCGATCCGACGAAGGCGCGTATGTCCACCTCGCTCCACCTGCTGGCGGAGGCCCCGGCCCAGCTCCTGCCGGCCCGGGAACTCATGGCCTTCACGCTGGCCGCGCACATCATCCTGGTCCCCCTCGGCGTGGCGTTCCCCCTGATCACCCTGGTCATGCACTATCTCGGACTGCGCCGGAACGACCCCACGGCGCTGCTCCTGGCCCGGCGCTGGTCGGCCGTCATGGCGGTGCAGTTCGCGCTCGGCATCGTCACCGGCACGGTGCTGTCGTTCGAGTTCGGTCTTTTGTGGCCGGGCATGATGGGACGGTGGGGTGATGTCTTCGGCGTCGGATTCGGGGTCGAGGCCTGGGCCTTCTTCCTGGAGGCCGTGCTCATCGCCATCTATCTGTACGGGTGGCGGAGGCTGAAGCCGCGCACCCACTTCCTCCTCGGGCTGCCCCTGCCGTGCGCCGCGCTGCTCGGGGCGTTCGGCATCCTGGCCGCCAACTCGTGGATGAACACGCCGCAGGGGTTCTCGCTGGACTCCTCGGGCAACCCGGTCGACGTGAACGTCTGGAAGGCGATCTTCACGCCGATGTTCGGGCCGGAGTACTGGCACTTCGTCGTGGGGATGATCCTCACCGCGGGCTTCGTGGTGGCCGGTGTCTACGCCACGGGCTGGCTGCGCGGCCGCCGGGACCGCTACCACCGGCTCGGGTTCGCCGTGCCGTTCACCCTCGCCGCCGTCGCCGCGCCGGTGCAGTTCGTCCTCGGCGACTCCATCGCCCGGTCGGTGTTCCACAAGCAGCCGGTGAAGTTCGCCGCGCTGGAGATCGTCTGGAAGACGGACACACGGGTCCCGGAGTATCTCTTCGGGCGCCTGCAGGAGGACGGGAGCGTCAAGGGCGGCCTCAAGATCCCGGTGCTCGACTCCGTCCTGGCCGGATTCAGCCCGAACACCGAGGTGGTCGGGCTGACCTCTGTTCCGGCCGATCAGCGGCCGACGGCCACTCAGGCGACCATCGCCCACTGGGCCTTCGACATCATGGTCCTCATCGGGTCCGTCCTCGTGCTGCTCGCCCTCTGGTACGGGCTCGTCTGGCTGCGGCACCGCCGGCTGCCCGCCTCCCGCTGGTTCTACGGCGCCGCCGCCTGTGCCGGTGTCGGCTCCGTCGTGGCCGTCGAGTGCGGCTGGATCGCCACCGAGGTGGGTCGCCAGCCCTGGATCGTCTACGAGAACATGCGGGTGGCCGAGGCCGTGACCTCGACCCGTTCCACCAGCCTGTGGATCATGTTCGGGGTGGTGGCGGCGGTGTACGTGTTCCTCTTCGGGTCGTTCCTCGTCCTGCTGTTGAAGATGCGCACGCGCTGGCGGCTCGCCGACGAGCGGCAGCCCGCCGGGGCGGGCGCGCACACGCCGGAGGACGACATCCCCTACGGTCCGCGCGCGTCGGTTCCCGCAGGGGACGTGCCCGCCGCCGGCCCCGGGGCCGGACGGTCCGGGGGTGAGGGCTCATGACCGCCGACCTCATCGCCGTGGTGCTGCTCCTGGCCGTGACCGCGTACGCCTGCGCGGGCGGCACGGACTACGGGGCCGGCTTCTGGGACCTGACGGCCGGCGGGACGGAACGCGGCCGGCGTCCCAGGTGGCTCATCGACCACGCCATGGCTCCCGTGTGGGAGGTGAACAACGTCTGGCTGATCTTCGTTCTGGTCATCATGTGGACCGGCTTCCCCGTCCTGTTCCAGACCGTGTTCTCCGCGATGTGGCTCCCGCTCGCCCTGGCCGCCGTGGGCATGGTGCTGCGGGGCGCCGGATTCGCGCTCCGCAAGCCCACTCAGCGGCTCGCCGGCCGCCGCCTGTACGGTGCCGTGTTCGCGTGCGCCTCACTCGTCACGCCGTTCTTCCTCGGTGCCGCCGTCGGCGGAGTCGCGTCGGAACGCGTGTCTCCCGGCACCGAGGCCTCGGCGGACGTCTGGGCCGGCCCGACCTCGGTGGTGTTCGGCCTTGTCGCCGTCGCGACCACGGCGTTCCTCGGCGCGGTGTTCCTCACCGGGGACGCCCGCAGGTTCGACGCGCCCGATCTGGTGGGCTACTTCAGGCGGCGGGCACTGGGCGGTCTCGCCGTGCTCACCGTCCTCGCCGTGGTCACCGGGTTCGTCACCCATGAGGACGCCCCCTACGTGTGGCACGGACTCACCCACGGCCTGGGGCTGCTCTTCGTCATCGTGGCCGGAGCGGCCGCCCTCGTGACGGCCTGGCTGCTGCTGCGGACGCCGGGCACCTGGGTGCGCGTCACGGCGGTCGGCGTCGTCGCGTGCGCCATCGTCGCCTGGGGCATGGCCCAGCGCCCGTACCTCCTGCCGACCTCGCTGACGGTGTCCGACGCCGCGGGCGCGCCCTCCACGCTGACCTGGCTGGCGATCGTCACCCTGGTGGCCCTCCTTGTCGTCATGCCGGCCGTCGTCCTCCTCTACTGGCTGGACACCCACGGTGAGCTGGAGGAACTCACCGACTCCGAACTGCGGAAGCCGGAATGAGCGAAGACGAGATCCTTCTCGGCCTCGCCCTGACGGTGGTGCTCGCCACCGGCTCGCAGATCCTGGCGAGCAGACTGCGCGTCCCCGCCCTGGTGGTGCTGCTGCCCGTCGGGTTCGCCGTCGGCGCGATGACGGACGTCATCCACCCCGACCAACTCCTCGGGCCGGACTTCTCGGCCCTGGTGTCCCTGTCGGTCGCGGTGATCCTCTACGACGCGGGGCTCGGACTCGACCTGCGCAAGCTGACCGGCCACACCCGACGGGTCGTGGGCCGGCTGCTCGTGTACGGCGTGCTGCTCACCTTCCTCGTCGTCGCGGCCGTGTCGCCGGCGATGTTCGGCATGGACCTGCGCGTGGCCGCGATGCTCGGCGTGATCCTCGTCGTCTCGGGTCCCACGGTCGTGGGACCGCTGCTCGACTTCGTGCGGCCGACCGACAGGACGCGGCGCATCCTGATCTGGGAGGGGACGCTGACCGACCCGATCGGCGGCATCCTCGGCGCACTGACCTTCCACGCGGTGGCCACGTCGCAGAAGGTCGACCTCGGCCGCGGCTACCAGGTGGGCCAGTTCTTCCTCAGTCTGGCCGTGGGTCTGGTCGGCGGAGTCGTGGGAATCGCGCTGCTGTGGTTCACCCTGCGCATCCTCCGGCTGGGCGAGACCCTGGGAACGCTGGCGCAACTCGCCGTCGTGATCGGCGTGTCGGCGCTCTGCGACATCGTGCGCGACGACACGGGGCTCATCGCCGCGATCGTGGCGGGCCTCGCCGTCGCCAACATCCGCGGCTTCGACATGCCCGCGCGCAGGCCCTTCTTCGAGACGCTCGTCCAGCTGATCATCGGACTGCTCTTCGTCTCCATCTCCTCCACCGTCACCCCGGCGTCGGTGGTGCCGGTGCTCCTTCCCGCGCTCGGCCTGATCGCCATCCTCGTCCTGGTCGTGCGCCCCCTCGTGGCCTTCGGCTCGACAGCGCGGACGGACCTCTCCCGGGGAGAGCGCGCCTTCATCGGCTGGATGGACCCACGCGGCATCGTCGCCGCCTCCACGGCATCGGCCTTCTCGGCCGGCCTGGTCGAACAGGGCGTGACCGGAGCGTCGAAGATCCTTCCGGTGACCTTCCTGGTGATCGTGGGAACCGTGCTGCTCTACGCGCTGACGGCCGCACCGGTGGCCCGACGCCTGGGCGTCGTCAAGGCGACCGGCACGCGGGTGCTCCTGGTGGGCGGCGAGCCCTGGGTGGTCGACCTCGGCAGGGCGCTGCGCTCCGCGGGACTCGACGTGCTGATGTGGGCGGGACTCGACGAGCAACGGGAAAGGATCCGGGCAACGGGTCTCGAACTTGCCGAGGGCGAGCTGCTGGCCACGGCCATCAACCCCGGGGCGCGTCTGGAGGGCGTGACGACGGTCTTCCTGGCCACGGACGACGACGACTTCAACGCGCTCGCCTCGATCGTGATGCAGGACAACGTCGACGGGTCCGTCTACCGGGTGGGGCCGCCGCACGACAGCCACGGCGTGGTGGCTCCGTACACCGACGACAACATCCTCTTCGGCCGCTCCCTCGTGCGCCACGTGCTCGCCGAGCGCCACGCACGGGGCGCCCGGTTCGTGGTGCGGCCGGCCGCCGACCCGCTGCCGCCGGAGCACGACCCGCTCTTCGTGGTGCGGGCCGGCCGCTGGCTTGATCCGGTCACGGAGCGGCGGGAGAGCGCCCCACGGGACGGGGACGCCCTCGTCCTCCTCGGGCCCGCGCCTACCGACGTTCCCGGAGCATCGAGTCCAGGGTGATGGCCGCGTCGATCAGGGCCAGATGCGTGAACGCCTGTGGGAAGTTGCCCAGTTGCCGGCCCGTCAGGTCGATCTCCTCGGAGTACAGGCCGAGGTGGTTGGCGTAGGTGAGCATCTTCTCCAGGACCAGCCTGGCCATGTCGACGCGTCCGGCCCGGGCCAGGGCGTCGACGTACATGAACGTGCAGAGCGAGAAGGTGCCCTCGGAGCCGCGCAGCCCGTCCGGGGACGCCTCCGGGTTGTAGCGGTAGACGAGGCTGTCGCTGACGAGTTCGTTCTCCATCGCGTCCAGGGTGGACTGCCACATCGGGTCGTCCGGCGTGATGAAGCCGACCGTCGGCATGCGCAGCAGCGACGAGTCGAGCACGTCGTCGCCGTAGTGCTGCACGAAGGCCTGCTTCTTGGGGTCCCAGCCGCGGTCGAGCACCTGCGCGTAGATCTCGTCCCGCGCGTCGACCCAGCGTCCGCCGGCCGCCGGGCGGCCGTCGTCGTAGGCGATCCGCAGGGCGCGGTCGAAGGCCACCCAGGACATCACCCGGCCGTAGGTGAAGTCCTTGCGGCCGCCGCGCGTCTCCCAGAGGCCTTCGCCGGGCTGGTCCCAGTGGTCGACCAGCCAGTCGAGCAGGGTGTGCAGCGCGGTCCAGCCGCCGTGGTCGAGGTGCATGCCGTGTTCGTGCGCGAAGTAGATGCTGTCGAGCGCCTCGCCGTAGATGTCCAGCTGGAGCTGGGTGGCGGCCCCGTTGCCGATGCGGACGGGGGCGGAGCCGCGGTACCCCTCCCAGTGGTCGAGGGTCTCCTCGACCAGGTCGGCGGTGCCGTCGACGCGGTACATGATGTTCAGCGGTCCGGAGCCGTTCCCCCGGCCGGCGTCCTGTTTCACCCGGTCGTGGAGCCAGTTGATGAACGCGGCCGCCTCCTCCTTGAAGCCCATGCCCAGGAGGGCGTACACGGAGAAGGAGGCGTCGCGGATCCAGGTGAACCGGTAGTCCCAGTTGCGTTCTCCGCCCAGCTGCTCGGGCAGTCCCGCGGTGGGGGCGGCGACCACTGCGCCGGTCGGCGCGTACGTCATGAGCTTCAGCGTCACCGCGGAACGTTCCAGCGCCTCCCGCCAGCGGCCGGTGTACGTGGACTGGCCCAGCCACGAGCGCCAGAAGCCGACCGTCTCGTCGAAGAGCCGCTGGAACTCCTCCACGCGGACCTCGTGCGGAGGCCCGTCGGGGGACGATTCCAGGACCAGGCCGCGCTGCTGGCCGGCCCGCAGGGTCAGGGAGTAGCGCACGTCCTTGTCGTCGGTCGTGAGGATGCGCACCAGCCGTTCGTCCTGCGGCTCGCGGACGGCGTGGACGGCGAGGGTCAGGTCCTCCGAGGTGAACAGGGCCCCGTGTTCGGTGAAATGCACCTGGTGCGGCTTGCGGCCGTAGTCGAAGCGCGGGGCGACCTCCCCCTCGAACGTCATGCTGCCGCGCACGCAGCGCAGCATGCGGACGATGCGGTGCCGGTCGGTCGCCGTCTTTCCGGTCACCGGCATGAAGTCGACGACCTCGCCCGCGCCGTCCTCGGTCATGAACCGGGTCACCAGAACGGCCGTGTCCGGGTGGTAGAGCTGCTTCGTGGTGTACGTGTCCGCAGCGGGCCGCACGGTGAAGTGACCGCCCTCGCGCCGGTCGAGCAGAGCGCCGAAGACGCTGGGCGAGTCGAAGCGCGGACAGCAGAACCAGTCGATCGTCGCCTCGGTCGTCACGAGGGCCGCGGTCTGCAGATCACCGATCAGGCCGTGGTCCTCGATCAGGGGATAGTCGTCCATCGTCGACCCCTTTCAGCCCCGGTCGACCGCACTCGGGGCACCGTCGCGCCGCGGTCGGAGCGGACCGGGCGCACCCGATCAGCTTAGGTCGCCGACGCCGGTCCGTCCTGACGTCACCGTCGCCCCAGGTGACGGCGGGGCCGCGCCGCCACTGCGCCCGGGCCGGAGTCGCCCTAGCGTGGTGCGCATGATGTCGTGGGCCACCAGATTCCGACTGCGGCAGTACGTCAAATCGAGCCTGTGGATCGTGCCGATGCTCGGTCTCGTCCTCGGCACGCTGCTCGCCGAGCTCGCGCTGACCGCCGACGACACGAAGTGGCTGCCCGGTGACTGGAACTACTCCGCCACGACGGCGAGCGGCGTGCTCACCGCCATCGTGGGCGCGATGGTGGCGCTGCTCGGGTTCGTCGTCACCATCGGCGTCCTCGTGGTGCAGCAGGCCACGGGTACCCTCTCGCCCCGGTACATGCGCCTGTGGTACCGGGACCGGCTGCAGAAGGCGGTTCTGGCGACCTTCACGGGAACGTTCGCGTTCGCCTTCTCCCTGCTGCGCAGCGTCGAGTCCGACTCGGTGCCCGATGTCGGGGTCGCCCTGGCCGGCTTGGCGGTGGCCGTCAGCCTGGTGCTGCTGCTCATCTACCTGAACCGGTTCATCCACAATCTGCGGCCGGTGGCCGTCGCCGAGCTGGTGGCGCGGATGGGAGAGGCCGTCTTCACCAGCGGCGCGGCGCAGATCCGGGGCGCGTCCGCCCGGAAGGCCGAAGGCGTGCCGTCGGACGGTCCGGTGCTGCGTGTCCGTGCCGTACGGGGCGGTGCTGTCCAGGCCTTCGACGGGCCCGGCCTGGTCGCGGAGGCGGCCCGGCACGACTGCGTGTTCGTCGTGACGCGGCTGATCGGGGACTTCGTACCGCCGGACACCGTGCTCGTCGAGGTCCACCGGGCCAAGGGAGCGTCCGCAACCACGTCCCGGCCGGACCCGGCGCGGGTGGCGGGTCTGATCGCCCTGGGCCCGGAGCGCACCATCGACCAGGACCCCGCCTTCGCGCTGCGGGTCCTCGTCGACATCGCCATCCGGGCGCTGTCCCCGGCGGTGAACGACCCCACGACCGCCGTGCAGGTGATCAACTACGTCGAGTGGCTGCTGCGCACGGTGGGCAGGACGCGCCTTCCCGGTCGATATGTGCTGGCCGACCGGCACGGGGACGTCAGGCTCGTGCTGCCGGGGCGCGACTGGGAGGCCTATCTCCAGCTCGCCACCTGCGAGATCATGGCCTACGGCAGCTCGTCCGTGCAGATCTGCCGGCGGCTGCGGGCCATGCTGGAGGGGCTGCTCGACACCGTGCCGCAGGAGCTGCACCCCTCGGTGCACGCGCAGTTGGGCCTGCTGCGGGACTCGGTCGAGCGGGAGTTCACCGATCCGGACCGCCGGGCCGTGGCGGAGCAGGCGGATCACCAGGGCATCGGCGGGCAGTCCTCCTGAACCCGCTCGCCCCGCCGCCCGCGCGAGGGGGCGCGGGCGGCGGGGCGAGCGGGTGGTTCAGCGGCCGGGCCGGCGGGTTCAGGAGCCGAGGATGCGGCTCTTCTGGGCCTCGAACTCGGCCTCGGTGAGCACCCCTTGCTCCTTGAGCTGACCGAGCTCCTTCAGCTGGGAGATCTTGTCGTCCATCGACGGCGCGGCCGGGGGCGGCGGAGCGCTGTACGCCTGCTGGGGCGGCGCCGCCGCGGCGCTTCGCTCGTAGTCCTGCTGCGCCCATCGGCCCGCCTGCCGGCGGGAGACCCGGTTGGACACGGCGGTGGCGGTACCGGCGACGACCGCGGTGCGCGCGACACCGCGAAGAAGACCAGGCATGTCAGATTCCTTCTTGTCGGGCGGCCGTCGGCCGTCAGGAGGCGGACCCGGCCTCGACGGCCTCCAGGGTTTCCAGGAGGTCCTCGGCCGGGATTCTTCCGTTGGCCACCATGCGCGCTCCGCTGCGGCGCAGGGCGGCCGCCAGCGGCGCGGCCCACAGGTTCTCGTACACGATGACGCCCGCGGAGTTGCCGGGTTCGAGGACGCCGGCGGCCTCCTGGAGGTCGTCCTGACCGAGCAGACCGGAGGACGCGCCCTCGAAGACGGCCAGGTCGAGCTCCCCGTCGCCGTCCAGGTCGGTGAGTTCGACCGCGGTGACCGAGCCGTCCTCGTCCTTGCGGACGAAGGACAGGTCGAGGATGCGGATGATGCGCCGATCGACGAGATCGAGCAGCAGGGGCAGGCCTTCTCCGGTCATGCGATTTCCCGGGAACTCCAGGATCAGGTAATCGACGGGTCCCATCTCGGAGAGTTCGTCGACGCTCATTCCGACTCCTCGCTGGCGGCTGACTGCCTCCGACGGTGCGGCGCCCACTGCCCCCCGGCCGCACTCATTTCCGCCTCCCATTCCAACACCGGGGGACGGCGCACGCACCTTCGTGGCGACCCCGGCGGCCCGCCCTGCCGCAGCGCGGTCAGGTGAGCTCGAAGATGGCTCTGCCGGTCAGCCAGAAGCCCAGGGCCAGGGAGAGGACGACGACGGCCTGGTCCTGGTGGGTCGTGATCGCGCGCATCAGCTCCTGGAGCCGGGCGTTCGCCCGAGCGGGCCGGAACGTCGCGTACAGCTCCATCGCCAGCAAGGTGGAGGTGGAGAGCAGGCAGTAGAACATCAGCGTCAGCCAGGTGAGGCCCTGCGACAGATCGGCGTTCACCACGGTCGCCGCGCCCGCCGCGACCATGCCCCAGGGCTGGAGGAGTACGGCCATGCCGGCGCCCGACCATGAGGAGGCATTGCGCAGCCTCCCCAGCCAGGCGGGCTCCTCCCTGGGCCTGCTCTCCTTGCGGTGCTTGTACGCGCCGTACAGGATCAGTCCGACGCCGATGGCGAGCTTGGCGGCGACGGCGGCGGTCGACGGAACACTGTGCTTCTTGGGCGGGTCCCCGCCGGTGAAGAGCAGGACGCAAGCGATCACCAGGACCAGGCACGCCAGCCAGGCGAGCACGAAGACCAGCCCCTTGCGCACGCCCCGGTCGCCGGACAGCAGCAGGATCAGTGCCATGGCGGGCAGCGGGTGGAGTGTGATCGCCAGGCCGATGAGGATCATGTCGAGTGTCATCTGCGGGCGCTCTCGTCATCGGGGCCGCGGACGGGTCTGCCGAACCCAGCCAGCCACGAACCTTCGGTACGTGCGAGAGGTGGACGCCCATGGGAGTGAGCCGCCCCGAAGGGACCGCGTTCCGTCCGTGCGCGCCACCCGTTCGGCGGACTCCCCGCGCGGGGAGCGGGAGGCGCTCGTAGCGTCGGCCCGGACGAGTACCCCCGTACCCCTGGGAGAGGGCGATGACGGACGAGTCGATGGAGAAGCTGGCGACGCAGGCCTGGATCTACGGGTATCCGCTGGTCACGGCGGCCGTGACGAAGAGCGACATGACGGCGGTCCCGGCCCGGGACGACGCGCGGCGGAAGGCCCCGGTCAACCAGTTCTGCTACATGCGCACCACACCGGACGCCGCCTTCACCGAGGTCGTCTCGCCGAACGCCGACACCCTGTACTCCAGCTCCTGGCTCGACCTCTCCGCGGAGCCACTGGTGCTGGCCCTGCCCGAGTTCGGTGACCGGTTCTGGATGGTGCCGATCCTGGACGCCTGGTCGAACGTCTGCGCCGTCGTCGGCCGGCGCAGGTACGGCTCGTCCGCCGGACCGTTCCTGATCGCCGGGCCGTCCTGGTCGGGACCGACCCCGGCCGGCCTGACGCTGCTGAAGTCGCCCACCGCCGTGAACTGGATCATCGCCCGGTACGCGACCAGCGGCCCCTCGGACTTCCCGGCCGTCAACCGGCTCCAGGACGGCACCCGACTGATTCCGCTGTCGGAGTGGACCGGCGACCCCGACGCCTACTCTCCTCCCACCGATGTCCCGGTCCCGGCCGATGCCGACACCACGACGGCGCCCGTCGACAAGGTCCACGCGCTCAGCGGCCGCGCGTACTTCACGCTGCTCAACCGGATGATGGTCGACAACCCTCCGGACCCCGCCGACGCCCCGTTCCTGGGGACCGTCGCCAAGCTCGGCATCGCGCCCGGCGCGAGCCTGGACGACCTGTCCCCCGAGGAGCTCGCCACCCTGGACGCGGGTGCGCGGCGCGGCCCGGAGGTCCTGAGCGAACTCCTCGCCAAGGCGGAATCCGCCGGCTCCGGCGGGTGGACCGTGCACCGGGGTCTCGGTGACTACGGAACCGACTACGCCAAGCGCGCGGTCATCACCCGGTTCGGGTACGGAGCCAACCTCGACGCCGACGCCCTGTACCCGCACGCCACGACCGACGCCGACGGCCGGCCTCTCGACGGCGCCCACACCTACGTCCTGCACTTCGACGCCGGGCAGACCCCGCCCGTCGACGGCTTCTGGTCCCTGACGATGATGAACGAGCGTCAGCTCTTCGCCGACAATCCGCTGGACCGCTACGCGATCGGCGACCGCAGCGGCATGCGGACCAACCCCGACGGTTCCCTGGACATCCACGTCCAGCACGCGAACCCCGGACCGGACCGGGAGAGCAACTGGCTCCCCGCCCCCGCGGGCGGCTTCAACGTCTTCCTGCGCCTGTACTGGCCCGAGGAGCCCGCTCTCACGGGCAGTTGGACCCCGCCGCCGCTTCGCCGCACCAGCTGAGAGCTCCACTGTCAGTCCGCTCACGTATCCTTCCCGGCACCGCACACCGACTGGGGAGGACCCGGAGCATTGACCGGCCTGACCACATTTCCGCTGCCCTTTCACTCCTCCCGTTCCCTTTCGTTCGCGACACCGCGCACGCTGCGGGAACTCGAGATGATCCAGTGCAGCGCGCACCTCAGGGCGAAGCCGGGGTGGTTCGACAAGAGGAACGATCCCGGCATCGTCGCCCGGTGGACGCAGGAGGCGATCGACCAGGGCCTCACCGAGGCGCAGGTTCGCTATGTGCTCGCCGAGCTCGCGCATTACGCGGCGCTGCGGGACGGACGAAGCGGCGTCGAGGTGTCCGCCGTCGACGGGGTGTGGCATTCGGACACCCTGATCGACGACAAGCTCAGGTCCCGGCTGCGCGAGGCGGTGCGGGTTCTGGAGCAGGTCCCCGAAGCAGAACAGGACTGGCATCCCGGGTCCGACGGCCAGGTACTGGATCTGGTCCATCCCTCGCTCTTCTGCCTGGTGCGGGAAGCGAGCGGGGCGCCCGAGCGGGCCTGGAAGAACCCGACGAACCGATGGTCGACGTACGAGTTCTCGGAGAGATTCCAGTGGCTGCCCACGGACGTCGATGTCAGTGAGGACGGTGAGGTCTCCTTCCTTTCGTACGTGAACAACGTGCATCCCGAGCATCATCACGAACTGGCCTCCGTCCTGCCGGACCTGTTCGCGCATCTGCGTCCGCTCTTCGAGAACGTGCTCACCGATCTGCGCCATCCGCGGCCCCTGCGGATCGAGGCCGATCCCTACAGCTGGTACGGCGACTCGGAGCCGGAATACCCGGACAGGGCCTCGTTCGGTGATGACGAGGCCTACGCGGAAGCCCGCCGCACCTGGGAACAGGCCATGGACGACTGGTGGGAGAACCGCCGCCCGGCCGTCCCGGACGCCCCGGCCTTCACCCCGCCCGAGGTGCCGGGGGAATCCGCCCGGGTCGACCTGCGCGGCCGCCGACTCCAGGTCATCGTCAAACTCGCCACGATTCATCTCACGCCGGAAAAGCCCGAGTACTCCGGCGGTTCCTGGCATGTCGAGGGGATGGTGAACGAGCGGATCGTCTCGACCGGAATCTACTACTGGGACAGCGAGAACATCACGGAAAGCCGGCTGAGTTTCCGGGCGGCGCTCGACGACCCGCGCTACGAACAGAACGACGACGACGGTCTGCGCGAGGTCTACGGCCTGGAGGACGAGGACGCGCTGAACCAGATGCTGGGATCGGCGGCGACCCCTGAGGGCCGCTGCCTGGCGTTCCCGAACATCCTGCAACACCGCGTCGGCTCGTTCCGCCTCGCGGACCCCACCCGCCCGGGACATCGCAAGATTCTCGCGTTCTTCCTCGTCGACCCGTCGGAGACGATCGTCTCGACCGCCGATGTGCCGCCGCAGCAGCCGTGGTCCGACACCTCGACCATGACGCTCGAACAGGCCAGGGAATACCGCGAACAACTCATGCGGGAACGCAAGTTCTTCGTCGACGAACACAACGAGCAGCTCTACGAGCGAGAGTTCTCGCTCTGCGAGCACTGAGCCGCCCGTCGTCGTTCAGTCACAGCAGTCGCAGCAGCACTTGCACGGGTTGCAGCAGCCGTCGCCCGAGCCACCGCAGGAGCCGCCGGAACCTCCGGAGCTTCCAGAGCCTCCGGACCCTCCGGACCCGTGTCCGCCGCCCGAGCCGCCGCCGTGCCCGCCGAACCAGCCGTCGCCCCCGGAGCCGTCCCTGCCGGAACCGTCCCGGCTCGAACCGCCGCCGCGGTTGCCGTCCCCGAACTGGCAGGGCTCTCCGTCGTCGCCGGCGTCGGCGTCGCAGCGGCAGCAGTTGCGGCACAACCGGCAGTGGGCGCACAGCCGGCGCCACTCGCGGCACTGCCGGCACTGTCCCTCCGGTGACCCGCCCGACACCATCGACACCCCCTCCGGGACCGTGCACGCGCCGGCCTCGGAGGGCGTGTCCGGCGTCGTACGGCGGCCCAGCCAGGGCAGCATGCGCAGGCCCCGCGCCGGGCGACGGTGCTGGTGGTGACGGTGCCGGGGGTCGAAGACGCGGTCGACGGCACGCTCCAACTCACCGCCGAGGAGCGCCCGTACGAGCCGCCCGTCGACGAACTCGGCGTCCGACAGGGCGAGTCGGATCCCATGGACGGCGTCGTCGCACAGGCGACGCACCTCGGCACGGTCCGCGCCGGTCACGGCGATCGGGTTCCACGCCCCGGACGCCCGGTCCGCGTCCAGGTCCTCCATCGCGTCGAGCAGATGCGCGAGGCGGCCGAAGAGACGACCGGCCTCCGCGAGCGGTCCGGCGTTGCCCGGGCGGCCCGCGAGCACCGCGGTGTACGCGAAGGCGGCCGCGGTCGCCGTCTCGGTGGGCTCCGTGACCGTCAGGAGTGAGTCGCCGGGGCCGGTCGACCGCTCTACCTCCGGCTGGCGCTCGACCGCCCTGAGCAGCACCGCGGTGTCGAAGCCGAGCTTCTCGCCACCGGCGGCGCCCGCACGGTCCCAGCCGTGGGCGATCCGGCGCGCCGCAAGCCCCACCGGGCGGCGCCCCATCAGGCCGTCGCCGTCGGCGACATGGTCACGGATCTTCGCCGCGGCGAGGACCAGCGACACCGTCGCCGCCAGCCGCGCTCCCTCACCCTGCGCGACGTCCGCCGACCGCATCCCGCGCAACGGGCACGGACCGGCCCCGCGCCGCCAGTCCCCGCTGCGCTCCGACTGCGCCTCGGTCAGCACCGAGACGATCAGACCGTCGTAGTTGGTGGCCACCCGCGCGAACTGCCCGTACTCGCCGCGCAGGGCCAGGCACAGGCCGCACAGGTGCGCCATCCACTCGACCCGCAGGCCCTCGCCCAGCCGATGACGGCATGGCCTGATGATTCCGAACACCGACGTACTCCCCCGTGAGAACCGCTACCCGGACGCGCCCCGCCGGACGGCCCGCCGGCGCACGATTCACCTGCACCTCAACCGCCCCGACCGGGACCCTACTGTGACATCTTCACAGAATGGCCACCGCGTGATGATCAGTCAGTCCGCCTATCTTCTCATCGACCTCGCGGCCGCCCTAAGATTGCCCTGCGTGCCGGACAGCTCGCGGTGTGTGATGCGGAGTGCCGCTGTCGAGTGACCGGTTTCGCAATTCGTCATCGGATCCGTGACTTATGGAATTGGGTGACCCATGCCTCCTCGGCTTGTCGGCCATCAGGGCTCCCTGGCCGGACAGCAGTTCCCGATCGGCGCCACACCAGTGACACTGGGCCGCAAGGGCGACAACAGCATCGTGATAGTCGGCGAAAACGTGTCACGCTTTCATGCCGAAGTGCGCCGCGAGGGCCACGGATTCGTGTTGTACGACAGCGGAAGCAGTAATGGAACGCGCGTCAACGGGACTCGTGTGACGTCGCACGAACTGCAGCCCGGGGATCTCATCGAGATAGGAACCGAGACGTTCCGATTCGAAGCGGCCGACGCGATGGAGACCATCCTCGACCTCTCCGTGCTGCGCCCGCTCGGCCCCTCCTCCCAGGCGACCCTGGCGGCCGGGCCGGTGCTGAACGTCACGGTGTCGGGCGGCGGTCCCGTGGGCCTGAGTTTCGCGCTGCTCCTGGAGCACCTGATGGGGCACCGGGTCGCCATCACCGTGTACGACGGCCGCTGGACCCAGGACGGGCCGAAGGTCGTCTGGAAGAGCGAAGGCCAGGGCAACGTACGCCGGCAGCAGGTGGTCACGGTGCAGAGCCGCCAGTACCTGAACCTGCCCGAAGAGGTGCAGGGCCGCCTGTTCCGCGGCGACGCGTTCACCGAGATGTGGCCGGTCGGCCCCGACTCGATCCGCGGCCGCAGCCCGAGGAACCTCCGGATCGCCTACATCGAGGACACCCTCCTCGAACTGGCCAACGAGAAGCCGGACCGCATCCGGCTGGTCCCCGAGGCGTTCGACCCGGCCGAGCACCAGAAGTCCGGGCCCAGGGACCACGTGCTCGCCATCTGCGAGGGCGGCCGCTCCCGCACCCGGGAGTATTTCGCCGACAAGTTCGGCAACGCCGACAAGTCCATCTACTCCCTGCACGGGCAGCACGTGCAGGACGTCGTCCTGGGCCTGCGGGTGAAGTCGGCCCTGACGGACCCCATGACGGTCCTGCTGACCGTGGCCCAGAACTGCTTCCTCCTCAACGCCCTGCGCGGCGAGGGCTTCCTGAACATGCGGCTCACCGACGCCGAGGCCGCGGAAGTGGTCGGCATCGACCCGGTCCGGCATGTCTTCGAGGAGTGCATCGCCTCACGCCCCTGCGTCATGGGGCGTGACGACCACGGCGACTTCCAGTGCTCGACGCACAGCACGCTCTTCCTGCCCGCCATGGTCAGGGGCTCCGCCCTGTGGAAGCGGGTGCTCGAGGGGCTTGCGCTGTTCAGTGTCGCCGAGAAGGACCTGAGCGCCGTCACCGCCTTCCGGCTCGACATGGTGCAGCGCCCCAGGTTCACCACCCGTCTGCACTCGGCCACGTCGACCTCCCCCGGGACGTACGGATTCCTGCTCGGCGACGCCGCCAACGCCATCCACTTCTGGCCGGGCCGCGGGCTCAACAGCGGTCTGGGCTCCGCCATCTCGCTGGCCCGGTCCCTCAACGGCGCCTGGACCGGCCGGCCGTTCCGCGACGCCGACTTCGCCCGCCACGAGGCGGCGATGTCCATGCTCCAGTACCGGCACAAGAGCCGCGCGTGGAACACGATGATCACGACCGACGAGAACGGCGTCAGCCGCCCGATCAAGGAGAAGATCGCCCAGAGCATCGAGGAGTGGGAGGGGAAGGACCTCGACAGGAACGCGGACATCGACGCCCTCATGGAACGCCTGCGGTCGATCCGCGACCGGCTGTCCTCCCGCCTGCCCGGCATGCCCGACGACGCGACGCTCCGGAACCACCTGGAGACGCTCGACTCCTCGACCCTGCGCACGCTGTGGGAGAGCGGAGCGTGGGACACACTGATCGTCGGCGGCGAAGAGGTGGACATCGACATCTTCTACCAGCAGGACTCCTCGCCCACGACCGCCGCGACGAGGACTCCCGCGGCTTCGTGATCACGCGGGTGTCCGTGCGGCGGGGCGTGGGGCCACGCCGCACGGACCGGCCGGGGGTCTCTCGCCCCTCGGCACGGCGCCGGTGTCGGCGTCGAGCACCCGCCAGGTCGAGCGCGGCCGGCCAGTCGGCGTGGCTGCGGAACGTCATGAGCGTGGTCGACGCGGTCTCGGGCGGCCGCGGTCTCGGCGTCGTCTACTGGGAACCGACCTGGACGGCGGTCGACGGGAACGGCTGGGACCCGGCCGACCCCGGGTCCGGCAACGGCTGGGAGAACCAGGCCCTGTTCGGTCACGCCGACAGGCTCCTCCCGGCGGCCGGCCGGCTCGCGCACCGCTGACGCGCCCCGAAGGGCCGGTGCTGCCGCTACTTCAGATAGCCGAGGACGGTCATCATCCCCGACTCGGCGTGGTAGATGTTGTGGCAGTGGACCATCCACAGGCCCGGGTTGTCGGCGTCGAAGTCGGCCTCGAGCCGCTTGCCGGGCAGGACGATCGAGGTGTCCTTGCGCGCGCCGCCGTCGGGCAGTTGGTAGGTGTGGCCGTGCAGGTGCATGGGGTGCCACATCGTCGTGTCGTTCACGAAGGCCAGGCGCACGCGCTCGCCGGAGCGGACGGGGTAGCGCTGGGCGGGGTCGTACTTCCTGCCGTTGACGGCCCAGTCGTATTTCATCATCGATCCGGTGAGCCTGAACTCGATGGTCCGGTCGGGCCGGCTCGCCGCCAGGCGGACGGACTCCGCGGCCTTGAGCTCGCCACCGTGCACGACCTGGCCGTCGAGCTCCTTCGGGCGTACGGAGGCGGTGGGCGCGGCTCCGCCGCCGGTGCGCAGCACGGCGAGGGCGGTGCGGTGCTTGCCCTCGGCGAGGGCGGTCAGCGGGAAGGCACCGCTGCCGACGGTCACGAGGGCGTCGATGCGCTCGCCCATCCCGAGCAGCAGCGCGTCCGCCCGCGCGTGCTCGACCGGGAAGCCGTCGGCGTGGGTGACCGTGAACGTGTGGCCGCCCAGCGCGACCCGGAACGCGGTGTCGCCGCCCGCGTTGATGATCCGCAGCCGGATCCGGTCGCCGGGCTTCGCGGTGAAGGTCTGCGGGTTCTGCGGCGTACGGCCGTTGACGAGGTAGTACGGGTAACCGACGTCGCCCGCGTCGCCGCCGAGGAGCTCGCTGGTCGCGCCCATGAGCATGCGGGAGGGGCCGCCGGACGGAGACGGGGACAGCGACGGGGACGGTGCCGTGCGGGTCGTCGTCGACATGGCGGACATGTCGTGGCCTTCCATGCCGCCGTGGCCCGTGCCGCCCGTGTCTCCCATGCCGCCCATGCCCTTGCCGAGTTCGGCGAGGACGGCGTCCGGCGTGGAGCCGTCGACGCCGTCGACCCAGTCGTCGAGGACGATCACCCATTCCCGGTCGTACGCCAGGGGCTCCCTGGGGTCCTCGACGATCAGCGGTGCGTAGAGGCCGCGGTCCTGCTGGACACCGGAGTGCGGGTGGAACCAGTACGTGCCGGGGTGGGTGACCGCGAAGCGGTACTCGAAGGAGCCGCCGGCCCTGATGTCGCGCTGGGTGAGGCCGGGCACGCCGTCCATGTCGTTGCGCAGCGCGAGTCCGTGCCAGTGGATGCTCGTGGCCTGGGGCAGGTGGTTGGCCAGGGTGAGGGCGAGAGTGCCGCCGGCGGTGACCCGCACCTCCTTGCCGGGGAGCTCGTCCCCGTACGCCCAGGTGCGGACCGTGCGTCCGCCCCCGAGGTCGAGCGGGGTCTCGACGGCCGTGAGCCTGACCCTGTGCTCGGGACCGGGCTTGCGCCGTGCTTCGGCGGCCCCGACCACCTCGCTGTCCGGGGTGAGGTAGTCGGCGGCCGGCCGCGCGCCGGAGCCGCTGGAGCAGGCGGCGAGCAGGCCGGTGCCGGCGACGGCGAGTCCGGCGCCCAGGACGGTACGACGGGTCGGTGGGGTCGGTGGGGTCGTTCGGATGGGTCGGATGGGTCGGGTCATGACGGTGGAACCTCTCGACGTGGTCGCTGTGTGCGGAAGACGGCGTACCGCTCGTGGCGAGGAGCGGCTGCTCGTCCTATCTGCGCGACAACGACAGGAGCGTCAGGAGGGACCCGGGCGGGGCGGGCGGCGGGATCGCGCGGAGCGCGTACGCGAGCCGGGCGGTGGGCGGCGGCACATCGAGGGTGAACAGGCGCCTCCGGGCGGCTCCCTTCAGGAGCAGGGCCCCGATGCCCGCGCCGAGCACGGCGAGGCAGACGGCGACGGCCCCGGCCCCGTGGGCGGGTGCGGGGTGCGTCGAGTGAGGAGGCCGGGCGGCGCCGCCCGGAGGCTCCGCCGATGGGGCCGCCAACGGGGCCGCCGGTGGGGCCGCCATGGCATGTACGGAGTGTTCGCCGGGATGGCCGAGGGCGTGCATGAGCACGACGCCGAAGAGCAGCGCGACGGCGAGCAGGCAACGGCCCACCCATGGCGCGGCCTTCCGGTGTGCCGCCACGTCCACCTCCCGTCCTCGACCCCACCGATGATACGGGGCGGGGGTATCCCGGCTATCCGTGGGCACCGTGGTGGTGGCCACCATGATGCCCGCGATCCGCCTCCACGACGTCGGCCGGGGGCAGCAGCCCGGCCACCGTCACCGCGACCAGCCGGCGGATCGCCGCCTTCGACGGCAGCCCGGCCGCCGCCCCCAGCGAGTGCAGGCAGTACGCGGCGAGCTCGTCGGCCGGCACGTCGGAGCGCAGCGCGCCGCGCTCCGCCCCGTCGGCGATCAGACCCGTCACGAGCTCCAGGAGCCGCCGGTGGGCCTCGGTGATCCCGGGGCCCTGGTGCAGCAGCGCGGCCACCTCGGTGCCGTGGTGCGCGCGGCGCTCGTACGACATGAGGGCGTATGCCTCGAGGACGGCCCGCAGCCGCTCGCCCGGATCGGCGACCCGGTCCCGTACGGCTTCGAGCTGCTCCAGATGGCCCGCCACCCGGCGCTCGTGCCAGGCGGCCAGCACGGACTCGACGTCCGGGAAGTACTTGTACAGCGTCGCCCGCCCGATGCCGGACTCCTGCGCGATCCGCGACATCGTCACGGACATCAGCCCGTGCTCCGCGACCAGTGCGGCGGCGGCGTCGAGCACAGCGTCGCGGATGGCGCCACGGTGCGCCTCGATCGTCTCGTTCCACAGTTTCGGCATGCCCCCAATGTACGGGACGACAAGGTCGTGACACTTTGACTTGACAGAGACACTCTGTCTCGAAAAAGCTGAGCGTGGAGCGCCTGCTCCTCATGTCCTCGTACGAGACGGAGTTCTCCGATGCCCGACGCACCCGACCGGCCGGCCCCGCAGCACCCGCCCCGGCCCCGCTGGGTGACCGCACTCCTGATCGGCGCGGCCGTCCTCCTCGTGGTCTTCGTCGCCCTCCACCTGACCGGGGGCGGCATGCGAGGGCACGGCTGATGGCGACGATGTCCCCCCGCGTGCGCAAGCTCGCCCTCACCGCCCATGTGACGGCGTCGGTGGGCTGGTTCGGCGCGGTCGCGGTCTTCCTGGCCCTCGCCGTCACCGGCCTTGCCACGCGGGACGCGGCGACGGTCGGACCGGCCTACGTGGCCATGGACGTGACCGGCTGGTACGTGATCGTGCCGCTCTGCCTCGCCTCGCTCGTGACCGGCGTCGTGTCGTCGCTCGGCACGACCTGGGGGCTGCTGCGCCACTACTGGATCACCGTGAAGCTCGCGATCACGGTGCTCGCCACCGGGGCGCTCCTCCTCCACCTGCCGCCGATCAGCCGTGTCGCCACCGCGGCGGCCGCCCCTGGCTGGACCGGCGCCGACCTGGTGGACCTGCGGACCCGGCTCGTCGTCCAGTCCGGCGCGGCCCTGCTCGTACTCCTCGGCGCGACCGCCCTGTCGGTGTACAAGCCACAGGGCCGGACCCGACACGGGCAGCGGCACAAGGAGCGCCAAGCCGCCCCTGCCTGATCCCGGCCAGGAAGCCCCTTGTGCGGTACCCGCCCTCGGCGGGGTCGGCCCTTTCGGCACGGAATATTCCGCGGGGCATGCGTACGCGGCGTCTGACGGGGTAGTCGCAGGCGTCCACGGAGGAATTCCGGGCGGCGGCAGGTAGACGCGTCGTGCGCGGAACGCAGCCGGGAGGAGGAGACATGAGCATGGTGCAGGAGACGATCCGGGTGGCCGCCCCGCTGCGCGCGGTGTACGGCCAGTGGACGCGGTTCGAGGAGTTTCCGCGCTTCATGGAGGGTGTCGAGGAAGTCCGGCAGCTCGACGACCGCCTCTGCCACTGGCGTACCCGGGTGGCGGGCGTGACCCGGGAGTTCGACACCGAGATCGTCGACCAGCTCCCCGACGAGCGCATCTCCTGGCGCACGGTGAGCGAGGGTGTGAGGCAGAAGGGCGTCGTCAGCTTCCGACGCCTCGACGACGCGCACACGCGCGTGAGCCTGGCCATGGAGGTCGAGCCGCAGGGGATCATCGAGAAGGCCGGTGACGCCCTCGGCTTCCTGGAGGAACGGGTCCGCGGCGATCTCCTGCGCTTCAAGGAGTACGTGGAGGAGGGCGACGGCACCGAGAGCGGCTGGCGCGGCCGGCTGCGGCCCGCCGACAGCACCGGCCAGGCCCCGGAACCGCCCGAACCCCCCGAACCGCCGGAGCGCCCAGGCCCTTACCCGGGACAGCTCCCGGAGGCCCCGCCCGGCGCGCCCCACATCTGACCGGCACGGGCGGAAGGTGCGGGGCCGGGCCCCGGCGCACGAGGCGGTGAACCGCGATGACGGCTTTCGAACTGGTGGACCTCTGCCTGCACACGGAGGATCTGGGACGCCTCGAAGTGCCCCTGTGGGGCGACAACGACGGGGTGGGCGCGGAGCCGCTGGACCTGCCGGAGGGCACGGTGATCAGCGTCGGGCTCACGTTCCGGCTCGGCCGGGACATCGAGGGGCTGACCTTCGAGGAGACCCGGGTCAGGGACGGGACGGTGCTCTCCACCGCGCGGACCGTGCTCGGCGGCTTCCGGACCGGCGGCCCGTACGAGGTCCGGCTCCCTGCCGAGCGACTGCCGCTGGGCCGGGCGCATTGCGGCGTGTACGTGGTGACCAGCCGCTTCACCGACGGCGACGGACGTGAACTGCTGACGCTGCGCCACCGGATGCGCCTGGTCCCCCAGCCGGCGCCGCATCCCGCGCGACGGCCCGCATGAATGCCCTGCGCAGGGGCAGCGGCCGGGTGAGGGCTCCGGCGCACGACGAGAGAGCGGGTTCGCGCCCCGGGGATCGGGTGCCGGGGCCGTCTCCGCAGGACACGAGTGTCCTTTCGAACGATTTCCCGGACGCGCATTCCCCCACAGGAGAGCGAGCACGGTCATGAACACCGCACGCGATCTGATGACCCCCGACGCCACCTGCATCCGCTCGACCGAGTCCGTGGTCGACGCCGCGCGGAAGATGGCCGAACTGGACGTGGGCGCCCTGCCCGTCTGCGGCCCGGACGAGCGCCTGAAGGGCATGCTCACCGACCGCGACATCGTCCTGAAGGTCGTCGCCGAGGGCATCGACCCGGCCCGCTGTACGGCCGGCGACCTCGCCGGCGACGACATCGTCACCGTGGGCGCGGACGACTCGGCCGACGACGTGCTGCGTGTGATGAGCGACCACCGCATCCGTCGCGTCCCGGTCATCGACCAGCACGTCCTCGTCGGCATCATCGCCCAGGCCGACATCGCCCGCGAGCTGCCCGACCGGAAGGTGGGCGACCTGGTCGAGTCCGTCTCGGCGGCGTCCTGACAAGGGCGAACGGCGGGTCGACCGAGGCCGTCGTCCGCACGGCAGCGCGTCGGGACCCGCCGTTCGACGCGCGTTCACCTGGCAACAGGGCCGCTGCCGACCGCCGTTCGGCAACGGCCGGGACCCTCGTCTCGCTCAGTCAGCGCTCCCCCTCCTCCCAGGACGGACACCGTGCTCGAAGTACGCGCCCCGCTCCGTGTCGCCGTCGCCGGCGCCACGATGGCCGCCCTCGCGGCCCTGCTCGCGCCCGTGGCCCAGGCGGCCCCGGCGGACGACATCCGTATCAACGAAGTGGTGACGACCGGCAGCGTCGACGACTCGGTCGAGCTGTTCAACAAGGGCACGGCCACCGTGGACATCTCGGGCTGGGTCCTCAAGGACGAGAACAGCAGCTCGAAGTTCACGGTGCCGTCCGGGACGACGCTCGCCCCGGGGGCGGTCCGCGCGTTCGACGTGTCCGGGTCGTTCGGTCTCGGTTCCAGCGACAAGGCCCGCCTGTATCTGCCCGGCGGCAGCACCCTGGTCGACAGCTTCGGTTGGAGCAGCCACTCCACCCCGTCCTGGTCGCGCTGCCCCGACGGAACCGGCGCCTTCGGCACCGCGGCCCTGACCCTCGGCGCCCTCAACGACTGCGGTTCCGGCGGCGGTACGGGTCCGGTGGCCTGGCCCGGCGGCAGTGGCGTCGCGACGGCCGACGGCTCGAACGTCTTCGGCTCGGACCTCAGCGGTCTGTACGAGGAGGGCTCCGTGCTGTGGGGCGCCCAGAACTCCGGGAAGCTGTGGCGGCTGGTCCGCGACGGCTCCGGCGGCTGGCGGCCGGACACGACGAACGGCTGGACCGCCGGCAAGACCCTGCGCTTCCCCGGCGGCAGCGGCACCCCCGACAGCGAGGCCGTCACCCTGACCGGTGCGGGCGCCGCGGGCGGCGCGTACGTCGCGAGCGAACGCAACGGCGACGCGTCCGGCACCAGCCGCCTGTCCGTCCTCCGTTACGACGTCGACTCGGGTACCGGTACCGGTACGACGCTGACCGCCACGAAGGAGTGGAACCTGACCGCCGGCCTGCCGGCCGTGGGCTCCAACGCCGGCTTCGAGGCGATCACCTGGATCCCCGACGCCACGCTCACCGCTGCGGGCTTCAAGGACGAGTCGACGGGCGCGGCCTACGACCCGAGCCGTTTCGGCGCGCACACCGGGGGCGTCTTCCTCCTCGGCGTCGAGGGCACCGGCGCGGTCCACGGTTATGTCCTGGAGGACGGCGGGGCCGCCACCCGGATCGCCACGATCAGCAGCGGCATGTCCGGTGTGATGGAGCTCCAGTGGGAGGCGCAGGCCTCGCGGCTGTGGGTGGTCTGCGACGACACCTGCTCCGGTCAGCACCGCACGATGAAGATCGGCACCGGCGGCACCTTCGGTCTCGCCGCCGCCTACAACCGCCCGACCGGCATGGCCGACCTGAACAACGAGGGCTTCGCGCTCGCCGCGGCCGACGAGTGCGTCGGCGGCAGCAAGCCGGTGTACTGGGCCGACGACGGCAACACCAGCGGGCACGCGATCCGCAGGGGCACCGTCACCTGCTGAGCCCGGGCGGGCGGGCCGGGGCCGCGCAGCGCTAGCATCTCGCGGACATGCCGCGGGCAGCTCACGGGCGCCTCACAGGTGTATCGCGGGCGTATCGAAAATCGCATACGCCGTCACAACAGCCCCTGGTCTGCAATGAGGGAATGAACCGCAACGCTTCGCCGCCGGCACCCACCCGTCCCACGCGCGGGATCGTGCTCCCCAGCCTCCTGTTCCTCGGATTGGCGGGCACCCTGTTCGTCATGCGGGGGCCGCTCATGATGTCCGCTCCGAGGTGCATGGCCGGGCGGTGGCACGGCTGCTACGACACCTTCAACGGTGTGGTGCTCATGACGCTGGTCGCGCTGCCGCTGTCGGGGCTCGTGGTGTGGGCGCTGGCGCGCCTCCGGCGGGCGGTCGCCGACGGCACGTCGGCGCTGCGCCTGTCGGTGGCCGAGGTGGGCATGGTGCACGGGACGGTGCCGTTCCTGTGGCTGACCCTGATGCCGGGCGCCGGGGCCGGCGTCGTTCCCGGGCGGTTCAGTCTGGTGCCGTTGCGGGACCTGGTCGTCATGGGGCCGCTCGGGATCTTCGGCAATCTGCTGGTCTTGGCGTCGCTGGGGTTCTTCGCGCCGATGCGGTGGGCGGCGCTCGCGTCCGTGCCGCGGATCCTGGCGCTCGGGGCGGGCTGCTCGGTCCTGGTCGAGAGCGCGCAGTACGTCCTGCGGCTCGACCGGGTGTCCTCCGTGGACGACGTCCTGGTCAACGCCGCCGGCGCGGGGCTCGCCGCGCTGGCCTCGCGCCGCTGGTGGCGCACGACGGCGCAGGTGCCGTCGGACCGGTCAGCACCCGTACCCGTATCGGCGGGCTGAGCATCGCCGGCCGCCCGGGCCGGGTCGCATATGCCGGCGATATGCCGTGCTGATTAGGCTTCCGGCATGCGTGTACTGATCGTGGAGGACGAGCCCTTTCTGGCCGAGGCCGTCCGTGACGGTCTGCGGCTGGAGGCGATCGCCGCCGACATCGCCGGCGACGGCGACTCCGCCCTGGAACTGCTCAGCGTCAACTCCTACGACCTCGCGGTCCTCGACCGCGACATCCCGGGCCCGTCCGGCGACGAGGTCGCCCGGCGGATCGTCGCCTCGGGCAGCGGCATCCCGATCCTCATGCTCACCGCCGCCGACCGGATCGACGACAAGGCGTCGGGCTTCGCGCTCGGCGCGGACGACTACCTCACCAAGCCGTTCGAGCTGCGGGAGCTCGTCATGCGGCTGCGGGCCCTCGACCGCAGGCGCGCGTACGCCCGGCCGCCGGTCCGTGAGATCGCGGGCGTGCGCCTCGACCCGTTCCGCCGGGAGGTCTTCCGCGACGGACGGTACGTCGCGCTCACCCGCAAGCAGTTCGCCGTCCTCGAGGTCCTCGTCGCCGCCGAGGGCGGGGTCGTCAGTTCCGAGGAGCTGCTGGAACGGGCCTGGGACGAGAACGCCGACCCGCTCACCAACGCCGTACGGATCACCGTGTCCGCCCTGCGCAAACGGCTCGGCGAGCCCTGGGTCATCGCGACGGTCCCGGGCGTCGGCTACCGCATCGACGCGGGCCCCGCCCGTACCGACGACGGTCCCCGTGCGTAGACGCCCCGGGCTCAGCGTCCGGATGAAGCTGACCCTCAGCTACGCCGGCTTCCTCGCCGTCGCGGGCGCGCTGCTGCTCGCCGTGGTGTGGGTGTTCATCCTGCGCTACGTACCCGACAAGGACCAGGGCCTGCTCGGGATCTCCCCGAACCGCTATCTCCTCGTGCACACCTTCGCCCCGGCCGCGGCCGTGGCGATGGCCTTCCTCCTCGTCTTCGGCCTCG
This sequence comes from Streptomyces sp. NPDC051909, assembly GCF_040681095.1. Lineage (NCBI taxonomy): Bacteria > Bacillati > Actinomycetota > Actinomycetes > Kitasatosporales > Streptomycetaceae > Streptomyces > Streptomyces sp. NPDC051909. The sequence goes on along the minus strand of NZ_JBFAYA010000008.1, from coordinate 262,020 downwards.
TCGGGGGCTGGCTGCTCGCCGGCCGGATGCTCGCGCCGCTCACCCGGATCACGGACGCGGCGCGCCTCGCGGGGAAGGGGTCGCTGTCCCACCGGATCCGCCTGGAGGGGCGCCAGGACGAGTTCCGGGAGCTCGCCGACGCCTTCGACACCATGCTCGGAGAGCTCGAGTCGCACGTCGCCGAGCAGCGGCGGTTCGCCGCGAACGCCTCCCACGAACTGCGCACCCCGCTGGCCATCACGCAGGCCATGCTGGACGTCGCCCGCCAGGACCCCACCCACGACCGGGGCGAACTCGTCGAGCGGCTGCAGGCCGTCAACGCGCGGGCGATCGGTCTCACCGAAGCCCTCCTGCTGCTCAGCCGCAGCGACCGCGGGACCTTCACCCGCGAGAGCGTGGACCTGTCCCTCGTCGCCGAGGAGGCCGCCGAGACCCTGCTCCCCCTCGCCGAACGGCGCGGGATCACGCTCGACGTCACCGGCGGCCCGGCCCGGACCAGCGGCTCCGCGGAGCTCCTGCTGCGGATGGTGACCAACCTGGTCCAGAACGCCCTGGTCCACAACCTGCCTGCCGGCGGCACCGTGACGGTCCACACCGGGACGCGGGGCGACACGAGCGTGCTGCGGGTCGAGAACACCGGCCGCCCGGTGCCGCCGGACCTGGTCCCGACCCTCACCGAGCCCTTCCAGCGCGGTACGGAACGCGCCCGCACGGGCGGGCCCGGCGAGCACCCCGGCGTCGGCCTCGGCCTCGCCATCGTGCACAGCGTGGTCCGCGCCCACGACGGAACCCTCGACCTCGCCCCGCGCCCCGAGGGCGGTCTCCTCGTCACGGTCCGGCTGCCCGCCGCGTAGGACGGGGCTGCGTCATCGGTCCAGAGGCTTGTGGGCGGTTTCCGGCAGGCGCAGATAGACGGCGGACGAGACGAGACAGAGCGCCGCGACGTACCAGGGGAAGAGGTCCGGACGGTCCAGTTCCTTGAGGAGGGTGCCGACGTACGGGGCGGTGCCGCCGAACAGGGCGACGGTCAGGGAGTAGGGGAAGCCGATGCCGGCGGCACGGACGCGGGCGGGGAAGGTCTCCGCGTTGACGGCGGCCGAGACGGAGGTGAACCCGGTGAGGAGCACCATGCCGGCGCACTGGACGAGGAGGAGGGTGCGGAAGGAGCCGTCGAGCGCGCGGAGCAGCGGGACGACGAGGACGGCGAAGCCGAGCCCGAAGAAGAGCAGGGTGGGCCTGCGGCCGAAGCGGTCGGAGAGCAGTCCGCCGACCGGCTGGAGGAGGGCGAAGAACGCGAGGGACAGGGTGCCCGCGAGCAGCGCGTCCTCCTTGGCGATGCCGGTGTTGAGCTCGGCGTACGTCGGCAGGTACGAGGTCCAGGTGTAGTACGCGAGGGTGCCGCCGGCGGTGATGCCGCCGATCAGGAGGGAGGCACGCGGGTGGTACCGGAGCGCGTCGAGGAGTCCGGGGCGGCGTTCGTCCGCGGGCCGCTCCGCACGGGTCTCCTCGGCGCCGCGCCGGATCCAGAAGCCGGCGAGGCTGAGCACGGCGCCGAGCAGGAACGGCACCCGCCAGCCCCAGCCGTCCATGGCGGACTCGGACAGGACGGCGACGAGCAGCGCGGCGACGCCGGAGGCGGCGAGCTGGCCGATGGAGGTGGAGACGTACTGGAAGGAGGAGAACAGTCCGCGCCGGCCGGGCGCGGCCGACTCCACCAGGAAGGTCGTCGAGGCCGCGAACTCCCCGCCCACCGAGAGTCCTTGGAGCAGTCGGGCGGTCACGAGCACGACCGGGGCCAGGACTCCGGCGGCGGCGTAGGTGGGGGTGAGGCCGACGAGCAGACTGCTGGCGCCCATCAGGAGAATGGTGACGGTGAGCGCGGTGCGCCGGCCGCGCCGGTCGGCGACGGCGCCCATGAGGAGGCCGCCGACGGGCCGCATGAAGAATCCGACGGCGAAGACCGCGAACGTGGAGAGCAGCGGGACGAGGGAGTTGCCGGTGCCGGGCGGGAAGACCTGGCGGGCGAGGTAGGCGGCCAGGAAGGTGTACGCGTACCAGTCGTACCACTCGACCGCGTTGCCGACGGAGGCGGCGAGCAGCTGACGTAACGGGTGGGCGGTCGGGGCGGGCGGGGTGGGCGATGCGGGAGTGTCGGACGATACCGAGGGTGTCTCTGTCATGATCATGCACTGCCCGCCGGACGCGCCTCGTACGCAAACCGGGTGCACCGGAGGTGGAACGGCCGCCCGCCCTCGGCGCCGACCACCGGAACCCCGACCGGCGTGGCACACCCGCGCCCACCTCGAACACCCGATCGCCCCTCCTAGCCCACCGGCCCCATCAGCTCGTCCCGCCGCCGGATCACCTCCGCACGCCCCACTCCACCCCCATGCGCCCCCTTGCCCGCGCCGGACCCCCTCAGCGCCTGCGCGCGGCGTCGGACGCGCGCATCCCTGTCACCGCCGTGACAGATTTTGATCGCTTGATGACATCTTCAGTTCGAGTTTCTTTCCCTTTATCAGCCTGGAGGGATCGATGGAGGCTTCCGCTCCATCCGGGGCACATGCCAATCCCGAACTGACTATGCTCCCCACATGTGTTGCGACGCGCTCACACAGAGTCACGCGTGCGAAACCGGGCATGGACGAAACCCGCCCGCGAAACGAAAAGCCCACCGGTCTGCCGCAGCGCTCTCGCCCGCTCGCGCACACATTCTTTCCCGCTCATTCGTTCCCCTCGTTCATTAGTCCGCTCATTTCCGTCTGTTGAGGGACCCTTTTGATGGTTCGTGCAGCTTCGACTTCCAGAGCCAGGCCGCGGAACGCGGCTCCGGTGTGGCTCATTCCTCCCGGAGCCCTGGCCGGCGTCTTCGCCATAGGGTTGTTCTTCTCCTCCGCGCAGATACGGTCGTCGCTCGCCTGGTACGGCCTGGTGGCCGTCGCCCTCACGGCCGTCACCTCGGCCGTGACCATGCGCCGGCTGCGTACGTCCGACTCGGCCCGCCGGACGCAGGCGGCCACCGAGGCGCGGGAGTACTACGCCCGGCGCGAGGCGGCGCTGCTCGGCCGGCTCGCGGACCAGCGCTCCACCACCCGGTGGCTGGCCGACGAGCTGCTGCCGGCGGCCGTGGCCCGATTGCAGAAGGGCGAGAGCGCGTCGGACATCATGCAGTCCGTCTCCTTCGGCGACCACCTCGACGACGAGTTCACCGAGGCGCTGAAGGGAGCCCTGCGGACCCTCCTGGAAGCCGTCGAGGCCGAGGAGAGCACCCGCGACTCGTCGCAGCGCGCCCTCGTCGCGGTCGCCCGCCGCGTCCAGGCGATCGTCCACCAGCTCGCCAAGGACCTGCACGCCATGCAGATCCTGCACGGCACGGACATCGTCGTCTCGCGCGGTCTGCAGGACATCGACCACCGCAACGCGCTGATCGGCCGCCTCGCGGCCAGCATCGCCGTGCTCGGCGACGCCCGGCCCGGCCGTCAGTGGTCGAAGGCGATCCCGCTCTACGACGTCCTGCGCGGCGCCATGTCCCGTATCGTCGACTACCCCCGCGTACGGCTGCAGGCGGTGACCGAGGTGGCCGTGATCGGCCCCGGCGCCGAGCCGCTGATCCACCTGCTCGCCGAACTCCTCGACAACGCCACGACCTTCTCCCCGCCGCACACCCCGGTGGAGGTCACCGCGAGCGAGGTGCCCTCCGGCATCGCGATCGAGATCGAGGACCGCGGCGTCGGCCTGACCGAAGAGGTCCGGCAGCGCATCGACCGCGTCATGACGCAGTCGGCCACGGGCATCTTCCTGGCGGGCCTGGGCGAGGTCACCCAGCTCGGCCTCCCCGTCGTGAGCCGGCTGGCCCGCGAGCACGGCTGCGAGGTCGACCTGCGCACCTCCGCGTACGGCGGCGTGCGGGCCGTCATCCTCGTACCCCGACGCCTGATCACCACGGTGCAGCAGCCTGTCATGAGAGCCCCCCACGAGACCCACCGGAAGCGCTCCGGCGGCCCGGCCTTCCCGCCGCCCCCGCCGCCGCCCACGGTCATCCCGCCCGCGCCGGCCCCGATGCCCGCGCCCGCGTCCGCGTCCGCACCGGCCCCCGCGCCCGCCCGGACCTCGACCGCCCGCCACGCCGCGGTCCCGGCCCCCGCCGCTCCCGCCACCCCCTCGCCGTCGTCCTCCGCCCCGTCCTCCGCCCCGTCCTCCGCGCCGTTCACGACCGCGCCGTTCAGGTCCTCGGCGGACTCCGGCGCGACCGGCACCGGCACCGGCACCGGCGCGACCGATTCCGGCGAGCCGGGGAAGACCGTCAACGGGCTCCCGCAGCGCCGCCGTGTGTCGCCCGTCCCCACCCCGGTCGTCCGCACGGGCAGCACTCCCCCGGAGACGCCGACCCTCCCCCGGCGCAACGGCACGCCGCGCCAGCCGGGGCTGATGTGGGAGGCCTTCAACGGCGAGAAGCGAACGGCCGCCGATCCCTCCACTCCCCACAGCGATCCGTCAGATGAGGTCGAGTAACCATGCAGCCACTGCCCAACATTGACTGGATGCTCACGGAGCTCGTGGGCAGCGTTCCGTACGTGCGCCACGTGGTCGTCCTCTCCTCGGACGGCCTGTGCATCGGCCAGGCGAACACCACGCCCGACACCGCCGACTCGATCGCGGCCGCCTGTTCCGGCATCCAGAGCCTGGCCAAGGCCATCGCGCAGATGTTCCCGCACGGCGACGGCTCGACGCGGATGGTCGGGATCGAGGCCGACGGCGGCTACTTCTCCCTCATGGCGGCCGGCCCCGGCGCGTACCTCGCGGTGCTCGCCGACGAGGAGGTGGACGCGGGGCTGCTCGGCGACCGGATGCGGACGCTGGTGGTGCGGATCGGTCAGCACATGACGAGTCCGCCCCGTGATGACGTGCGGCAGGCGATGTGACATCAGAGAACCACGGCCCTTGGGACGAAGGCACCCCCGTTCCGCTCTACGTCATCACCGGTGGCCAGGGCTCCGGGGAGAAGGCCTTCAACCTCGTCACCCTGATCGCGTCGCGGTCCGCGCCCGAGCCTTCGATGCAGCCCGAGACCGCCGCCATCCTCACCATGTGCCAGTACCCGCTGTCGGTGGCCGAGGTGTCGGCCTACCTCAGCCTTCCGTTCAGTGTCGTCACCGTGCTCCTGTCCCAACTCGTCGAGGACGAACGTGTGGAAGCCATCGCACCCGTGCCCGTCGCGGCATTTCCCGAACGCGGCCTGTTGGAGGCGGTGATCCATGGACTACGCAAGCTCTGAGGCCCCCCTGGCGGGCCCGCGCGGCACCGATGTGCTGCTGCCGCACGGCGCCCGGGGAGTCAAGGTGGTGGTCGTCGGCGGCTTCGGCGTCGGCAAGACCACGATGGTCGGTGCGGTCAGCGAGATCAAGCCGCTGACCACCGAGGAGAACATGACCCAGGCGGGTGTCGGGATCGACAACAATCCCGGCGCCGCGGGGAAGAGCACCACGACCGTCGCGATGGACTTCGGCCGGATCAGCATCAACGAGGAGCTGGTCCTCTATCTCTTCGGGACCCCGGGACAGGAGCGCTTCTGGTTCCTGTGGAACGGGATCTTCGAAGGCGCGCTCGGCGCGGTCGTCCTCGTCGACACCCGGCGGATCGAGGTGTGCTTCGAGGTCATCACCCGCCTCGAGGACCGCCGGGTCCCCTTCGTCGTGGCCGTCAACACCTTCCCGGAAGCTCCGCAGTACCCCCTGCCCGAACTGCGCACTGCGCTGGCCCTCGGCGAGTCCGTCCCCATCGTCACGTGCGACGCCCGCGACCGGGCGTCCTGCCGTGACGCGCTGCTCTCGCTGATGGTCTACCTGTGCACCCTCGCCGCCCAGGAGACCCCCGTATGACCGTCCCACCCTCCGATCACGCCGGCCCGGAGACCGATCTCCTGCCGCCGCCGGGCTGCCCGGCACACGCGGCGGCCACCGGTCCCGACGGCACCACCCGGCTGTACGGCCCCACCGCGGCCACCGACCCCATGGGTCTGTACGAGAAGCTGCGCGCCGCGCACGGAGCGGTCGCGCCCGTCCTGCTCGACGGCGACGTGCGCGCCTGGCTCGTCCTCGGCTACACCGAGAACCGCGACGTCGCCACCCGCGCCACCCAGTACTCGCGCGACCCGCGGGTCTGGCACGGCTGGCGCAGCGGCGAGATCGACCCCGCCACCTCGCCGCTCGTCCCCATGATCGGCTGGCGGCCGGACTGCGTGTGCGCGGACGGCGAGGAGCACCAGCGGCTGCGCGGGGCGGTCACGGCGGGCCTGGACCAGTTCGACCACCGCGGCCTTCGCCGTCACATCACCCGCTTCGCGCACCAGTTGATCGACGGGTTCTGCGAGAGCGGCGAGTCGGAGCTGGTCAACCAGTTCACCGAGCACCTGCCGATGCTCACCCTCATCCACCTCCTCGGCATGTCGGACGAGTCCGGCCCGGAACTGGTGCACGCCGCGCGTGACCTGTTCAAGGGGACCGAGACCTCGCTCGCCAGCAACGCCTTCGTCCTCAAGGCCCTGGAGGAGCTGGTCGTCGCCAAGCGGTCACGGCCGGGGCAGGACATCGCGTCGGCGCTGCTCGCCCACCCGGCCGGTCTCACCGACGAGGAGGTGCAGCACCACCTGCGGCTGATCCTGCTCGCCGGTTACGAGACGACGGCCAACCTGATGTCCAACGTGCTGCGGATGGTGGTCACCGACCACCGCTTCCGCGGTTCGCTGGCCGGCGGTCAGATGACCCTGCCGGAGGCCGTCGAGCAGGTGCTGTGGGACGAGCCGCCGCTGATGGTGTGCCCGGGCCGCTGGGCCAACGGCGACACCACCCTCGGCGGGCAGCGGATCAAGGCGGGCGACATGCTGCTGCTCGGCCTGGCCGCGGGCAACGTCGACCAGTCGATCCGGCCGGATCCGGCGACGCCCGTGCACCACAACCGGGCGCACCTGTCCTTCAGCGCGGGCAGCCACGAGTGCCCCGGTCAGGACATCGGCCGCATCATCGCCGACACCGGCATCGACATCCTGCTGACCCGGCTGCCGGACATCTCCCTCGCGGTGCCGGAGGAGGAGCTGTCCTGGCGTTCCTCCACCTGGGCACGGCACCTGACGGCGCTTCCGGTACGGTTCGCGCCCCGGCAGCCCCGGACGCAGGACCTGCCGGCGCCGCTGCCGGCGCCGCCGACGAAGAGCAGCGGGATGCCGGCGGCGGGCCCGTGGCCGGAGACCGCACCGGTCGCGGAGCAGCGCCCGCCGGCGGCCCGGGGCTCTTGGTGGGCGCGACTGCGGCGTCGGCTGTCCCGCCGCTAGGGACTTCCGCGGTCTCCGGAGTTCGGAGGGGGCGTCGGCACACGGGTGCCGGCGCCCCCTCCGGCGTGTCCGGGCGGTCCCGGCGGGTTCCCGTCGCTCACGCGCCGGGCGGGTACCGCTCGTCGAGGCCGCGCTGTTCCGGAACGGTGGGGTCGGCGGGTACGTAGCGAGGTGCCCCGGTGTACCAGGCGTGCAGCCCGGAGAGGAAGCCGCACGCGCCCGCCATCCAGGCGTCGAGCTCGTCGCGCTCGTCGGGGTGGAGCCCTGACTGCCGTACGAGCTGCGGGAGTTCGTGGGTCCGCAGGTACTCGAAGTCGCGGAGGCGGGAGTTGACGAGGTGGACGGAGGCGGGCACGGCGTCGTGCAGGGGCAGTCCGAGGGACTCTCCGATGACGACCACCAGGTTGTTGACGTCGTACTCCTCGTGGACCTCCCGTTCGTAGGAGGCGAGGTCGTTGGCCAGGCCCATGAAGTCCATGAAGGCGTCGAGGAGGCTGCGGACGGTGCCGCTGTCGCGTATCGCCTCGGGTATTCGCGCGCGGGTGGAGAGTTCGACGGAATAGGGCGCGGTATGCGCGGCGAAGCTCTCCCGCCGGAACGGCGCGTATTCGATGAGGCTGGGAACACGCCCGGCGAGGCTGTTGGCGAGTTCCGTCACCCCCGCGTCGATGTATTTCGCCAGGGCCCGGTTGAATTCCAGCCGCCAGTGCGCGAGGCGGGGCGGGAAGAACTGCGCCTGGAGATCGGCGATTCCGCGTTCCACGGCGTTTTCCGGATACGGGAGCCGGGCGGGTATCTCGGGGCGCAGAAAATCGTGCAGCCGGGCGGTGAAGGCGAGCGCGCCCGGGAGGTCACCGGTCCGCTTGAAGGCGTTGGCGAAGTAGTCGTCCCAGGCGAGTGCCCAGATGTTGAACCGGTGATTGAGCCGCAGATCGGCCGGCGAGGCGTCGGGAAGGCACCAGGCGGTCAGCTGGTCCACCGTCATGGCGTGGAACTGGGACCGTGTCCATATCCCGTCGTACGCTCTCCGCCCTCCGTCGCCGTGCAGCATCCCCATCTCGCGCGCCCAGGTCTCGGTCTCCGCGCGCAGACCCGGCAGATACGGGTTCACCCGCACCGGGTGGGGCATCCACAGCTCGGGGAGCTCGACGGCACGCACTGTCATGGGACCAACCTCCTTCGTTCCTCGGCCCGTTCCACTGTGCGGACCACCATCGCGTCGTTCTCACCTCGGGGCGCCCGGGCAGCGGCGGCACGGCCCGCCGGCGGGACGCGCCGCGAGACCACGGCACGCCGCGGCACACTCCTTCTCTCTCCGCCCCACCGGACCGATCTCCGTCGCCAGTGCCACTGACGGCGGACCATTCCCCAGGTCCTGAACCCCAAACCTGCCCACCTTGGCCGAACTGCAACCCCAAGTGGCTTTATTCCGCTCGCCGTTGATAGCGAGGGTTCGGAAGCTGCTCGTTCTGTGTGCGTTCGGTGTGCCGGGGCAGGGTGCAGGGGACGGGCGGGACACACGGGGCGCCGACCGGGCCCGTACGACACCGCCGGCGGCTCTACACCCTCCGCCGCGACGGCGCCAGCGGGCGCACGGGCGGGCGTGATGGCGGGCGGACGGGGGGCGCGCGCCGGAGAGGGCCAAGGGTCCGGGATCCGAAGCGAACCCGCGTCCGAAGGTCGCGGTGGCGTACGCACCGCCCATCGCCCGTGAAGGCACCCGTTCAGCCTCGGCGACCGCTCTCCGGCAGCGGGGACGCGGCTTGCGTCCCCGGACGCCCGGGGCGGGTGCGCTCGGCCCATGCCGCCACCGGAGGTCCCGCCGCGCCCAGGGCCGCGAGGAAGACGCCGAGGAGCAGCCAGCCCGTGTGGCCGAGGGCGAGGACCGCGCCGGTCAGGACCAGCGGGGCGAGGGCCTGGCCCGCGTTGAAGCCGATGCCGAAGAGGCCCTGGTACTGGCCCTGGGCGTGGTCGGGGGCGAGGCCGAAGCCGAGGGCGTAGCCGCCCGAGGACTCCCAGACCTCTCCGATGCTGTGGACACACACCGCGAGGACCGCGAGCGCCGCTGCGACCCAGACGGGAACATCGGCGGTCAGCGCCATCAGCGGGCAGCTGATCAGGAACAGGAGTCCGGCTCGGCGGAAGGCGCGGCCGCCCTGGCGCGGGGTCTCGACCCTGGCGCCGAGGCGGCTCTGGAGCAGCACGCAGACGCCGCTGTTGACCGCGTAGACCGCGGCCACGGTCCAGCGTGGTGCGTCGGTGTGGGCGGCGAGCCAGATCGGCAGGAGCAGGGAGACGGCTTGGTACTGCAGGCCCATGGCGCTGTAGAGCGCGACGAAGGACACATACGGCCGGTCGGCGAGGACGGACCACTGACGGTGGTTCTCGGGCTTGGGCAGGGGCCGGTAGTTCGGGACGCCTATCAGCACGATCAGTCCGGCGCAGGCGAAGCTGGCGGCGTTGGCGAGGATCAGCGCGGTATAGGCGGGGCGGGTGTCGATCTGGAGGGCGACGGCCGCGCCCAGGGTGCCGACGACGACGCCGAGATTGACGAAGGTCCGCAGTCGGGCCCGGAACGCGGCTGGCCGCTCGCCGCCGACCCTGGCGACGAGTGCTCCGCCCGCGGCGCCGCTCGCGGTGGCGGCCAGCCGGTCCAGAGTGGCGACGAGGGTGAAGGCGAGCCAGCTGTCGATGAGGACGAAAGACGCCATGGTGAGGGCCAGCACGGCCTGGGCCGTCAGCGAGACAGCGCGCGGCCCGTACCGGTCGGCCAGGTTCCCGGCCGGTATGCCGGCTGCCAGGCCGCAGAGCCCGGCGATCGTCAGTCCCGCTCCCACCTGTGTGGCGGGCAGGTGCACGACGAAGGTGAAGTAGAGGACGGCGGCGGCGTTGAAGAGCCCGTTGCCGACCCGGCTGACGAAACTGGCGGCGATCAGAGCCCGCTGCGGACCGGCTTCGGGCCCGCCGCGACGCAAGCGTCTCCCTAACCCTGTCGTGATCATGACGGTGAGGCTAACAGGGACCGGGGCACGTCACGGCCCCTACGCGGGTTCGGGCAGCCTTCCCAGGTGCGCGGCGACCCGCGTGCGCAGCAGCAGGTATGCGTCCCAGCGGCGGGGCAGGGGGCCCGGAGGGCGTTCGACGACGCGCTCGGCGCTGACCTGCTCGCCCCGGCGGAACTGTTCGCGGGTCAGATCGAGGTCGATGCCGTTGGGGAGGCGGTTCCACCAGTGGTAGCCGTGCTGCTCGCCGGCCAGGTGGACCTCGCCGACGACGAGGTCGCCGCCGAAGAGGTCGTTCACGATCAGGGCGGTGATGTCGCAGTGGCCCCAGGCGGGGTTGTCCGGCTGCCACTGGGTCCGGTAGTCGGGCGAGCTGGTGTCGGCGGCCCAGGATGCGCGCAGGGCGCCGTCGAGGTCGAGGAGGCTCCATGTCGTGGTCACACCGGGGAGCATGACACCGGCCACTGACAACGGTGCCGCCGTCAGTGGCCGGTGCGGTGACGTGGGCCTACTCGGGCGGTGCGACCGCCGTTCCGCTGGCGCGGAGGTCGGCCAGGAGTTCGGCCTGCCCGGCCAGGACGCCGGACAGGATCGCGCGGGCGACCACCAGGAGCTGCGCGACCTGCGGGTCGGTGAGCGTGTAGCGGACCGCCGAGCCCTCACGGCGCGCCACGACCAGGTTGGCGCGGCGCAGCACGGCGAGCTGCTGGGAGAGGTGCGCGGGCTCGACGCCGACCTCGGCCAGCATCTCCGAGACCGCGTGTTCCCGCAGGCTGAGCAGCTCCAGGACGCGGATGCGCACGGGATGGCCGAGCGTCTTGAAGAATTCCGCCTTCAGCTGGTAGAGCGGCGCGCTCACGGTGCCCACCGCCCCTTCCCGGGGAGCGCCGAGGGCGCGTCCGCGCCCGGCCGTCCGCGCCCTCGCCACGTCGATCGTGTGCAGTCAGAACTCTTCGTCATGGGACCATCCTCGCGTCTTCGCGGCGTCCCGCTGCAACGCCCTCGAAGGTCAGGCCTTCTTGACCACGCTGGACTTCAGCTGCATGGGGCCGAAGCCGTCGACCTTGCAGTCGATGTCGTGGCCGTCGACACCGTCGACCAGGCGGATGTTGCGGACCTTGGTGCCCGCCTTGATGCCGCTGGGGCTGCCCTTCACCTTGAGGGTCTTGACCACGGTCACCGTGTCGCCGTCGGCGAGGACATTGCCGACGGAGTCCCGGATCACCTTCGCGCCGCCGGCGGCGTCGTCGGAGCCCGCCTCGGCGGCGGAGGCCGACCACTCGTGGCCGCATTCGGGGCACACGAGCAGCGAGCCCATCTCGTAGGTGTAGACGCCGGAGCACTCGGGGCACGGGGGAAGGTTCTCGTTCACCCCTCGATTCTATGAGCAGCCGATCGAATTGCGAAAATCGGCAACCCGCCCGGTGGGCAGTGCGGCCTCCGGGCGGGACGGCGCCGGCCCGGTCAGGGTGCGGTGCGGACCGGGAAGCTGGTCGGGTGGCCCTGTTCCTTCAGCCAGGGCAGGACCTGGCGGAGGGCCGCGACGGTCTGGCTGCGGTCGCCGCCGCCGTCGTGGAAGAGGATGGTGGGGCCGTTGGACAGCTCGTTCTTCACGGTGCCGACGATGGCCGCGGTACCCGGGCGCTCGAAGTCCTTGGTGTCCACGTTCCAGCCGAGTGGGCGCATGCCCTCGGCCGCGGCGATCTTCCGGCTGTCGGGCGTGAACGCGCCGCCCGGCGCCCGGTAGTACTCGATCTTCGCGCCGCCGGCCGCCTCCTCGATCAACCGCTTCGCGTCGAGGATCTGCTGCCGCTGGTACGCGACCGGCTTCTTGTCCATGGTGGTGTCGTGGTCCATGGTGTGGTCGCAGAGCCGGTGCCCCTCGGCGACGACCCGCTTCACCAGCTCCGGGTGCTCCTTGGCACGCGGCCCGACCATGCAGAACGTGGCCTTGACGCCGTTCTCCTTGAGGATGTCGAGCATCTGGGGCGTCCAGTTCGGGTCGGGACCGTCGTCGATGGTGATGCTCACCGACTTCCCGCCCGCCTCGGTGGCGTGCGCGATGCTCACCGGGACCTTCGCCGGCTTGACCTGCTCCGGGCCCTTCCCGTCCTCGGTGGGCGGCACGCGCTGCTCCTGCCGCGCCCCGGCTCCTCCGCCGTCCCGCGCCTCCGCCTCCGTGTCCGTCAACACGGCGGCCCCCCAGGCGGCCAGGCTCAGCGCGACCGCCGACGCGACCGCGGCTATCTGCGGCGTGTACTTACTCTTCAGCCCCATGTGCTGCCCACTCCCCGTGACTCTCCCGACGGCTCCCGCAGGAGAGGACGGAGGAACGGCCGAGAAGGTTTCACCTGATCGCGTGAGGAATGTGGGCCAGGTGGCCGGGGGCGGGTCGACGTGCCCGCGGGTGCCGTGCGCGGCGCCCGCGGGCGACGGTCCGTCAGTAGGCGCCGAAGACGTTGTCGATGGAGCCGTAGCGGTCGGCGGCGTAGTTGCAGGCCGCGGTGATGTTGGCGACCGGGTCGTACGGGTCGAGCGAGGTGCCGGCCACGTGGTAGGCGCGGAAGGTGGGGTCGATCACCTGGAGGAGGCCCTTGGAGGGGGTGCCGGCGAGGGCGTTGGAGTCCCAGTTGTTGATGGCCCGCGGGTTGCCGGAGGACTCGCGCATGATGTTGCGGTAGATGCCGTCGAAGCTGCCGGGGATGCCTTCGCGGGCCATGATGTCGAGGGACTCGCGGATCCAGCCCTCGAGGTTGTCGGCGTACGTGTAGCCCGCGGACGTGGCGGAGCCGGTGGAGGTCGCGACGGCCTGGACCGCCTTCGACCGAACGGCCTTCGCGGGGGCCGAGGCGGCGGCCACGCTCGTGCCGGCCTTGGCCGCCTTGGGCGCCTTGGCCGCCTTGGCCGCGGCCTTCGCGGCGGTTCCGGCGACGGTGAGCTTCTGCCCCGGGTGGATCAGGCGCGGGTCGCCGCCGACGACGCGACGGTTGTCCTTGTAGAGCTTCTTCCAGCCGCCCTGGACCCCGTACCTGTGGGCGATCTTCGACAGCGAGTCACCGGCCACGACGGAATACCTCACCGGCGCCGCCTTCACGGCCGCCGGGGCTGTGAAGGGGGCCACTGAAGGCGCCGAAAGAGGCGTCTGCTTTGCCACTGCGACGGAGGGAGCGACGGCCGGGGTGGCCGCGCCGGCGGTGGTGGCGCCGGCCAGGGGCAGGGCGAGGGCGGCGCTGCCGGTGAGGCCGACGGCGGCGATGCCGCGGGCGAGCGGGGCGTTCTTCGGGCGGCGGTGCTTGCCGGATCCACGCATGGCGAGTTCCTCTCCTTCGCCTGCGAGGTGAGCTGTCGGGTTCGGGCAGGAGATGCCCGGCCGCGCTGCGCGCGGCTTCACCCCGAGCCGTCCCCGGAGACCGGGGCCGGCGGCGAACCTGGGTCCCCCGCTCCTGCCGGAAGTGTGGTGAGTGCGGTCGACCGGGCGGCGGCAGGATTCGGCGTTTCCGTCCGGTTTCGGGGCGACCGTATGCGAAGACAAATATCGAAAACAAGGAGGGAATTCATCACGCGAAATCGATCTGCGGGCAAATTCAAAAGGATCATCACGCCCGCTCCCACCCCTCACCCCAATCCTTTTCCGTCCGGCCGCTCCTGACGCCGCGACAGCATTCCGGAGGCCCTTCCGGAGACCGGTCCCAGGTGACCCACATCACCCCTGACCGATCGGCGCCGCCTGCCCACCTTTCCGGCTCGAATTACCCCCTTCATGAATCACCTCGGCATTTCGGCATTGCAATGGAATAGCCGGACATCGTCCGTTTTGATCCGGCACCGCCCGACGGCGGGCGGTGGCCCTTCGTCGGTCCGCCGACGGTCAGGGATCAGAACCGGCCACCCCTCCCCCGCCGGGCAACCCCGTCTCTCCCTCCCCCGTCCTCCGGGGGCAAGAGGGGCGCCCGGGGGATCGCAGGCGCCCGGAAGCGTGCTGGACGAGAACGATCGTGAGGTAGAGCGCTTTGATACGTGTCACACGCGGCATGACCACCGCCGTGACGCTCATGGCCCTGGCGGGTGTGTCGCCGGGGCTCGCGTACGCGCAACCGGACACCGCCTCGGCCGCCGTCACCGGATCCGCCGCGGCAGGGCTGCCCGAGGGGTGGCGGGTCGCCGGAAGCGGTGCGGGGCGGGAGTTGGTGTGGACGGCCGAGGAGGCCGTGCCGATGGGGGATGCCCGGGTCGAGTTCCGGGTCGACGGGAGACTGCTCGGGTACCCGGAGGCCGCGGCGGACGGGCGGTCGTTCCGGCTCGCCATCGGGGCTGAACGGGTGGACGGCGGGGCGCGGTTGAGCGTCACGGCGGGCGGACGGCGGCTCGATGCCGAGGCGCCGGCCCAGGCGCCCCGTCTGCGGCCGGCGGCTCCGGCAGATCCCGGGGCACGGCCTGAGGCGCCGCTGCCGGCGAATCCGGTGGATCCGGGGGTCCCCGGCCCGTACCGCACCGTGTCCGGCGAGTACGCGCTGAAGGACGTGCGGCTGCCCGGCTTCCCCGAGCCGGTCGAGATGCGCGCCGCCGTGACGGCGCCGGCGGGCGCGCCGGGGAGGCGGCCGGTGGCGCTGTTCCTGCACGGCCGGCACGGCACCTGCTACAAGCCGGGTGTGGAGGAGGGATCGGGCGAGTGGCCGTGCCCGGCGGGCATGCGGCCGATACCGAGTCATCAGGGATACGGGGCGGCGCAGAAGCTGCTCGCCTCGCAGGGGTACGTGACGCTGTCGGTGTCCGCGAACGGCGTCAACGGGCAGGACCACCGGGCGGACGACGGCGGCGCGCAGGCCCGTTCCTCGCTGGTCCGGCTGCATCTCGCCCGCTGGGCGGAGTGGGGCGAGCACCCGGACAAGGCGCCGGCGGTGGTGCGGAAGGCCGCGGCGGCCGCCGACCTCTCCCGCGTCCTGCTGGTCGGGCACTCGCGGGGCGGCGAGGGCGTGAACCGGGCGGCCCTCGACAGTCTGTCCGCGCCGCCCGCCGGCCAGGACGGCTACCGGGGGCCGGTGCGCTGGAAGATCCGCGGCGATGTCCTCATCGGGCCGACGATCTTCGGCCAGAACCCGGTCCCGGACGTGCCGTCGATGACGATCCTGCCCGGCTGCGACGGCGATGTGTCCGATCTGCAGGGGCAGTTGTACCTGGACGCCACGCGCGGTGTCAGCCGGGGCGCGGCCCTGCACAGCGCGGTGTACGTGGTGGGCGCCAACCACAACTTCTTCAACAGCGAGTGGACGCCGGGCCAGGCGAAGGCGCCGGCCGTGGACGACTTCTGGTCCGACGGGGAGCAGCCCGATCCGGTCTGCTCCCCCGGCACCCGGACGCGCCTCGCCGCGCCGCAGCAGCAGGCGGCGGGCGCCGCCTACATCGCGGCCGCCGCCCGGCTGTTCGTGGCGGGTGACGACCGGGTGCGGCCGCTGCTCGACGGCACCGGCCGGCGGGCGCCGTCGGCGGGCCCGGCGCGGGTGCTCACGCACGCCGTGGGGGCGGGCCGCGTCCCGGCGTTCGTACCTGGTTCGCCCGGGGCCGCGGCGGCCCTGACCGTGTCCGGCGCGGGCCGGCTGTGCGCACAGATCGACCCCGACGCCGCCCGCGCGTGCCTGGCGCCCGACGAGGGCGGGCAGTCGCCGCACTTCGCGTCCTGGGAGACCTCGCCCGAGCCGGGCCGCGATGCCGTCGCGCTGCGCTGGACCCGTACGGGCACGCCGGTCACGGTGCGGTCGGAGCGGCCGGTGTCCCTCGCGGGCGCCGAGTCGCTCGCGCTGCGGGTGGTCGTGCCGCCGAACACCAAGGGCACGGAGCTCGACGTGACCGTGGCCGACGCCTCGGGCCGCCGGGCGGCCCTCGGCCGGGTGCGGGTGGACGGGCTGCCGGGCAGTGAGCGCACCGCCTCGTACTGGGCGCGGGAGGTCCGCGTCCCGCTGTCCCCGGCGGTCCGGGCGCGCCTCGATCTGAGGAACATCGCCGCGCTCGAACTGGCCCCGCGCACCGCGGAGGGCCGGGCCTGGCTGGTGGACTCCTGGGGCTTCCGCCCGGGTCTGCCGGCGGTGCGTCCGGTCGCGCTGCCGCGGGTGGACGTCGGGCGGCTCACGGTCGACGAGGGCGACTCCGGGGTGCGGACGTACCGGGTGCCGGTGACCGTCTCCGGCTCGGGCAGCGGTCAGGTGCGCCTGTTCGCCCCGAAGCCCGGCGCCGACGGGGCCGACGGGGCCGACGGGTTCACCTCCCGGGTGGTGACGGTCCGCCCGGGGCACCAGGACATCGACGTACGGGTGCCGGTGGAGGGGAACACGCGGTACGGCTGGGACGTGACCCGCGACGCCTTCGTGAAGGCCGTGCGCGGCATCGCCGTCGGCGCGCACCGGGGCGGGGTGACGGCCCGCAACGACGACCCGATGCCCGAGGTGCGGGTGACGCCGGTCGCCGACGCGGTGGCCGAGGGGCAGGCACTGGTGTGGCGGGTCACGCTGTCGCGGCCCGCCGACGCCGACATCCTCGGCGGCGTCTCCTTCCTGGCCCCGGCCGGCGGCGCGCCCGAGCTGTCCACGGCCGATCTCGACCCGGAGTGGGTTCGGGACACCTACGGCTCCGTGCCCGATCCGGCGCGGCCGCTGTCCCGGCCGGAGTACCCGGACGCGTACGCGGCGTTCGCCGTACCGGCGGGCGAGACGGTGACCGAGGTGCGGGTGCCGACCGTGCGGGACGGGGTCGCCGAGCCGGCGGAGGCGCTGCGGGCCGTGCCCTTCACGTACGACGCCGAGTGGCGGCAGGTGCCGGGCAGGGAGTTCACGGGGACCGTACGGGACGCCTCGTAGCGTGGTGTGAGGGGCGTACGGACGCCGGGACGCCGGGGGCAACTCGCGAGGTGCCCCCGGCGTCCTTCCGTACGACTGACTGCACGCATGCGAACGCCCGCCTCGGCGGACAGGACGGACACGCGATGAGCGACAAGGCCCGGGTTCTCTTCGACGCGCTCGATCTCGACCACGACGGCACCCTGACGCGCGCCGAGGTCATCGCCGCGCTGCGCGCCAAGGGGCCGACGCTGGTCGCACAGGGGGTGATCCCGGCGTGGGGCCTCGGGGACGCGGACGCCTCCTCGGCGCTCTTCGACGAGGCCGACGCGAACGGAGACCGGGTGCTCAGCTTCGAGGAGTTCGCCAGGATCGTGAACCGCCGCTTCGGCTGGTGACGTGGTCGCGGCGGCCGGTTGTGCGGCCGGACACCTCCTAGGCTGCGGTGGGGCGCGGCGGGGTGCGGGCGACGTGGACCGGGCCGACGACGGTCAGCGGGATGCCGAGGTGCTCGCAGAGCCGGCGGGCCCGGGAGAGGGCGCTGAGCGAGGCCGGGGACGGGTCGGCGGTGGGCAGCTGGACCCGGACGAGGCGTGGCCGGTGGGACAGCAGGAGGGCCTCGGTCTGGAGGAAGGCCGCTGCTCTGCTGGTGACGTCGAGGTCCTGGAGGAACGACAGGTGCAGGACGCCGTCCTCGAAGGCGTGGCTGATGAGCATGACGATCTCCTTCCGCCGCCCGGTGGCCACCCCCGCCTCGCGGCATGCCGGACGGCATGAGCGGGGCAGACGGCGGCTCACCCAGTATGCGGAGAAGCGTGCCGGATGCACCCTTTCGTGCGGCGTGTCGGAGGGCGGCGGCCAGGGAGGTCTCCCGGACCCGTTCCGGGTGGTTCCGGGGCCGGTCAGGCCCGACGCGGCAGGGCGGCCGGGCCGTCGTCGGCGAGCAGGCCGGCCCGCAGTTCGTCCAGGATCCGGTTGAGCAGCCGGGAGATGTGCATCTGCGAGAGCCCCAGGCGTTCGCCGATCTGGGCCTGGGTGAGTTCCTGGCCGAAGCGCAGGGACAGGATGCGGCGGTCGCGTTCGCCCATTCGGGCGATGAGCGGCTTCAGCGCGGTGAGGTCCTCGATGAGGTCGTACGCCGGTTCCGGCGCGGCCAGCCGGCGGCTGACCAGCGGCGGGGTGTCGTCGTCCTCGGACAGCGAGACGTCCAGGGAGCGGGCCGTGTAGCCGCGGGCGGCGAGCTCGCCCTCGGCGACCCGCTCCACAGTGAGCCGGAGGTGCTCGGCGAGCTCGGCGCGGCTGGGCCGGTGGCCGTGCCGCTGCTCCAGGAGGTCGCCCGTCCTGGCCAGGTCGATGCGCAGTTCCTGGAGGCGGCGGGGGACGCGGACGGCCCAGCTGGTGTCCCGGAAGAAGCGCTTCATCTCGCCGACGACGGTGGGCAGCGCGAAGGCGGAGAACTCGATCCCGCGCGACGGGTCGAAACGGTCGATCGCCTTGATCAGGCCGATGGTCCCCACCTGCACGATGTCCTCACGCTGCTCGGGCCGGTTACGGAAGCGACGGGCGGCGAAACGCACCAGACTCAGATTCAGCTCCACGAGCGTGTTGCGGACGTACGCGTGGCCGGGTGTGCCGGGTTCCAGTTCGCGCAGCCGCACGAGGAGGGCGGCGGACAGGGTCTGGGCCTCGTCGGTGGAGACCCGGGCCGGCCGGTCGATCTCGGGCAGCCCGTCCAGGGCGGCGCGCCTGGTCTCGGAGGCGGTGGTGGACATGAGGCTCCTTCGACGGTGGCGGTGGGCCTGCGCCGCGAGCAGGGCGGGCGGCGGGGGTCCGTCGTTCGAGCGTCCTGACAGAAGGATTCCCTCTTCGGGCGGGTCTGACACGAATGAGGCGGTACAGACGGCCGCCCGGCCGGGCGCTGAGGCCCGGCCGGGCGGCCGTGGGTATGCGTGAGGGGGCGTGGCTCACTGCTGAGGGGGCTGCTCCCTGCGCTCGGGGCTCGTGTCCGTGCCACCGAGCTGTTCCTTGAGCTTCTCCTGGGCCGTGTCGACCTGGCTGCTGTACTTGCCCTGGGTCTTCTGGTCGACCATGTCGCCGGCCTTGTCGACGGCCTTGCCTGCCTGGTCCTCGTGCCCCTTGAGCATCTGCTTGAGCTTGTCCATCACGGACATCGCGGCCCTCCTCGGACGGCCCCCCTGGTCCGTCCCAGCATCCCGGACCCGCCGGTGACGCGCATCCTCAGGCGGAGGAGACGGTCCGACCGGGGGTCTACGACCCGCCGTAGGTCTCCGCCCGTGGTCTGACGCGGGGCTGGTGCGGGGCGCCGTAGCGTCCTGGGCATGATCGCATTCAGCCGGGCGGCCGCGGCCGCCCTCCTCGCCTGTGCCGTCGCGTTACCCGCGACCGCCCTGCCCGCCCAGGCCGCCGCGCCCGCCGCGCCGGCCGTCTCCCTCTCCGCCCCGGCCGACCGGGCCGCGGCGCTCCGGCTCCCGGCGCCGACCGGCAGGTTCGGCGTGGGCGCTTCCGTGCTTCATCTCGTCGACCGGTCGCGGACCGATCCGTACGTGCCCTCGGCGGGCGCGCGGGAGCTGATGGTGACCGTCCACTATCCGGCGGCCCGCACGGCACGGGGCGACGCGCCCGCTCCGTACGCGACCGAGGAGGAGGCCCGGCTCGTCCTGGTGGGAGTCGAGAAGACCGATCCCGCCGACATCCGCGCGCTGGCCGGCATCGACACGTACAGCAGGAAGGACGTCCGGCCGGCGCCCGGGAAGCATCCTCTCGTGGTCCTCTCGCCGGGCTTCGGGGCGCCCCGGTTCCTGCTCACCGGCCTCGCCACCGACCTCGCCTCGCGCGGATACGTCGTCGCGTCGGTCGACCACGCCTACGAGAACTCCGGCATGTCCGTGCCGGGCAGGCCGGCCCTGACCTGCGTGGCCTGTACGCAGCTGCACGACGGGAAGATCAAGGGCGCCGACGTCACGGCCGTACGGGCGGCGGACGTGCGCTTCCTCCTGGACCGGCTGACCGGACCGCGAGCCGTCGCCACCTGGCCGTACGCGCGGACCGTCGACCCGACCCGGATCGGCATGGCCGGGCACTCGATCGGCGGCGCGGCCGCCGCCACCGCGATGGTCGCGGACCGGCGGATCGACGCCGGGGTGAACATGGACGGCGCGTTCCACGACACCCTCCCGGCCGACGGGCTCGGTGGGCGGGCGTTCATGTTCCTGGGCACCGACGACGAGATGCACCGGCCGGGCGGTGTCGACAGCAGCTGGGACACCACCTGGAAGGCGCTCGACGGCTTCAGGCGCTGGCTGACGGTGTCCGGCGCCAACCACTTCACCTTCACCGACGCCCCGGTGCTGCTGCGCGGCCTCGGCGTGCCGGACGAGGGCGCCACCATCCCCGCCGACCGGGCGCTCACGGTGACCCGCGCCTATGTCGGCGCCTTCTTCGACCAGCAGCTGCGCGGCCGGCCGCAGCCGCTGCTCACCGGTCCGAGCCCGCTGCACCCGGAGGTGCGCTTCCAGCAGCCCTGAGCCACCAGGGCCACCGGGTCGCGGGGCGGCGCCGTCAGGCGCGTCCCGCGGCCTTCTGGCTGCGCCGGGACAGGGAGTCGACGACCACGGCGGCGAGCAGCACTGATCCGGTGATCATGAACTGGACGGCGTTGCTGACGCCCATGATGTTCATGCCGGACTGGATCGAGCCGATGACCAGCGCGCCGAGCAGTGCCGACCACACGGAGCCGCGTCCGCCGAACAGGCTGGTTCCGCCGATGACGGCGGCGGCGATGACGTTCATCAGGAGGTTGCCGCCGCCGGAGGTCTGGCTCGCCGACTGGATCTGCCCGGCGAGGAAGAGGCCGCCGACCGCGGCCATGGTGCCGGCGACGGTGAAGACGCTCATCCGCACGAAGGGCACGCTGATGCCGGCCCGTCGGGCGCCCTCGATGTTGCCGCCGACCGCGAAGATCTGCCGTCCGTAGCGGGTGCGGCGCAGCACGAGGTCGAGCACGACCAGCAGGATCAGGAAGATCAGCAGGGCGAGCGGCAGGCCCTGGTACTGGTTGAGGATGTACGCGGCGGCGAAGGCGATGGCCGCGATGACGACCGTACGCAGCACGATCTCGGCGATCGGCCGGAACGGCACGCGCGCGGCCTGCCGGCGCCGGGCGTCGAGCAGCGAGGAGAGCAGGAAGAGGCCCACGCCGACGGCGGCCGTGACGTAGGCGGTGGCCGGACTGTGGAAGATCGTCGAGTACATCTCGGCGACGACGGTGTCGCTGGGGATGTTGATGGTGCCGGTGGCACCGAGCACCTGGAGCATGAGTCCGTTCCAGGCGAGGTTGCCGGCCAGGGTGACGACGAAGGCGGGCACGCCGACCTTGGCGAAGAAGAAGCCCTGGATGAGACCGACGGCCGCGCCGCCGGCGACGGCGACGAGCAGCGCCAGCCATTGGTTCATGCCGTTGTTGACGTTGAGCACGGCGAAGATGGCCGCGCACAGGCCGCTGACGGAGCCGACGGACAGGTCGATCTCGCCGAGCAGCAGCACGAAGACGATGCCGACGGCGATCATGCCGGTGCCGACGATCTGCTGGCTGAGGTCGGAGAGGTTCTGCGCGGAGAGGAAGGTGCTGTCGAGGCTGCCGAAGACCGTCCAGATGATGATCAGGGCGACGACGACGGGCAGGGAGCCGAGTTCGCCGCTGCGCATCTTGCGCTTGAACTCGCCGACGTAACCGCGCAGTCCCTCCTCGCGGACGATGAGGCGGGTGTCGACGGCGGGCATGGCCTCGGGCGCCGGTGCCTGGGTGCCGGCGTCCTCGGGCCGCTCGGGCCCGGGCGTCCCGCCGGGGTCGCGGTCGCCGCTCATGGCAGGTCCTCCTCCCCACGTGCCTCCCGCTGCTCGCGGATGCGGGCCTGACGCCGGGTCACGGCGCTCTCGGTGGCCCCGGTGATCGCGGAGATGATCTCCTCGGTGGTGGTGGAGCGTCTGTCGAAGACGCCGTTGTTGCGGCCGAGCCGCAGCACCGCGATCCGGTCCGCGACGGCCATCACGTCGACCATGTTGTGGCTGATGAGGATGGTCCCCAGACCGTGACCGCGGAGCCGTTCGACGAGGTCGAGCACCTCGGCGGTCTGTTCGACGCCCAGCGCGGCGGTGGGCTCGTCGAGCAGGACGACCTTGGGGTCGCCGATGAGCGAGCGGGCGATCGCCACCGTCTGGCGCTGGCCGCCGGACAGCGACGCCACGGGGATGCGGACGCTGGGGATGCGGATGGACAGGGTGTGGAGCAGTTCGCGGGAGCGCTGCTCCATGCGGACCTCGTCGAGCACGCCGAAGCGGCGCAGTTCCCGCCCGAGGAACAGGTTGCCGACCACGTCGAGGTTGTCGCACAGCGCGAGGTCCTGGTAGACGGTGGCGATCCCGAGGTGCTGGGCGTCGTGGGGCCGGCTGATGGAGACCCGCCGTCCCTGCCATTCGATGACCCCGTCGTCGGGCGGGTTGACCCCGGCGATCGCCTTGATGGCGGTCGACTTGCCGGCGCCGTTGTCGCCGACGAGGGCGACGACTTCTCCGGCGTTCACCTCCAGGTCGAAGTCCGACAGGGCCTGGACCGCGCCGAACCGCTTGGAGATCCCCCGTAGTGACAGCACAGGTGCTTCGGGCACGGTTGACCGCCTCCGACCCATACCAGGGCCCGTACCGGGCCGGTTACTCCAGTCCGGCCTGCTTGCACGCGGCCTCGTACGTCGGCGTGCAGATCTCGTCGACCGTGTAGAGACCGTCCTTGACGACGGTGTCACCGATGTTGGTCTTGTCGACCACGATCGGGGTCAGCAGGTTGGCCGGGACCTTGTCGCCGCTGCCGTTGGTGACGGTGAGGGGGACGAGGTCCTTCGTGAGCGCCTTGCCCTCGGCGAAGTCGACGGCCATCGTGGCGGCGATGTCGGCCTCGGGCTTGTACGGCTTCATGATCGTGATCGTCTGATCGCCGATCAGGATCCGCTGGATCGCGTCGAGTTGGGCGTCCTGCCCGGTCAGCGGCACGCTCATGCCGGCCGCCTTGAGGGCGGTGGAGATGCCGGCGGCGAGGCCGTCGTTGGCGGAGTAGACGCCGACGATCTTGTCCTTGCCGAGCGCGCTGATGGCGCCGGACATCTGCTGGTTGGCGTTGTTCGGGTCCCAGTTGGGAGTGTCGTACTCCTTGCCGATCTGCACCTTGCCGTCGAGGACGGAGTGCGCGCCGGCCTTGAACTCGCCGGCGTTCGGGTCGGTGGGCGAGCCGTTGTGCATCACGATCACGCCGGACTTCGCCTTGTCGCCCAGCGCGTCGAGGAGCGCCTTGCCCTGCAGCTCGCCGACCTTGCGGTTGTCGTACGAGACATAGGAGTCGACCGGGCCCTGTGCGAGGCGGTCGTAGGCGACGACCTTCACGCCCGCGGCGTTGGCCTTCTCCACGGAGGACTGGATCGACTTGCTGTCCACGGCGTCCAGGATCAGCACCTGATCGCCCTTGGCGAGCGCGGTGTTGACCTGCTGCTGCTGCGTGGTCGCGCTCTCGGCGGCGTTGTAGTAGTCGACCTGGGCGCCTGGCGCCAGCTCCTGGATCTTCGCCTCGATGTAGGGGCGGTCGAACTTCTCGTACCGCGTGGTCTTGCTCTCCGGGAGCAACAGGCCGATCTTCACCTGGCCGCCCTGCGCCGCGCTCGTCTCCGAGCCCGTCGACTGGTCGGCGTCGGAGCTGCACGCGCCCAGACTCAGGGACAGCGCCACGGCTCCCGCGACGCTGATCGCCGCTCGCAATGTACGGGTCATGGCCGGCTCCTTCCGCGCGCCCTCCGTCCCTTCACCGCGGGACTGTGGGGCTGCGAAATCCGCCCGACCGCGGGAGCGTCGGCGCACTTATGGCCTACGTATCGACCCTAGCTCCAACCGGTGAAGGCGACCATTCGCGGCGCCGCCGCCCGTACGGGACACGGGCGGCGGGGCGGCGGCGGAACAGGCGGTGCGGGTCAGCCGGCGACGCGGGCCATCCAGGCCTCGACCTCGTCGGAGGAGCGGGGCAGTCCGGCGGACAGGTTCTCGTGGCCGTCCTCGGTGACGAGCAGGTCGTCCTCGATGCGGACGCCGATGCCGCGCCACTCCTCGGGGACGGTCAGGTCGTCCGGCTGGAAGTAGAGGCCGGGCTCGACGGTGAGCACCATGCCGGGCTCCAGGACACCGTCGACGTACTCCTCGTTGCGGGCGTGCGCGCAGTCGTGGACGTCGAGGCCGAGCATGTGGCCGGTGCCGGCCATGGTGAAGCGGCGCTGGAGGCCGAGTTCGTAGGCGCGCTCGGCGGGTCCCTCGATGAAGCCCCAGTCGACGAGCCGGGCGGCGAGGTGGCGCTGGGCGGCCTCGTGGAAGTCGCGGTAGGCGGCGCCGGGCTTCACGGCGGCCATGCCGGCCTCCTGGGCCTCGTACACCGCGTCGTAGACCGTGCGCTGCACGTCGGTGAAGGTGCCGCTGACGGGGAGGGTGCGGGTGACGTCGGCGGTGTAGAGCGAGGTGGTCTCCACGCCGGCGTCGAACAGCAGCAGCTCGCCGGGGCGGACCGGGCCGTCGTTGGTGGTCCAGTGCATGATCGTGGCGTGGTCGCCGGCCGCGCAGATGGAGCCGTAGCCGACGGAGTTGCCCTCCAGGCGGGCACGGCGGTAGAAGGTGCCCTCGATCCAGCGTTCGGAGGTCGCCACGGCGCGGGACAGCTCGGCGACGGCGTCGGTGAAGCCGCGGACGGTGGAGTCGACGGCCCGGCGCATCTCGCCGATCTCCCAGTCGTCCTTGATCAGGCGCAGCTCGCTGAGCACCTCCTCCAGCTCGTCGTCGCGGTCCTCGTCGGTGGTGACGGCGGCCTCCAGGGCCGGGTCGACGCCGCGGACGATCCGGGTGGGGACGGTGCCGGTGGAGGCGGCGAGGTCGGCGGCGGCGGTGCGGACGTCGCGGCAGGGCAGTCCGAGCACGGTCTCGGCCTCGGCGAGGGAGCGGCGGCGGCCCATCCAGAGCTCGGCGGTGTAGCCGCTCCAGAACTCGTCGTCGTCGCGGGCGTCGCGCGGCAGCTGGTAGCAGTAGGCGTCGTGGCCGCCGTCGGCGCGGGGTTCGAGCACGAGGGCGCCGTCGCGGGCCTGGTCGCCGGTCATGTGCACATAGCCGGAGTACGGGCGGAACGGGTAGGTGTCGTCGTTGGAGCGCGCCTTGAGGTTGCCCGAGGGGATCACGAGCCGCTCGCCGGGGAACCGGGCGGACAGCGCGGCCCGGCGGCGGGCCGCGTGCGGGGCCTGCGGATCGGGCGTCAGGTCGTGCCGCTCGGTGTCCGCCCAGCCGGTGCGCATGAGCGCGGACAGCTCCGCGGAGATGCCCGTGTAGAGACCGTTCTTGCGGGCCTTGGCCACGTCGTACCCCTTCGTCCGGGTGGAAGGGACCGCTCCGGTCGGTGTGCGGTCCGTCGCGGACGGTAGTGGGCGCGGAGGGCCGTGGGTGCACGGGAGTGCCAGTGGCACTGATCGGCCACGGGTGGGAGGGGGCGGCGCCGAGAATGGGGGCATGACGAACGCGAGACTGGGTGAGGCCCTGCGACTGCTCGGCCTCGGGACGGACGCCGGGCGGGTGTACGCGGCGCTGCTCGACGCGGCGCCGGCCCCGCTGGGCGACATCGGGCGGGTCGCCGGGCTCGCCGGGGCCGAGCTGGCCGCCGCGTACGGGGAACTGGTGGCGGCGGGGCTGGCCAGCGCCACGGGGGACGACGGGGAGGTGGTCGCGCCGGTGCCGCCGGCGGCGGGCCTGGAGGTCCTCGCCCGGCATCGGGCGGCGGCCCTGGAGGAGTCGCGGATCGCGGTGGGCGGCGCCTTCGAGTCGTTCCGGCGGCACCGGCTCGCGGCGTACAACGACGACCTGGTGGAGGTGGTGACCGGCGACGCGATCGGGCCGCGGATGCGGCACGCCTGGGCGAGCGCGCGGGAGCAGATCCGGCAGTTCGAGTCCCCGCCGTACGTGAAGCTGCCCGGCGCCACCGAGGACGCCCTCGCCACGCTCGCGCGCGGGGTGCGGCAGCGGGTCGTCTACTCGCGAGAGTCCCTGGAGCACCCCGGGCACCTGCGGGACGCCATCGAACCGACGGTCGCGGCGGGCGAGCAGGCGCGGGTGCTGCCCTCGGTGCCGGTGAAGCTGCTGATCATCGACGAGGCGTACGCACTGGTGTCGTTGTCGATCCGGGAGGCGGACGTCGTCAACTCGATGCTGGTGGTGCAGCCCTGCGGGCTGCTCTCGGCGCTCGTCGCGCTGTTCGAGCAGTGCTGGAACGCCGCACTCCCCCTCCACGGCGACACGGCCCGCCCGGCGGGGCTGCCGCCCGCCGACCGACGGCTGCTGCGGCTCCTGGCGGGCGGCGCGAGCGACGAGGTCGTCGCCCGCGAGCTGGGCATCAGCCGCCGGACGCTCTTCCGCCGCCTGCAGATCCTGATGGCCCGCCTGGGCGCCGCGAACCGTTTCCAGCTGGCGCTGCAGGCGCAGCGGGCGGGGTGGTTGTAGGGGCGGCCGGGAGGTGCCGGGACGTGCCCCGGCCGTTGCCGAGAACCTGCACATTGTGTACGTGACTTGAACCGTGCCTCCCCCGGCGTCTCCCGGTCCGGCACAAGGCGACGACCGTACTGTCGGAATTCACCCCGGTTCGTCCTGCCGCCTCCGTGCAGCGCTCGACTTTGTTACTCGTTCCTGCGGAGAAGGTGTCGGTGTTCCGTGAAAAAGGGTGCACGCGGGGGCTCTCCCGGTGCTGTTCCGGCGCCGACGGGGCGTCAACGGAATTGGCTCGCAAAGCCGTTCGCGTGCTTTGATCTGGCCCGCCGCGGCAGTGGATTCCCCCCATCAGATGAAAGGTGCGCTTTCATGCGTAACAACCTCGAGACCCGTGAGATCGCCGACACCGAGCTCGACGCCGTCTCCGGCGGCCTCGTCAGCATCCAGGGCGGTCTCGTCGGCGCCGTGGGCGGCGACGTCACCAACCTGCTCGGCGTCGTCGGCGACCTGCAGACCGTGCAGAACGTCGAGGGCCTCGTGCAGGGCGTCCCCGGCCTGGTCCAGGGTGTCACCGGCGTCTCGGTGAACACGGGCGTCGCCGGTCTCTGAGCGGACTGAACGGCGGGCCGGGCGCCTCGGGGTGCGACCGCCCCGAGGCGCCCGGCCCGCCGCACGCCCGTCGCCCCCTTTGCGGGACGGGCGAGGAAATACGGTCGAAGGCAGTCGAAGGAATAGTCCATGCAGTTTCGCCAAAAGGCTCTTTCCAAGCTGCAATCGCCCGAAGAACTCGATCTGCCGGTGCGTTTCGCGCGCCCGCAGGGGCGGCTGGTGCTCGCCGTCACGGTGCTCGTGACGGCGGCCGCCGCATTCTGGGCGTTCACCGGGACGGTGACGTCCAGACTGCCCGCCTCCGGCATTCTCACTCGCGCCGAGGGCCGCTATCTGCTGCAGAGTCCGGTCGCGGGCCAGGTGACCGAGGTCCTGGCCGCCGAGGGCCGGACCGTCGCCGCGGGCGACCCGCTGGTCGTGGTCCGCACGGCCGACGGCGACCGGCAGGTGCGGGCCGTGGCCGCCGGGCGGCTCGCCGTCCTCTACGCCCGCACCGGCGCCGTCGTGACGGCCGGCGCCGACGTGGCCGCCGTCGAGCGCGGCACGGACCCCGACGAGCCGCTGGTGGCGGTGCTGTACGTGCCGGCCGGCGACGCCGCCGGGATCCGGCCGGGCGCCGCGGTCGACGTCACCGTCCGCACCACCGGCCAGGGCGGTGACGGCGCGCTGCGCGGCCGGGTCACCGCGGTGGGCCGGGCGCCGCAGTCGCGCGCCCAGATCGGCGGCTTCCTCGGCGACGACGGACTGGCCGCCGCCTTCACCCGGCAGGGCAATCCGGTCGCGGTCCTGGTCCGGCTCCCCGGCCCCCCGGCCGGTCCCGAGACCGCCGACTCCGGCACTCCGGTCACGGCCGCCGTCCACCTCTCCGCGCAGCGCCCGATCGACTGGCTCCTCCCGTGAACCCGCGCAAGAAGTCCCCCCGTTCCGCCCGCGCCCGGCGCCGCCCGGCCCGGGCCGCCGCACTGCCCAAGGGCCGCCGGCCGCGCCCTGTCCGTACCCCCACCGTGCTCCAGATGGAGGCGGTGGAGTGCGGGGCGGCGGCGCTCGCCACCGTGCTCGGGCACCACGGCCGCTTCGTGCCGCTCGAAGAGCTGCGGATCGCCTGCGGGGTGTCCCGCGACGGCTCGCGCGCCAGCAACCTCCTCAAGGCGGCGCGGAGTTACGGACTGACCGCCAAGGGCATGCAGATGGATCTGGCGGCGCTCGCCGAGGTCCGGGGACCCGCGGTGCTGTTCTGGGAGTTCAACCACTATGTCGTGTACGAGGGCATGGGCCGGCACTTCGGCCGTCCGGGCGTGTACGTCAACGACCCGGCCAAGGGGCGCCGGTTCGTGCCCATGGAGGAGTTCGACGGCGCCTTCACCGGCATCGTCCTGGTCATGGAGCCGGGTGCCGGGTTCCGGCGCGGCGGGCAGCGTCCGGGCGTGCTCGGCGGGGTGTCGGGCCGGCTGCGCGGCACCTCGGGCACGATGACGGCGGCGATCCTGGCGAGCGTGCTGCTCGTGGCCGTCGGCGCGTGGGTGCCGGCGCTGAGCCGCACGTACATCGACACCTTCCTCATCGGCGGGCAGTCCTCGCTGCTCGGCGTGCTGTTCGCGGCCATGGCCTGCGCGCTGGTGCTCACCGCCGTGCTCACCGCGCTCCAGCAGGGCAATCTGCTGCGCGGGCGGATCGTCTCCTCGACCCTGGGCGGGGCCCGGTTCCTGCGGCACCTGCTGCGCCTGCCCGTCGCCTTCTACGCCCAGCGCAGCCCGGCCGACCTGGTGCAGCGGCTGCGCTCCAACGACCAGGTCGCCGAGACGCTGGCCCGCGACCTGTCGGCGGCGGGCGTGGACGCGGTCGTCGTGCTGCTCTACGCGGCGCTGCTGTGGAGCTACGACCCCCAGCTGACCCTGGTCGGCGTCGGGGTGGCGCTGCTCAACGTGGCGGCGCTGCGAGTCACGGTGCGCGTACGCGCCACCGGGGCGCACAAGTTGCGTGCCGAGAGCGCGCGTCTGACCAACACCTCGTACGGCGGACTGCAGACGATCGAGACGATCAAGGCGACCGGCGGCGAGGACGGCTTCTTCCGGCGCTGGTCGGGGCAGCACGCGGTCACCCTCGACGTGCAGCAGCGGCTCGGCGTGCCCGGCGCGTGGCTGGCGATCGTCGCCCCCACCCTGGCCGCGCTGAACAGCGCCCTGATCCTGCTGGTCGGCGGTCTGCGGGCGGTGGAGGGACATCTGACGGTGGGTCTGCTGGTCGCCTTCCAGTCCCTCGTGACGGGCTTCACCGCGCCGGTGGCGCGGCTCGGCGGGGTCGCGGGCCGGATCCAGGACCTCACCGCGGACGTGGCGCGGCTCAAGGACGTGGAGAACTTCCCCGTCGACCCCGTGCACACCCGGCGCGAGCCGGCGGCCGGGGCACGGCGGCTCACCGGCCATGTCGAGCTCGACGGCGTCACCTTCGGCTACAACCCGCTGGACACCCCCCTGCTCGCGGACTTCTCGCTCGCGGTCGGTCCGGGCCGGCAGGTGGCGCTCGTCGGCGGCTCGGGCAGCGGCAAGTCCACCGTGTCGCGGCTGATCGCCGGGCTCTACGCGCCGTGGGAGGGCACGGTACGGATCGACGGGATGCGGCTCGCGGACGTGCCGCGCGGTGCGCTCGCCGCCTCGGTCGCCTTCGTCGACCAGGACGTCTTCCTCTTCGAGGGCACGGTCCGCGACAACGTGGCGCTGTGGGACCCGTCGGTGCCGGACGAGGCCGTGCGCGCCGCGCTCGCCGACGCCGCCGTCCTCGACGTGGTGTCCCGGCGGCCCGGCGGCATCCACAGCCGGGTCGAGCAGGACGGCCGGAACTTCTCCGGCGGGCAGCGCCAGCGGCTCGAACTGGCCCGGGCGCTGGTCCGCGACCCCGGCGTCCTGGTCCTCGACGAGGTGACCAGCGCGCTCGACGCGGTCACCGAGCGCGAGGTCATCGACAACCTGCGGCGGCGCGGCTGCGCGTGCGTGGTGATCGCCCACCGGCTGAGCACCGTGCGCGACAGCGACGAGATCCTCGTCCTCGACCGGGGCACGGTCGTGGAGCGCGGACGGCACGCCGAACTGGTGGCGGCGGGCGGCCCGTACGCCGAACTGGTCAAGGAGCACTGAGATGACCACCCCCGCCACCCCTGCCACCCCGTCGTCCTACGCCCCCGCCACGGCGGCGGCCGATCCGGTGCTCACCGCGCTCGGCGGCCTCGGCGCCCCGCTGGACTGCTCGGGCCTGCGCAGCCTGTCCCTGGAGGGGCCCTCGGTGCTGTGGCTGGTCGTGCACGGCAGCCTCGACCTGTTCGCGGTGGACGCCGGGCAGGCCGGGGCCTGGCACTTCCTCGGCCGGGTGGAGAGCGGCGCGCTGCTGCAAGGGCCCGCCGAGGGCCCCCGGCACA
This sequence comes from Streptomyces sp. NPDC051909, assembly GCF_040681095.1. NCBI lineage: Bacteria > Bacillati > Actinomycetota > Actinomycetes > Kitasatosporales > Streptomycetaceae > Streptomyces > Streptomyces sp. NPDC051909. The sequence goes on along the minus strand of NZ_JBFAYA010000008.1, from coordinate 231,282 downwards.
CGCTGGTCGGCCGCCCGTCCCGGGAGTGCCTGCTGCGCCGGATCGAACTGCGCGAACTGCACCGGCCGGAGACGTACGGCCCCGAGACGTACGGCCCCGAGACGTACGGCCATGGACACGAGTGGCACGGGTACGAGGGTTACGGGTACGGGAGTCACGGCTACGGCTGGGACGCGTACGGAACCCCGCAGGCCCCGGCCGCGAGTCCGCTGGAGGACGCCTTCGCGCTCGGCGTGGGCCGGGGCCTGCGGGTCCTGTACGAGGCGCCCCTCGACGCCCGGCCCGGCGACGGGCGGACGGCCGGCGACGACGAGGTCATGTGGATGCAGGTGCCGCCGGGCGGCGTGGCGTACGGCGCCGCGTACGAGGCGGGCGCGGCCGGCGGGCTCCTCGTCGACGCGGCGCTGTGGCAGGGCATGGTGGAGCAGCAGTACCGGCTGCTCTACGCCCTCGACGACTGGATCGAGGAGCGCGAGCGCGCCCAGGAGGACCGTACGGCCGCCGGGCTCGCGGCGGGACGGGCGGCCGGCAGCGAGGCGGACCGGACGCTGCTCGCCGCCCTCGGGCGCCCCGGCGGGCGGGATGGCCGGCGCGGGTCGGCGGGCGGTGCGGCCGGGGTCGACGCGACGCTCGCGGTGTGCCGGCTCGTCGCCGCCGACGCGGGGGTGCTGCTCGCGGAGTCGGCGGCCGGGGTGGCGGCGGGCGCCGGCGCGAACGGCGAGCGGCTCGATCCGGTCGAGCGGATCGCGCTGGCCGCGCGGGTCCGCACGCGCGAGGTCGGGCTGCGCGGCCGCTGGTGGCGGGAGGACTGCGGGCCGCTGGTCGGCCGGCGGGAGGCCGACGGGTCTGCGGTGGCGCTGCTGTGGCGGCGTGGCGGGTATGTGGCCGTGGAACGGGCGGGCACCCGCCGGGAGCGGGTCGACGCGGACAACGCGGAGGACTTCGAGCCGCGCGCGGTGATGTTCTACCGGCCGCTGCCGGAAGGCCGTCCGACGCTGCCGCGGCTCCTTCGCTTCAGTGCCGGCGGCACTCGCCGGGAGCTGCGGGCGCTGCTGCTCGGCGGCCTGGTGTCGGTGGTGCTCGGGGCGACGGTGCCGCTGGCGACCGGCCGGATCCTCGGCGAGTACGTACCGGCGGGCGAGAGCGGTCTGATCGTACAAACGGCGGTGGCCCTGGGCGCGGCGGCGGTGCTCCAGGCCGCGTTCATGCTGCTGCAGAACGTGGCGCTGCTGCGGATGGAGGGCCGGGTCGAGGCCACCCTCCAGCCGGCCGTGTGGGACCGGCTGCTGCGGCTGCCGGCGACCTTCTTCGCCGGACGGTCCACCGGCGAGCTCGCCAACGCGGCGCTCGGCATCGGGGTGATCCGGCGGATGCTGTCCGGGATCGCGCCGGTGTGCCTCCAGTCGACCGCCGTCGGCGTCGTGAACCTGGTGCTGCTGCTCGCGCACAGCGTGCCGCTCGGGCTGCTCGCCCTGGCGATGCTGCTGGTGGTCGGGGCGGTGCTGCTCGGTCTCGGGCTGTGGCAGCTGCGCTACCAGCGCCGTCTCGTCGAGCTGGGCAACCGGCTCGACAACCAGGCCTTCCAGACCCTGCGCGGACTGCCCAAGCTGCGGGTCGCGGCGGCGGAGAGCTTCGCCTACGCGGCCTGGGCCCGGGAGTTCGCCCGCACCCGGGTGCTCCAGCAGCGGGTCGGCCGGCTCCAGAACACGGTCACGGTGATCGGCGCGGTGTGTCTGCCGCTGTGCACCCTGGTGATGTTCGCGCTGCTCGCGGGCCCGGCCCGGGGCGCGATGTCGGCCGCCGGCTTCCTCACCTTCTCCACCGCGCTCACCCTGCTGCTCTCCTCGGTGACCCAGCTGACCGGCGCACTGCTGTCGGTGGCGGCGGTACTGCCGGTGTACGAGCAGGTCGAGCCGATCCTGGCGGCGGAGCCCGAGGTGCGGGCCGGCACGGTCCGCCCGGGCGTGCTGAGCGGGGCGATCGAGGCCCGCCAGGTGTCGTACCGCTACACCGAGGACGGGCCGCTGGTGCTCGACGGCGTCGATCTGAGCGTCCGCCCCGGGGAGTTCGTGGCGATCGTGGGCGCCAGCGGCTGCGGCAAGTCGACCCTGCTCCGCCTGCTCATCGGCTTCGACCGGCCCACCGAGGGCAGTGTGCTCTACGACGGGCAGGACCTGGCGGCGCTCGACCGGGCGGCCGTGCGCCGCCAGTGCGGTGTGGTGCTGCAGGACGCCCGCCCGCTGACCGGCTCGATCCTGGACTGTGTGCGCGGGGCGGAGGCGTACACCCTGGAGGAGGTGTCGGAGGCCATCACCCTGGCCGGGCTCGCCGAGGACGTGCAGGCCATGCCGATGGGCCTGCACACCATGCTCTCGGACGGCGGCGGCACGATCTCCGGCGGCCAGCGCCAGCGGCTGATGATCGCCCAGGCCCTCATCCGCAAGCCCCGGATCCTCTTCCTCGACGAGGCCACCAGCGCCCTCGACAACGAGGCCCAGCGCCTCGTCATCGAGTCCACCCGCGCCCTGCGCACCACCCGGGTGGTGATCGCCCACCGGCTGTCCACGGTGATGGGCGCCGACCGGGTGATCGCCATGGCGGACGGCCGTGTCGTACAGCACGGCTCGCCCGCCGAGCTCCTGGCGGACCCGACGGGCCTCTTCCACGAGCTGGTCCGGCGCCAGCTGACCTGAGGTCGCCAGGACCGCGCGGGCGTTCGAAGTGAGAGGATCTTGGTCATGTCGCTTCCCGAACCCGCCGATCTGACCTCTCTCGTGCTCCGCACGGACTTCGCCGACGAGCGGCTCTGGGAGACCGTCCGCGACGCGCTCGACGCCGTGGACGAGTACCCGCACGCCACCTGCGTGGCCGAACGGCGGTTCGCCGACGCGCGCGTGGCGGATCTGGTCGCGTGGGACGCGGCCGCGCCGGAGGGAGAGCGGGTCTCCTACGTGTTCCTCGCGGACGCGGCGGCGCTGGCCGATCCGGAGCACCCGCTGCTCGCGGTGGACCTGGCCTACGAGCCGGGACGGACCTTCCGGGTGCCGGTGCGCTGGTTCCCCGACGTCTCGGCGAACCTGTCGCTCGCCAACATGGACTTCGCCGAGTTCGCCGACACGGCCGACGAAGGCGACGGGACCTACCGCGGCTTCGGCGAGGACTGAGCGCGCCCGGCCGGGCGCGGGGTTCAGCGCACTCCGCGCGGCCGGAACTGGACGCTGATCCGGGGGCCGACGGCACGCGCGGTCTTCGGTACGGCGTGCTCCCAGGTGCGCTGGCAGGAGCCGCCCATGACGAGCAGGTCGCCGTGGCCGGACGGCAGCCGCAGGGCGACCGGCCCTCCGCCGCGCGGACGGAAGACCAGGTCACGCGGGTCGCCGAGGGCGAGGATCGCCACCATCGTGTCCTGGGTGGCGGACCGTCCGGTGCGGTCGCCGTGCCAGGCGACGCTGTCCCGGCCGTCGCGGTAGAGGCAGAGTCCGGCGGTGGCGAAGGGCTCCCCCAGCTCGCGGGCGTAGTGCGCGCCGAGCGCGTCGCGGGCCTCGGCGAGCGCGGGGTGCGGCAGCGGGGCGCCCTCCCGGTAGTGGGCGAGGAGGCGCGGGACGGCGACCACGTTCTCGTACATCCGGCGCTCCTCGGCCTGCCAGGGCACGCCGGCGGCCAGTTCCTCGAAGAGCGCGTCGGCGCCGTGCAGCCATCCGGGCAGGTGGTCGACCCAGGCGCCGGCACCCAGCTCGGTGCGCCGGAGGCCGGTGAGGGGTCCGGGTCCGATCTCGGCGCCCTGGTCGAAGAGGGAGCCCTGGAGTCCGGGGATGTCGGGTCGCGCCGTGGTCATGGCTCCAGCCTAGACCAGAAACCGAACATATGAGCGAATCCCCGACGGTCGCCGTGCGTCTCAGCGCGGGAGCAGGTGCCGGTAGCACTCCGGGTGGGTCGCGAGGAAGTCGGCGAAGGCCTGCGGCGGGTGCCCGGTCAGGATCCGTACGTCGTCGGAGACGTCGGCCATCTCGCCCGCCGCCACCGCCTCGTACGAGGTGACCCAGCCCTCGACCTCCCAGTCGGGCGCCTCGTAGACCGCACGCGAGGCGTAGGCCTCCTCCCGGGTCTCGGGCACGTAGGCGACCGGGCGCCCACTGGCCCGGGTGAGCGCGGCGGCGATCTCCTCGAAGCTCAGCGCCTCGGGGCCGGTCATGTCGTAGGTGGCGTCGTCGTGACGGCCGCCGGAGTCGATCAGCACCGCGGTGGCCGAGTCGGCGATGTCGTCATGGGTGACGGCGCCCACCCGGCCGTCCCCGGCGGGTCCGCGCAGCACGCCCTCGGGCGAGGTCATCGCGGCCAGGTCGGCCTGGTAGGTGCTGTCGCGCAGGAAGGTGAACGCGAGGCCGGTGGAGCGGATGTGCTGCTCGGTGTGCCAATGGTCGCGGGCGTAGGTGAAGGTCGCGTGGGGTGCGGCGTTCAGGTACGAGAGGTAGACGATCCGCCGCACCCCGGCGGCGACGGCGGCGTCCACCGCTCCGGCGTGCAGGCGGACCCGGCCCGGGGCCTCGTGGGCGGAGACCAGGAAGAGGGTGGCCACGCCGTCGAGCGCGGTGCGCAGGGCCGCCTCGTCGGCGTAGGAGGCGGCCCGGGTGTCGCCGGTGGCCAGGGCGGCCAGCTTCTCCGGGTCGCGCCCCAGGGCGCGCACGGTCGCACCCTCCTCGGCCAGCCGGCGCACCACGCGCCGGCCGATCCGCCCGGTGGCCCCGGTCACCGCGATGAGCTCGCTCATGTCCTGCCCTTCCGCCGTGGGCCCCGCCCCGGGGCCCGCATCCCATTCGACCCCGTGGGCCCGCCCCGCGCACGCCCGTGCGCCCCTCCCCCGTGCAATCGGGCCGGGTCAGCCGGGGGTGAGGGTGTAGGTCCGGGAGGAGGTGTAGAAGTCGAGGGCGGCCCTGCCCTGTTCGCGCGGGCCGGAGCCGGAGGCCTTCGCCCCGCCGAACGGCAGGTGGAAGTCGACGCCGGTGGTGGGGGCGTTGATCCGGATCATGCCGGTGTCGAGCCGGTCGAGGGAGTCGAGGGCGGCGGCGAGGTCGGCGGTGTGCACGGAGGTGACCAGGCCGTAGCGGGTGCCGTTGCCGATCCGTACCGCCTCGTCGAGGTCGCGGGCGGGCAGCAGGGCGGCGACCGGGCCGAAGACCTCCTCGGTGAGCAGCGGGTGGCCGGGCGGGGCCTTCTCGACCAGGGTGGGCGCCGCGTACCAGCCGGACCGGTCGGGGACGGTGCCGCCGGCGAGCACGGAGAGGCTCTGCCAGGCGTCGGCGACCGCCCCGCGGGCGGCCTCGCCGATGAGCGGGCCGCAGACGGTGGTCTCCTCGGCCGGGTCGCCCACCGGAAGGGTCCGCAGGGCCTCGGCGAGCGCCTCGCGCAGCGGGTCGAGGGCCGCACCGACGGCGATGACCCGGCTGGTGGCGGTGCACTTCTGGCCGGCGTATCCGGCGACGGCGGCGGCGATGTGCGCGGCGGCCCGCTCGACGTCGGCACCGGGGAGCACGATCGCGGCGTTGAGGCCGCCGGTCTCGGCCTGGACCGGGACGCCCCGGGCGGTGGCGGCGCGGACGACCTCGCGGCCGACGCCGGTGGAGCCGGTGAAGGAGATCGCGTCGGCGGCGGAGACCAGGGCCGCGCCCTCGGCGGCCCCGCCGGGCACGACGGTGAACACGCCCTCGGGCAGGGCTCCTCGGACCAGTTCGGCGAGGCGGAGGGCGCAGGCGGTGGCCTCCGGGGCGGGCTTGAGGACCACCGCGTTCCCGGCGGCGAGGGCGGGGGCGGCCTTCCAGCTGGGGATGGCGAAGGGGAAGTTCCAGGGGGTGACGAGGCCGGCCACGCCGTGCGGGCGGCGCCGGGTGAGCAGCAGTCCGGGGCCGGCGGCGGTCTCGTGGACGGCGCCGGTCGGCTCGTAGGGCGCCTGCGCGTAGTAGCGCCAGACGGCGACGGTACGGGCGAGCTCGGCACGCGCCTCGGCGACCGGCTTGCCCACCTCCCGCACGGCGAGCGCGGCGAGTTCGGCGCTCGCGGCCTCGACGGCGGCGGCGACCGCGGTGAGGGCGGCGGAACGGGCGGCGGCTCCGCCGAGCAGCCAGCCGGGCTGGGCGACGCGGGCCCGTTCGACCGCCTCGGCGGTGAACCAGGCGCCGGAGGCGTGGAGTTCGACGAGGACGTCGGACGGGTCCGCGGGATTGCGGGAGAGGACGGTCATGCGGCGCACCTTCTCTGTCGAGCCCGGAGGCTTGGTCGTGTCCAAGGGCTTGCGCAGTACAATTTCACATTACTATTTTACGGGTCACATTTTCTGCTTGGACTCCCCACTCGGAAGTGACTCCTGATGGACAAGCACGCTCGCATCACCCTTGCCACGGGCCTGTTGACGGCCCTCGCGCTCGGCGCCACCGCCTGTTCCGGGACCGGCGGCCCCCGCGCCGGCGGCCCCCGCGACGGCGCCAACCCCGCGACCGGCAACCTCGGCCGGGTCGTCGGCGGCACCCCGGTGAAGGGCGGCACCCTGAACGTGCTGTCCAACCAGGACTTCACCCACCTCGACCCGGCCCGCAACTGGGTCATGGGCGACATGGACTTCGGCACCCGCCTGCTCTACCGCACCCTGCTCACCTACAAGGCCGAACCCGGCGCCAAGGGAGGCGAGTTGGCCCCCGACCTCGCCGAGGACCTGGGCACCTCCTCGAACGGCGCCCGCACCTGGACCTTCCGCCTCAGGCAGGGCCTGACGTACGAGGACGGCTCGCCCGTCACCGCCCAGGACGTCAAGTACAACGTCGAGCGGTCCTTCTCCCCCGACCTGCCCGGCGGCCCCGACTACGCCGCCCGCTACCTCGCCGGGGCCGAGGGCTACCGCGGCCCGGCGGACGGAAAGCACCTCGCGTCGATCAGGACCCCCGACGCCCGCACGATCGTCTTCGAACTCCGCAAGCCCTTCGCCGAGTTCCGCTACGCCACGGTCCTGCCCACCTTCGCCCCGGTGCCCGCCGCCCAGGACAAGGGCCCGCAGTACGACAACCGCCCGTTCTCCTCGGGGCCGTACAAGATCGAGTCGTACGCCCGGGACAAGCGGCTCGTCCTGGTGCGCAACCCGCACTGGGACGCCGCCACCGACCCGGTGCGCAAGGCCTACCCCGACCGGATCGTCGTCACGATGGGCCTCAAGGGCGGCCAGGTGGACGACCGGCTCGTCGCGGGCGCGGGCCCCGACGCCTCCGCCGTCCCGTGGGCCGGACTGCGCCCCGAGTCCACCCCCAAGGTGCTCACCAAGCCCGACATCCGCGCCCGGCTGCTCGCCGAGTCCAAGAACTGCACCGAGATGGTGCAGATGCACACCGGCCGCGCGCCCTTCGACGACGTGCGCGTGCGGCAGGCCGTGCAGTACGCCCTCGACCGGGAGGCGATCCTCACCGCCTCCGGCGGCCCGGCGCTCAACGACCCCGCCACCGCACTCATGCCCGGCTCGCTCTTCACCGGCGGCAAGCAGCCCGACACCCTGAAGATCCCGCTCACCGGCGACGTGACCAAGGCCAAGCAGCTGCTCAAGGAGGCCGGCAAGGCCGACGGCCTCACCACCCGCCTCACCGTCTCCACCGGCGACAAGGGCGTCGCCGAGGCCGTCCAGCAGTCCCTCGGCCGCGCCGGCATCAAGGTCGTCATCGAGACCGTCGACCCCTCCGCCTTCTACGACACCATCGGCGACACCAGGAACCGCACCGACCTCGTCTACACCGGCTGGTGCCCCGACTACCCGTCGGGCTCCACCTTCCTGCCCTTCGTCTTCGACGGCCGCTACATCAAGGAGAAGGGCAACTCCGGCAACCACTCCCTCTTCCGCGACCCGCCCACGATGCGACGGATGGACGAGATCGCCGCCATGACCGACGCCGCCCAGGCCAACAAGGCCTGGCAGGAGCTCGACGGGCAGATCCTCGCCAAGGCCCCGACCGCACCCGTCGTCATCGAGCGCATGCCGCTCCTGGTCGGCCCCAACATCGCGGGCGCCTTCGGCCACACCTCCTTCGGCGGGCAGATCGACTACGCGACGATCGGCCTCAAGGACCCCGCGAAGAGCGGGAGCTGAGCCGCCGTGACCACGACCGACACGCGCCCCGAAACCACGGCGGCACCGCCGCCGCCCGCCGCCGGCAGCCCCTGGCGCCTCGCCCTCGCCGAGCTGCGCCGCCGCCCCTCCGCACTCGTCGGGCTCGCCGTCGTCGTGCTCTTCGCCGTGATCGCCGCCGGCGCCCCGCTGATCGGCGGGCTCGGCGGCTGGCAGCCCGACGAGTTCGACAAGTCCGCCGTCGACCCGTACCTCGGCGGGCTGCCCGTCGGCCCCCTCGGCGGGATGTCCGCCGAGCACTGGCTGGGCGTCGAACCCGTCACCGGCCGCGACCTGTTCGCCCGGGTCGTGCACGGCGCACAGGTCTCGCTGCTCATCGCCTTCGCCGCGACCGCCATCGTGGTCGTCGTCGGCGTCGCCGCGGGCGTCGTCGCCGGCTACTTCGGCGGCCGCACCGACACCGTGCTGTCCCGGCTCATGGACCTCACCATGTCCTTCCCCTCCCTCATCTTCATGATCGCGGCGATGTCGGTGGCCAGGGACGTCAACCGGATCCTGCTGATGGTCCTGGTCATCGGCCTCTTCGGCTGGCCCGGCATCGCCCGGATCGTGCGCGGCCAGACGCTCTCGCTCAAGCACCGCGAGTACGTGGACGCGGCCCGCGTCGGCGGCGCCTCCACCTGGCGGGTCCTCACCCGGGACGTGCTGCCCGGGGTCGCCGGGCCGGTCATCGCGTACACCACCCTGATCGTGCCCGGCATGATCGCCACCGAGGCCGCGCTCAGCTATCTCGGCGTCGGGGTGCGCCCGCCGACCCCGTCCTGGGGCCAGATGATCGCCGAGGCCGTCGCCTTCTACGACACCGACCCGATGTACTTCATGGTGCCGAGCGTCTGTCTCTTCCTCACCGTCCTCGCCTTCACCCTGCTCGGGGACGCGCTGCGGGACGTCTTCGACCCGCGCGGAGGCCGCGCGTGAGACAGCTGCTCCCCTATGTCGGCCGCCGGATCCTCGGGATGCTCGGCGTGCTCCTCGCCGTCGCCGCGATCACCTTCCTCATCTTCTACGTCCTCCCCTCCGACCCGGCCGCCGCGGCCTGCGGCAAGTCCTGCAGCACCGAACGGCTCGCCGCGATCCGCGCCCACATGGGCCTGGACCAGCCGCTGTGGCGCCAGTTCGCCGACTTCGTCACCGGCGTCTTCACCGGCCGCACGGTCGGCAGCGGCCCGTACGCGCTGCGGTGCGACTTCCCGTGCCTGGGCTACTCGTACGAGAACAGCCAGCCGGTCTGGGACCTGCTCGTCGACCGGATGCCGGTGTCCGCCTCGCTCGCCGTGGGCGCGGCCGTGATCTGGCTGGCGCTCGGCCTGGGCGCGGGGGTCACCGCGGCCCTGCGCAAGGACACCCTGACCGACCGGGCGCTGATGGTCGGGGCGGTCGCCGCCGCCTCGCTGCCGGTCTACTTCACCTCGGTGATGCTGATCTACGGTCTCATCCGGGTGACGGGGCTCCTGCCCTATCCGCAGTACGTGCCGTTCGGCGCCGACCCGCTCGACTGGGGGCGGAACCTGCTGCTTCCCTGGCTGGCGCTGGCCCTGCTCTACGCCGCCATGTACGCGCGGCAGAGCCGGAGTTCGATGATCGAGTCGATGGCGGAGCCGTACATCCGCACCGCCCGCGCCAAGGGCCTGCCGCGCCGGACCGTGGTGGTCAAGCACGGGCTGCGGGCCGGCATGACCCCGGTCCTCACGCTCTTCGGCATGGACCTCGGCGGGCTGCTCGCGGGCGCCGTGATCACCGAGTCCCTGTTCGGGCTGCCGGGCGTGGGACGGCTCTTCTACGGGGCGCTGTCCACCGGCGACCAGCCGGTGATCCTCGGGGTGACGCTGCTCGCCGCCGCCTTCATCGTCGTCGCCAATCTGTGCGTCGACCTGCTCTACGCCGTCGTCGACCCGCGAGTGAGGTTCTGATGAGCGAGGCCGAACCCCTGCTGTCCGTGCGCGGCCTGTCGGTCGTGTTCCCGACCCGGCGCGGGCCGGTGCGCGCCGTGGACGGGCTCTCCTTCGACGTACCGCGCGGCCGGACTCTCGGGATCGTCGGCGAGTCGGGCTCCGGCAAGTCCGTGACCTCGATGGCGGTGATGGGTCTGCACACCGGCGCCGAGGTGACCGGCTCGGTCGTGCTCGACGGGCAGGAGCTCACCGGGCTGCGCGAGCGGGAGCTGAACCGGCTGCGCGGCCGGCGCATGGCCATGGTCTTCCAGGACCCGCTGTCCAGCCTCCATCCGTACTACACGGTCGGCGAACAGATCGCCGAGCACCACCGGGTGCACTTCGGCTCACGGCGGCGGGTGGCCCGCGAGCGGGCCGTCGACGCGCTGGCCGAGGTCGGCATCCCCGAGCCGCGGCGGCGGGCCGGCGAGTACCCGCACCAGTTCTCCGGCGGGATGCGGCAGCGCGTGATGATCGCGACGGCGCTGGTGTGCGAGCCGGACCTGCTGATCGCGGACGAGCCGACCACCGCGCTCGACGTCACCGTGCAGGCGCAGATCCTGGACCTGATCGCCCGGGTCCAGCAGGAACGGGGGCTCGGCGTCGTGCTCATCACGCATGACCTGGGCGTGGTCGCCCGGGTCGCCCACGAGGTCCTGGTGATGTACGGCGGGCGGGCCGTCGAACAGGCCCCGGTGGACGCCCTGTTCGCCTCCCCCGCCCACCCCTACACCCAGGGGCTGCTCGACTCGCTGCCCCGGCTCGACGACCCGGACGACACCCCGCTGCGGGCGATCCCCGGCTCCCCGCCGTCCCTGCTCGCCCCGGCGCCGGGCTGCGCCTTCGCGCCCCGCTGCGCGCACTCCCGGGACCGCTGCCGGGAGGAGCGCCCGGTGCTCAGCGGTCCGGCGGATCATCCGACGGCCTGTCACTTCCCCGCGTACGAAGGCGTGGTCACCCCATGAGCGACACCTCCGAGACCGCGGAGACTCCCCCGGCACGTCCCCCGCTGCTCTCCGTCCGCGATCTCACGATGACCTTTCCGGGGCACGGGCGGCGCGCCGGGCGGGTGCGGGCCGTGGACGGGGTCTCCTTCGACATCGCGCGCGGCGAGACCCTGGGCCTGGTCGGTGAGTCCGGCTGCGGCAAGTCGACCACCGGGCGGATGATCGTCCGGCTGCTCGAACCGAGCTCCGGCACCGTTGCCTTCGACGGGCGGGACATCAGCCGGCTGTCGCAGCGCGCGCTGAAGCCGCTGCGCCGCGAGCTGCAGATGGTGTTCCAGGATCCGCACTCCTCGCTCAACCCGCGCCGCACGGTGGCGCGGATCGTGTCCGATCCACTGCTCGTGCAGGGCGCGTCGGCGGCGGAGGCGCGACGGCGGGCGGCCGAGCTCCTGGAGCTCGTGGGGCTGCTCCCCGAGCATCTGGACCGGCATCCGCACGAGTTCTCCGGCGGGCAGGCGCAGCGGATCGGGATCGCGCGGGCCCTGGCGACCGGGCCGCGCCTGGTGGTCGCGGACGAGCCGGTGTCGGCCCTGGACGTGTCCGTACAGGCGCAGATCGTCAATCTGATGGGGCGGCTGCAGCGGGAGCTGGGGCTCGCGTACCTCTTCGTCGCCCACGACCTGTCGGTGGTGCGGCGGGTCTGCGACCGGGTGGCGGTGATGTATCTGGGGCGGATCGTGGAGATCGGCCCGAAGGAGCGGGTGTACGAGGCGCCCGCGCACCCCTACACCCGGGCGCTGCTCTCGGCGGTGCCGCTGCCCGACCCGGCGGCCGAGCGGGCCCGGGAGCGGATCACCCTGCTCGGCGACCCTCCGAGCCCGGCCGCACCGCCCCCGGGCTGCACCTTCCATCCGCGCTGCCCCAAGGCGCAGGCGCTGTGCCGGACGGAGGCTCCCCCGCTGCGGCGGACCGCGGCGGGGGAGGCGAGGGAGGTGGCCTGCCACTTCCCGGAGACGGACTGAGTCCTGGAGACGGGCTGAGTCCCGGACAAGGGCTGAGTCCTGGGGCCCGGCCGGTCGGGGGGCCGGCCGGGCCCGGGGACGGGGGTGTCAGCCCGATGTCAGCCCGTGAAGCCCGCGGTGATCCGGGTGAACTCCCAGTCGCTCTGGGCGATGCCGGAGCAGGTCTCGGTCACGCCGCCGCCCGCGCAGCCGCGGTCGCGGTTGACGGACCAGAAGGCGAGCCGGGCGATGTGGTTGGCGTTCGCCCAGTCGCGGATCTGCGTCCAGATCTGCTGCGTGGTGACCTCCTGCTGGTCGGAGAGGCCGTTCATGCCGGAGATGCCGACGTGGGCGTAGGCGGCGGCGTCGTCCCAGCCGTAGACGGACTTCAGCTTGTTCTTCAGGCCGTTGGCGGCGTTCACGGTGTTGCCGTACATGTCGGCGCCGCCGCCGAAGTCGAAGGGCATGATGGTGAAGACGTCGATGCCGGCGTTCAGCGCCTTGGACTGCTCGATGAGCCGGTTGCCGTAGTAGGTGGGGCCGGTGGTCGAGGTGCCGAAGGTGAGGATGGTCCGCAGGCCGGGGTTGTCGGCCTTGACGATCTTCAGGGCGCCGAGGATGCGGTCCTGGACGGCCGCGTTCTCGAACTCGTCGGTGTTCTCGATGTCGACGTCGATGGACTTGAGCCCGTACGCGTCGATGACCTTCTGGTAGGCGCCGGCCAGGGCCTCCGGGGTGGAGCAGTTGGGGCCGAGCTTGTTGCCGGACCAGCCGCCGATGGACGGGACGATGTCGCCGCCGGCCGCGCGGACGGCGGCGATGGTGGACTGGTCGACTCCGCCGGTGAGCGGGCGCTGGCCGTCCCAGGCCGGGTTGCAGCCGCCGGAGGAGAGGATGAAGGCCATGGTGAAGGTCTTGATGCCGGTGGCGTTCATGACGGTGGCGGGCGCCGGCGGGTTGCCCCAGCCGAGGTAGAGGTAGGGCGCTGCCTGCTTGAAGCCGGTGCCGCCACCCCCGCCGCCGGCCTCGGTGGTGACGGTGGCCGCGTTGGAGGCCGCCGAGACGTTGCCCGCGGCGTCGCGGGCCTTCACGGTGAAGGTGTACGAGGTGCTCGCGGCCAGGCCGGACACGGTGGCCGAGGTGCCGGTGACCGTGCTGACCTTGGTGGCGCCCTGGTAGACGTCGTACCCGGTGACGCCGACGTTGTCGGTGGCGGCGGCCCAGGCGAGGGTCACCGCGGAGGCGGTCTTGGACGCCACCTGGAGGCCGGTGGGCGCGCTCGGCGCCTGGGTGTCGGTGCCGCCGCCCCCGCCGCCGGGGCCGTCGAGGCTGATGTCGTCGGCGTGGTAGGTGCCCTGGCCGTACCAGCCGTGGGTGTAGACGGTGGCGCTGGTCTGGCTCGCGCCGGTGGTGAAGCTCAGCGACAGGCGCTGGTACGAGGGGGCGGACGCGGTCCAGGTCGAGGTGCCGCCGTCGACGCCGAGGTAGACGTAGTTTCCGCGCACCCAGCCGGACAGCGTGTAGGTGGTGCCGGGCTGGACGGAGACGGTCTGACTGCACTTGGCGTTGTCGGACGCGCTCGCGGCGCCGGCCAGGGCCTTGGTGCCGCTGTGCACGGGGCTGGAGACGACCGACCCCGTTCCGCCGGAGCAGCTCCAGCCGGACAGGGTGCCGGACTCGAAGCCCGGGTTGCTCAGCAGTTCGGCGGCCTGGGCCGGGGCGGGCAGGGCGACCAGGGCCGCCGCGCCGAGGAGCGACGCGCCGAGCGTCGCCACCAGGCGGTTGCGGACAAGCACCGTACCTCCAGGGGGAGTTGTGGGGGATAAAGCGGGAGGGGGAGAGCGGGAGGACAAGCGCGTCACAGATTGGACTGGACCAATCTGTCCGTCAAGCCCCCGTCTCACCCCCTGGCCGCTTCCGACCCCCTTGCCCGAGTCTCAACTCCCCTCGATCACCGCTCAGTTGGTGGCGGGGCGGAGTCGGTCGATCGGGTGGGTGTCGACGTAGTCCCCGACCTCGTCGTCCTTGTACGCCTGCCAGAGCGCCGCACAGCGGGCCCGGTCGAGGTAGACCACCGACTGGCCCTTCTCCATGCCGGTGCCCTTCGCCGGTGCGTTCATGAAGGTCATGTCGCCGGACCGCACCTCCCGCATGTTCCAGACCAGTTCGCGCATCTCCCCGTCGCCGAATCGCTCGTCGACCGACACCGTCTCGGTGAAGATGTCGAGGGTCTCCTTCAGCCGCAGCGGGTCCTTCAGGGACGCGGAGTCCATCACCTTCTCCAGGACCGTGCGCAGGTAGTTCTGCTGCCGGTGGGTGCGGTCGAAGTCGCCGTTGGGCAGGTCCTTGCGCTCCCCCACGTAGTCCAGGGCCTGCGCGCCGTTCATGTGCCGGCGCTCGCCGTCCGACATGATGATGTCGACGCCGCCGACGGCATCGGTCAGCTTCCGGAAGCCGTTCCAGTCGATGACGGCGAAGTGGTCGACGCGCACGTCGGTGAGCCGCTGCACGGTGTCGATGAGCAACGGGGGGCCGCCCCAGGAGAACGCCGCGTTGAGCTTGGCCCGACCCCGGCCGGGGATGTCCACCCAGGAGTCGCGGGGCAGCGAGACGACATAGGCGGCGGAGTGGTCGTCGGGAATGTGCACCAGCATCATCGCGTCGCTGCGCTGGTCGCCGTACTTCCACAGCCTGCCCTTGGCGTCACTGCCGGTGGTGGGCACGTCGGAGCGCGAGTCGAGGCCCATGAGCAGGAAGTTCTGCCCGCCCTTGGACGCGGCGGGCACCGGCGCGTTCGTCGGGAAGGTCTGCGGGATGCGCTGCACGCGGCCGGTGTAGTGCTCGTACGCCCAGTAGCCCGCCCCGGCGGTCAGGAGCACCGCCACGACGAACAGTGCCAGGGCGCTCAGGAGCACCGTGCGGCCCTTGGGGCGGCGGCGCTTCTTCGGCCCGACGCCGGACGACGGCTCGGCCCCGGGCGGCTCGGCTCCGTCCGGCTCCGCCTCGGGCTCCGCCTCGGGCTCCCGAGCGCCGAAGAGCGCGTCCTCGACGGAGCGGCCCTCAGGCGCCGGCTCCTGCCCCCGCTCTTGCTCCTGGTCTTGTCTCTCGTGCGCGCTCATGCCTGCGCCCTCCCCCTTCGCGGCCCCCGCCGCCGTCACCCCACCACACCCCAACGCACCCCGCCGGGGGCGTACTTCGAGCCACCAGGATGCCGAAGATCGGCGGGGTGCGCATCGGGTCGGGGGAACCGGCCGGTTACCCGGTCACGGTGATCTGCTGGGCGGGGTCGGTGATGTCGGTGATCTGGTACGTGGCGCTGAAGGCGGCGGACTGGTTGCCGGTCGGGCAGAGGAAGCCGCCGGTGACGGTGGCCGGGACGGGCGCGCCGCTGACGGCGAGGGTGGACGGGGCGCCATTGGTCCAGGTGCCGTTGACGGCGGTGGGGCCGGCGGGCGAGGCGGTGATGGTGCAGGTGGCGAAGCCGCTGGTCTTGAGGATCACACCGCCCTTGGGGATGGTGAAGCCGCCGGTGGCCGGGGCGCCGTTCTGCGCGGACAGCGCCCAGGCCCCGTTGGCGGCGTTGGCGGTGACGGTCACACTGACGCCGAAGACGCTGGTGGTGCAGCCACTGAAGGTGGGCGGGTTGATGGTGGCGCCGACGGGTCCCGCGTCGTTGTGGTTGGCGGGCGCGGCGGGGACCTGGTTGTTGGCGCCGGTGCCCGGTACGGACGCGGAGACCGTGCAGGTCATGGTGGTGGAACCGGCGACGAAGGTGGCCTTGCCGGTCAGTTTGGCGGCGAAGGAGTGACCGGCCGGCAGCAGCGTGGTGGAGGCGGCCTGGGTGCCGGTGCCGGCCCCGCCGAGAGTGAGGGCGGCGGCCGCGGCGAGTCCGGTCGCGGAGACGAGCAGCTTGGACATGGGGATCTCCTCGGTAGCGGTGTGTGGGGAGCGAGGAGGTGCGGATTCGCGTGGGGGGTGGGGGTGGGGGACACGCGAAGTGACTTGAGAGTAGAACCAGCCGGTAGCAGCGTCCAGGCAGGTTTCCGCCACTACTGACTGATCGTCAGAATCTTGGCGTGACTCGACACTTGACCCGGCCGCTCCGATGCGAGGGTGGGCCCGAGCCGTCCACGCCGCACACACGCCACCGCCCCCGGAGCGGAGCCTCGTCCCGGGGGCGGCGATGAGCGGCGATGTCGGCGCACGACGCTCGGACACGGGGTCCGAGAGCCCCCACGGCTCTCGTTCGGAAGCGACCCCGACGCCTCCGATCCTGCCGTGTCCCGGCGCCGGGTTCGGTGATCGACGGGCCCCTCCCACACGATCCGGGGAAGCCGAGGGCGCACCTTGACGGCCCGCGCGCCCCACCGAGCGCCCTGCGGCACGGCGGGGCGCGGACGACCCCATGCGACGCATCCGGAGGCGTAACCCCCCGTTCTCCGCAGGGTGGTTGACGCTCCGGGCGGGCGACTGCGAAGGTCTGGCGCACCCCCACCCCAAGGAGTTGACGTGCACCTGACCTCAGCGCCGGGGCGCCGCCGTACGGCGCTCGCCGCCCTCCTGTGCGCCCTCGGACTCGTCCTCGGCGTCCCGGCCACGGCCCAGGCGGCCGTGCTCCCGCCGCTCCCGCAGAACGCCGACGGGCTCGACCAGACCTTCGCCCCGGCGTACGACTTCGACACCGACGGCTGCTACATGACGGCCGCCATCGGCTCCGACGGGACGCTCAATCCCGGTCTGAAGCTCGGCGGCGCGGTCAACGGCCACTGCCACGACCCGGCGCAGCTGGCCGCCGCGAACAGCTACTCCCGCGCCAAGTGCAACAACGGCTGGTGCGCCGTCGTCTACGCCGGCTACTACGAGAAGGACCAGGCGACGTGGGGCCCGCTGGCGATCGGCCACACCCACGACTGGGAGCACATCGTCGTGTGGATCAGCGACAACGAGGTCAAGTACGTGTCGGCCTCGCAGCACAGCGGCTACCAGATCGCCGACCGCTCGTCGGTGCGCTTCGACGGCACCCACCCCAAGATCGTCTACCACAAGGACGGGCTGTCCACCCACTGCTACCGCTTCGCCAACACCTCCGACGACCAGATCGAGAACTCCACGGGCGGCTGGTTCTACCCGCGCCTCGTCGGCTGGAACGGCTATCCGGCCGGCCTGCGCGACCGGCTGACGGGCGCCGACTTCGGCTCGGCCACGCTCAAGATCGACGATGCCGACTTCGCGTACACCCTGTCGAAGGCCAAGCCGGCGGGCATCCCCTTCGACCCGAACGCCTAGTCACGGTCTGAAGTCGCCCCGAAGGCTCCCGAAGGGTCCGAATCCGGCCGCCTGCCGAACGACCCGCTCCCGGCATTGGGGATACTGGAGGGCCCACAGGACGAAGCGACAGGGAGGGCCGGGTGGAGTTCCGCCTGCTCGGGACGGTGTCCATCACGGCCGAGGCGGGTGAGCTGCCGCTCGGCCCCGCCAAGCGGAGAAGCGTGCTCGCGGCGTTGCTGCTGCGCGCCAACTCCGTCGTACCCGTCGACCGGCTGATCGACACGGTGTGGGCGGAGGATCCGCCGGCCAGGGCCCGCACGGTCGTCCAGGGGCATGTCTCCCGGCTGCGCGCGCTGTTCGAACAGGGCGGCGCGGACGACTACGGGGTGGAGCTGGCCACCCGCTCCCAGGCCTACGAGCTGTGCATGCCGGACCAGCTCCTCGACACCCACCGCTTCGAGGAGCTGGTCCAGCTCGCCGGGCACCAGAAGCACCCGGCCGACGCGGTCCTGATGCTGCGCGAGGCGCTCGCGCTGTGGCGCGGCCCGGCCCTCACCGGGACGGTGGCGAGCGAGCCGCTGCTCGTCGCCGCCCAGGCACTGGAGGAGACCCGGCTCGTCACGGTCGAGCAGCTCGCGGCGGCGTACGGGCGGCTCGGCGAGCACACGAGGGCCGCGGCCGTGCTGCGCGCCGAGGCCGCGGCGAACCCGCTGCGGGAGTCGCTGACGGCGGCCCTGATGCTGTCGCTGTACCGCGCGGGCCACCAGTCGGACGCGCTCGACTGCTACCACCGCACCCGGGGCCTGCTCGCCGACGAGCTCGGCGTGGACCCGGGCCCGGCGCTGCGCGCCGCCTACGAGGCGGTGCTGCGCGGCCTGACGACCGCGACCCCGCAGACGGCCGCCGTCACCGACGGCTCGGCGCGGGGCGAGCATTCGCCGCGGACCGCCGCGACCGACGAAATCACGCCCTCCGTGGCGGCGGTACGGGACGGGGAGGGCGGCCCCGGGGACGGCCCTGGCGCCGTCATGGTCACGAGTACGGGCTCGGGCTCGGGTACGGGCTCGGGTACGGGTCGCGGCTCGGGCGTCGGCCCGGCGGCGCCGGAGTGGCCCGCGCCCGATCTGCTCCCCCGTACCCCACGCGGCTTCCTCGGGCGGGAGCGCGAACTCGACGAGCTGGACGCGGCCGTGGACGCCGCCCGCGTCGCGATCGTCACCGGCCCCGCCGGAGTGGGGAAGACGGCGCTCGCCCTCCAGTGGGCGCACCGGCGGGCGCCGCGGTTCCCCGACGGCGTGCTCTATGCCGACCTGCGCGGCTTCAGCCCGGACGAGGGTCTGGAGGCGGCCGATGTCCTGCGGGAGTTCCTGCTCGCTCTCGGCGTGCCGCCGCGCCGGGTGCCGGAGTCGCCGACGGCCGCGGCCGCGCTGTACCGCTCGCTGACGGAGGACCGGGCGCTGCTCGTCGTCCTCGACAACGTGCGCGCCGCCGACCGGGCCGGGCCGCTGCTGCCGGCCGGCGCGCGCAGCGCCGCCGTGGTGACCTCCCGGCTGCGGCTCGGCGGTCTCGTCGTGTCCGAACTGGCCCGGCCGGTGCCGCTGGGCGTGCTCGGCGTGGACGAGTCGGCCGCGCTGCTCTCGGCGGCCGTCGGCGCCGACCGGGTGGCCGCCGAGCCGGCGGCCGCACGGATGCTCGCCTCGCTGTGCGACGGGCTGCCGCTCGCGCTGCGGGTCACGGCGGCGCAGCTGGCCGCGCGCCCGCACTGGCGGCTGTCCGACCTGGCGGCCGAACTCGCCGACGAGCAGCGGCGGCTCGCTCTGCTGTCGGTGGACGGCTGCGCGGGCCCCGACGCGCAGGGCGTGGCCGCCGCGCTGCACCTCACGGTGCAGGGGCTGCCGGAGGAGGCGGCCCGGCTGTTCCGGCAGATCGGGGCGCTGCCGGGCCCCGACCTGGACCGGAACGCGGCGGCGGCCCTCCTCGAACGGCCGCCGGCGGTCGCCGCCGAGGCGCTCGACCGGCTGTGCGACGCGCACCTGCTGAGGGAGTACGCGCCGGGCCGGCACACCCTGCACGACCTGGTCCGGCTCTACGCGCGGCGGCTCCGCCCCGACGACGAGGCGCTGCTGCGGCTGCTCGACCACTACACGTGCACCGCGATGGCGGCGACGAAGACCGCCGAGCCCGACGACCTGCCGTGCTGCACGCTGCCCGAGGACGCCCGCAGGCCGCCCGCCACCCCGCATTTCGCGGGGCGGGACGCGGCGCTGCTCTGGTACGCGGCCGAGCGCGACAACCTCGCCGCGGCGGTGGCCGCCGCGCGGGCGGCCGGGCACCACGACCGTGCCTGGCGGCTCGCCCTGCTCCAGTGGCCCTACATGCTGTGGAACAGCCTCGACGGCTGGGTGCCGCTTCTTGAGGCGGCGGTCGACTCGGCGGCCCGCGAGAACGACCCGGACGCCGAGTCCCGCGCCCGCGCGCTGCTCGGCTGGCTCCTCACCCAGGAGGACCGCCTCCCCGAGGCCCTGGTCCACCTCCGCCTCGCCCCCGGCCTCGCGGCCCGCGCCGGCGAGCCGTCCAGCGAGGCGACCGCCCTGGTCAACCTGGCCGTCGCGCTCGACGCCTCCGGCGTCACCGAGGAGTCCCTCGCGCACACCGCCCGCGCCCTCGCCCTCGTCGAGGACGGCGACGACGTCATCACCGAGCTCCTCGCCCTGGAACACCGCGCCCAGCAGCTCCTCGCCGCCGGCGACCCCGCCGGCGCGCTCGCCTGCGCCCGCCGCGGCCTCACCCTCGACGGCGACACCGTCAACGGCCTCCTCGGCGTCCGCCACAGCATGCTCACCGCCACCATGGGTGCCGCCCTCCTCGATCTCGGCGACCCCACCGCCGCCGAACCCGCCCTCACCCGCGCCCGCGAACTGGGCCTGTCCCACGGCTCCAAGGAAACGGTCCAGCGCGCGGAGTCGGAGCTGCGGCGCCTGCGGAAGACGGTCAGGGGGACGTAGCACGCGTCCCGCAGCGGCGCGGGGCCGCCGCTACTCGCCCCACGCCCCGCCCGAAGGATCCGGCCACAGCTCCGGGTCCACCAGGGCCTCCCTCTTGAGGGCCAGGCACATCCGGCCGTGGACGGCGCCGACCGTGGGGCCGGCGTCGGGGGTGCGGAGTTCGCCGACGAGGTGCCAGTAGCGGCCGATCAGCGGGTCCGCGCCGGCGGTGAGGAGGCGGGCGAGGCGGCGGCGGAAGGCGGGGGTGTCGCGGGTGGAGAGGGCGTCGGCGTAGGCGGTGACGAAGCGGTCCAGGGCCTCGGTCCGGGCGGCGGCCGCGAGGTCGTAGGCCTCGGCGAGGCCCTCGTAGAGCGCGGTCGGGCGGTGGGGGACGCCGGCGAGGTGGACGGGCGGGGCTGGGGCCGTGGCGACGAGGGCGTGGAGGCGGGCGTACGCGAGCACCTGCGCGGGGGTGGGGTCGGCGGGCGGTTGCGGGACCGCGACGTCCACGACGGCGGCCGCGAGCCGCGCCGGGAACCGTACGGGCAGAGTGCGCCGCCAGAACCGGGCGAGCACCGTCGTGTCCGGCGGCGCGGCCAACCCGCCGAGCAGCCGCAGGCGTTCGGCCCGCTCGGCCGCCGGGGCGTCCCGGAGCAGCCGCAGCGAGGCCTCGTGCCAGCGCAGCGCCGTCATCCGCCGCTCGACCTCGCGCAGCCGGCCCGCGACGACGTCCTCCCAGGCGGCCCCCTGGTCGAGCACGCGGCCCACGTCGGTCACCGGCAGCTCCAGGGCGCGCAGCGCCCGGATCGAGCGCAGCCGCTCCAACGCCCCCGGCCCGTACCGCCGGTGTCCGCCGCCGGTCCGACCGCCCTCCGGCAGCAGCCCGCGCTCGGAGTAGTAGCGCACGGTCTTGACGGAGACGCCCGCCCGCTCGGCGAGCTCCCCGATGCTCCACACCTCGTCCTCGGCCCCCATGCTCCGACCCTAACGCCCGCCTTGAACCTCCCCCTGGGGGAGTTCCTACCGTCCACCCGACGGAACGAACGACGCGAGGAGAGGAGAGGGCGATGACCGCTTTCGTGTTGGTGTCCGGGCCCTTCACCGGCGGATGGGTCTGGGACGAGGTGGCGGAGCGGCTGCGCGAGGCCGGGGCCGCCGCGTATCCGGTGACGCTCACCGGCATGGCGGGCGCCGAGACCTCGGAGACGGACACGGACCTGGAGACACACGTCGAGGACGTGCTGCGGGCGATCGACGAGGCGGACCAGGGCCCGGGCGCGGGCGCGGGCGCGGGCGAGGTCGTCCTCGTCGGGCACGACTACGGCATCCACCCCGTGCTCGGCGCCGCCGACCGGCGGGCCGGGCGGGTCGCGCGGGTGGTGTACCTGGACGCGGGGCTGCCGGGAGACGGGGACCCGGCGAGCGCCTTCGTCCCGGACCCGGCCGCCGTCGGGCGGGCCGGCGCGGACGGGCTCGTACCGCCGCCGTCGGGTGCCGAGTGGGCACGGTGGGGCAGTACGGACGACCTGTCGGCGGCGGATCTGGCCCGGCTCGACCGGCTGGCCGCGCCGCAGCCGGTGCGGACCCTGACCCAGCCGCTGCGGCTGACCGGCAGCCCGTTCGACCGGCCGACGACGGGCGTGCTGTGCACCGCGAACGGCCCGGGGATCCCGGGCGTGGAGATGCTGCTGGCCGCGGGACCGCCGCAGTTCCGGGTGCTCGCGTCCCCCACGGTGGGCTTCTTCGAGCTGGAGACCGGCCACTGGCCGATGCTGTCCGCGCCCGGCGCGCTCGCCGAGGTGCTGTTGCGGGCCGCGGCGGACGAGGGTGTGCGGCTGTCCGTACCGGAGACGGCGTCCGTCTTCGAGGGCGGGGGCTTCCTGCTCGACGTGCCGGAGCGGCCGTGCGAGCGGCACGGCGCGGTCGATCTGTACCTCCCGGAGGCCGGGGGGCCGCGCCCGGCCGTGCTGTTCGTGCACGGCGGGCCGGTGTCGCCGGAACAGAAGCCGACCCCCCGGGACAGCGCCTTCTTCCAGGGTTACGGGCGTTACGTGGCGGGTCTCGGCATCGTGGGCGTCACGCTGGACCACCGGCTCTACGGCCTCGCGGACTATCCGACCGCCGCCGCGGACCTGGCGCGGGCGCTCGATCTGGTCCGGGCGGACCCCCGGGTGGACCCGGACCGGATCGCGCTGTGGTTCTTCTCCGCCGGCGGCCTGCTCGCGGCGGACTGGCTCGCGACCCCGCCGCCGTGGCTGCGCTGTGTGGCGCTGAACTACCCGGTGCTCGCACCGCTGTCCGACTGGCGCCAGGTGGAGGCCCGCTTCCGCCCGGCGGAGGCGCTGTCGGCGGCCGGCCCGCCGGTCGTGCTGACCCGGGCGGGCCTGGAGCATCCGCCGTTCCAGGAGACGGTCGACGCCTTCCTGACGGTGGCGAAGCGTACGGGCGCCGAGGTCGAGCTGATCGACGTACCGCTCGCCCACCACGGCTTCGAGGCGATCGACCACCTCCCCGAGACCCGCGAGGCGGTGACGAGGGCCGCCGCCTCGGTCGTCCGCCGACTGACGGCGCCGGACCGACCCGGCCCCGGCCGGGACGGCAAGGCATGACGAAAGTCTGACGGAACGGCGCCGGCCCTGGCCCCGGGCTGGGAGGGCTGGTCGTATCGGGGGCGTGAACAGCACAGTGGAACACCCCCGAGGCACCCCCGTGGGCCGCCGCGTCGTGCTCGGCCTGCTCGGGCTCGGCGCGGCCGGCGTCGCGGCGGGACCGTACCTCCAGGAGGCCCAGAGCACCCTCGCCGCCAAGGACCCGACCGGGCTGAGCGGCCTGCTGCCGGGCGGTGGCGGCTTCCGGTACTACTCCGTGGTCTCCTCGGTGGCCGCCCGCACCGAGCGGACCTACGCGTTGACCGTGGACGGCCTGGTCGAACGCCCGGCCCGCTTCCGCCTGGCCGATCTGAGAGCCATGCCGCAGCGCCGCATCGTGCGGGACGTGCAGTGTGTGACCGGCTGGCGGGTGCCGGACACGCCGTTCGAGGGCGTCTCCCTCGCGCACCTCCTGGACGTCGCGGGGGTCCGGGCGGGTGCCCGGGCGGTGCGGTTCACCTGCTTCGACGGCACCTACACCGAGAGCCTCACGCTCGATCAGGCACGCCGTGACGACGTGCTGGTGGCGCTGCGGATGCGGGACGCCCCGATCTCCCACGTCCACGGCGGGCCGGTACGGCTGTACGTGGCGCCGATGTACTTCTACAAGTCCGCCAAGTGGCTGTCGGGGATCACCGTCACCTCGACGGTGCGGCCGGGTTACTGGGAGCGGTACGGATACGACGTCGACGCCTGGGTCGGCCGGTCGAACGGGCGGGACGATGCGCCGACCGGCTGACCCCGACCGCCTGCTCCGCTTCGCCCGCCCCGTGCGCTGGGTGCATCGCACCACCGCGGCGCTGATGCTGGCCTGCCTGGCCACCGCCGCCTGTCTGTACGTGACGCCGCTGGCCGAACTGGTCGGGCGCCGCCGGCTGGTCGTGACCGTGCACGTGTGGTGCGGTCTGGCCCTGCCCGTACCCCTGCTGTCCGGACTGCTCTTCCGGGCGCTGCGCGCGGACGCGGCCCGGCTCAGCCGGTTCACCCCGGTCGACCGGGCGTGGCTGAGGGCGCTGCGGTCCCGTGCCCCGTACCGCCCGGCGGGGAAGTTCAACGCCGGGCAGAAGCTCTACGCGCAGTGGACGCTCGGAGCGATGCCGGTGCTCGTCGGTACGGGACTGCTGATGTGGCTCACCCGGTTCGCGCCCCCGTCGCTGCGGACCGGTGCGACGTTCGTCCACGACTGGCTCGCCGCGGCCGTCGCGGGCGTGACGGCCGGGCACGTCTGGATGGCGGCGCGGGATCCGCAGGCCCGGCTCGGGATGCGGACCGGCCTGGTGGACCGCGACTGGGCGGAGCGGGAACACCCGCACTGGGGACGGGAGCGGCGGGCTCTTACGGAAGAGTGACGGCTGACCGTGGTGCGGCGAGGCCGGGGTCCCGGCCCTCTAGCGTGGGGCGGTATGCGGGTATTGGTCACCGGCGGAGCCGGATTCGTTGGCACCCAGATCGTCGACGCGCTGCTCGCGCGCGGCCATGACGTCGTCTCCTACGACGTCCTGCTGCCGTCCGCGCACTCCGGTCCGCCTCGCGTGGCGCGCCCCGGGGAGGAGCTGGTCATCGCGGACGTACGAGACGGCGCGGCCGTCGCGGAGGCCCTGCGGGGCGTGGACGCGGTGTGCCACCAGGCGGCGATGGTGGGCCTGGGCAAGGACTTCGCGGACGCGCCCGCGTACGTCGGCTGCAACGATCTGGGCACGGCGGTGCTGTTGGCCGCGATGGCCGGGGCCGGGGTACGGGAACTGGTCCTGGCCGGGTCGATGGTGGTCTACGGCGAGGGCCGCTACGAGTGCGGCCCGCACGGGGTCGTGCGGCCGGCCCCGCGTCAGGAGGCGGATCTGGCGGCGGGCCGGTTCGAGCCCGGCTGCCCGCTGTGCGGAGCCGCGCTCACGCCGGGGCTCGTGACCGAGGACGCGCCGGCGGACCCGCGCAACGTGTACGCGGCGACGAAGCTCACGCAGGAACACCTCGGCGCGGCCTGGGCCCGCGCGACCGGCGGCCGGGCGGTGTCGCTGCGCTACCACAACGTCTACGGCCCCGGCATGCCGCGGGACACGCCGTACGCCGGGGTGGCCTCGCTCTTCCGCTCCGCGCTCGCCCGCGGCGAGGCCCCCCGCGTCTTCGAGGACGGCGGTCAGCGACGGGACTTCGTCCACGTCCGGGACGTGGCCGAGGCGGCGGCGCTGGCCCTGGAGGCCGCGAACGGCCTGGGCGCGGGCTCGTTCACCGCGTACAACACCGGCAGCGGTGATCCCCGTACGGTCGGCGAGATGGCCGGCGCGCTCGCGCGCGCGTTCGGCGGGCCGCCGCCGGTGACCACGGGCGAGTACCGGCTGGGGGACGTACGGCACGTGACGGCGGACTCGTCCCGGCTGCGCCGTGACCTGGGCTGGCGGCCGCGGGTCGGATTCGAGGCCGGAATGAGGGAGTTCGCACGCGCCGAGTTGCGCTAGCGGCCCGGCGGTCCGCGCCGGGTCCTGCGCCGGGGTCAGTTCGACGCGGCCGGCAGGGTGACCTCGAAGCGGCAGCCGCCCGGGACGTTGTGGACCTCGGCGCGGCCGGCGTGGGCCTCGACGATGCCGCGGACGATGGCGAGGCCGAGCCCGGCGCCGGCCGGCGGGGTGCGGGCCTCGGTGCCGCGCCAGCCGGTGTCGAAGACGCGGGGCAGGTCCTCGTCGGCGATGCCGCCGCAGCCGTCGGTGACGGACAGGACGACGGCTCCGGCGCGTCGTTCGGCCGCCACCGCGACCGTGCCGTCGGCCGGTGTGTGGCGGATGGCGTTGACGAGCAGGTTCGCGAGGACCCGGGTCATCTCCTTGCCGTCCACCTCGACGGGGACCGCTTCGACCTCCTCCCCCACCAGGCGCACGCCGTGCTCGCGGGCGAGCGGGTCGGCGCCGCTCAGGGCGTCGCCCACCAGGTCGTACACGGACATGCGGCTCGGGCTGATGGCCAGCGCGCCGGCGTGGATGCGGGAGAGTTCGAAGAGGTCGGTGACCATGGTCGTCAGGCGCTCGACCTCGGTTCGGATCTGGCGGTGGTAGCGGGCGGGGTCGGCGGCCATGCCGTCCTCCAGGGCCTCCGCCATGGCGCGCAGCCCGGCCAGTGGGGTGCGCAGGTCGTGGGAGATCCAGGCGACGAGTTCTCTGCGGGAGGCCTCAAGGGACCGCTCACGGCGCCGGGAGGCGTCGAGTCTGTCGCTGGTGGCGGCCAGTTCCCGGGTGAGCGCGGCGAGTTCGGCGGTGGCGGCGCCGTCCGGTGCGGCGAAGCTGCCGCCGTCGCCGAAGTCGCGGGCGGCGCGGGCGAGGGCCCGGCTGCGGGCGACCACCCAGCGGCCCAGGAGCAGGGCGGTGCCGAGCGAGACGAGGGCCGCCATGGCCACGACGACGGTCACCACCCACAGGTCGTGCGCGGACAGGAACATCGCCTGGGCGACGGCGAGCGTCCCGGCGAGCATCGCGGTCACGGTGACGGCCGCGACCACGGTCAGGGAGACCGCGACCGAGCGCCGCCGGACGAGGCGGAGCACCAGCGCTCCGGCGAGGCCGGCGCACACGGCTCCCGCCAGTGCGAACCCCGCGATCAGCAGGACGTCCTTCACTCCGCTCCTCCACCCGTCGCGCCCGTCCCGTCCCGTTCGGGCTCGAAGCGGTAGCCGACTCCCCAGACCGTCCGGATGAGCCGGGGCCGCGCCGGGTCGTCCTCGATCTTGGCGCGCAGGCGCCGGACGTGGACGGTGACCGTGGACAGATCCCCGAAGTCCCAGCCCCACACCCGCCGCATCAGCTCCTCCCTGGTGTGCGCGGCGCCGGGGTGCTCCAGGAAGTACGCGAGGAGGTCGAACTCGCGGAGAGTGAGGGCGAGTTCGCCACCCGCCCGGGTGGCGCGGCGGGTGACCGGGTCGACGGCGAGACCGGCGGCGCGCAGGACCGGCCGGGGAGCCGCCGGTCCGGCGGCCGCACGGCTGCGGCGCAGGACGGACTCGACGCGCAGCACCAGCTCGCGCGGGCTGAACGGCTTGGTGACGTAGTCGTCCGCACCGACCTCCAGGCCGGTGATCCGGTCCTCCTCGTCGCCCCGCGCCGTCAGCATGATCACCGGTACGGGCCCGGTCTCGCGCAGTCTGCGGCACACCTCCAGGCCGTCGAGGCCCGGCAGCATGAGGTCGAGCAGAACGAGGTCCGGCCATCGCGCACCGGCGCGCAGCAGGGCGTCGGGGCCGTCGGCCGCGTGCTCCACGGCGAACCCGGACCGGTCGAGATAGCCGGTCACCACCTCGGCCACGGTCGGGTCGTCGTCCACGACCAGGATCCGGGCCGCGGGCCGGGAGGCGGGCGGGCCCGCGGGTCCGGAGGCGGTCCGGGAGGCGCTGTGCTCGTTCATGCCGCACAGCGTCGCATCCACCGCGCCGGGGGTCACCGCCACCCGGGCGTACGAAGGCCGACGTCCGCGTTTCGTAAGGACTTCCGGGCCCCCGATCCACCAGGTGCTTCCTACCGTGGAGCCGTGACCCTCCTGACCGCAGATGTCGTCCTTCCCTGTCTCGACGAGGCCGAGGCGCTGCCCTGGGTGCTCGCCCGGATCCCGGCCGGCTGGCGGGCGATCGTCGTCGACAACGGCTCCACCGACGGCTCCGCCGGCATCGCGGCCGGCCTCGGCGCCACCGTCGTGACCGAGCCGAGGCGCGGCTTCGGTGCCGCCTGCCACGCCGGACTGCTCGCCTGCGACGCCGAGTTCGTCTGCTTCTGCGACTGCGACGCCTCCCTCGACCCCGGTCTCCTGCCGGGCCTGGTCGGAGCGGTGGCCGACGGCTCCGCCGACCTCCTGCTCGGCCGCCGCCGCCCCGTCGCGCGCGGCGCCTGGCCGGTCCACGCCCGGGCGGGCAACCTGGCGCTGTCCTGGCTGCTGCGGCGCCGCACCGGGCTTCGGCTGCACGACCTGGGCCCGCTGCGGGCCGCCCGCCGCGAGGCGCTCCTCGGGCTCGGGCTCTCCGACCGGCGCAGCGGCTACCCGCTCCAGATGGTCGTCCGGGCGGCCGACGCGGGCTGGCGGGTGCGCGAGCTCGACGTGCCGTATCTCCCCCGGGCCGGACGGTCGAAGGTCACCGGCACCTGGCGGGGCACCTGGCAGGCGGTCCATGACATGCGCAAGGTGCTCGACGAGCCGACGCAGACGTCGACGCCAGCGTCGGCGCCGACGCAGACGCCGACGCCGACGCCGACGCCGACCACCGGAGTACGCCCGTGACCGTCCTCCTCGTCATCGCGAAGCAGCCCCGGCCGGGCCGGGTGAAGACCCGGCTCACTCCCCCGTTCGCCCCCGAGCAGGCCGCGGCGCTCGCCGAGGCGGCCCTCACCGACACGCTGACCGCCGCCGCCCGCGTTCCGGCGGAGCGGCACGTCCTCGTGCTCGACGGGGAGCCCGGCCCCTGGCTGCCACCGGGGTTCCATGTCGTTCCCCAGGCGGCGGGAGGGCTCGACGCGCGGCTCGCGGCCGCCTTCGCGGCCTGCGCCGGGCCGGCGCTGCTCATCGGCATGGACACCCCGCAGGTCACGCCCTCGCTGCTGGCTCCGGCCCTGCGCTGGGACGCGTACGACGCCTGGTTCGGTCCGGCCGCCGACGGCGGCTTCTGGGCCCTCGGCCTCGCCCGCCCCGACCCCGCCCTGCTGCTCGGTGTGCCCATGTCCCGGCCGGACACCGGCGCCGTCCAGTACGCGCGGCTGCGGACGGCCGGGCTGCGCGTCGGCCGGCTGCCCGTGCTGCGGGACGTGGACACCGCGTCGGACGCCCGGGAGGTGGCGGCCGCCGCACCCGCGACCCGCTTCGCCGCCCGGTACGCCGAGTTGACCGGCGCGACGGCGGGAGCGGGCCGTTGACCACGACCACCACCTCCGAGACCACCACCACGGCGTGGCGGGCCGATCCGTACACCGACGCCCTGCGCACCGGTCAGGGGCCCCTCTTCCTGCGCCGGCACGACGGCTGGCTGCTGCCCCTGGAGGTCGAGCGCTGGTGCGAGGCGCCCGACGCCGCCGACCGCTCCGTGCTCGACCGCTGCCGCGGCACCGTCCTCGACGTCGGCTGCGGGCCGGGACGGCTCGTCGCCGCGCTCGCCGCCGAAGGCCGGCGGGCCCTCGGTATCGACATCAGCCCGGCCGCGGTGGCCCGCACCGCACGAGTCGGCGCCACGGCCCTGTGCCGGTCGGTCTTCGAACCGCTGCCCGCCGAGGGACGCTGGGACACGGCGCTGCTGATCGACGGCAACACAGGCATCGGCGGCGACCCGGCCGCCCTCCTGCGCAGACTGCGCCAGGTCGTGTCGCCTTCCGGGCAGGTCGTCGCGGAGTGCGCGCCCTTCGATGTCGACGAGTGCTGCGAGGTGCGCGTCGACGACGGGCGGGGCGGCCGGGGTACGCCGTTCCCCTGGGCCCGGGTGGGCGCCCGCGCCCTGGCCGCGCACGCGCGGAGCTCGGGCTGGGCCGTCCACGAACAGTGGGCCGTGGCGGGGCGCCCCTTCCTGCGCCTCGCCCCTCAGTCGTCGGCGGCAGGACTCCGCTGAGCCCGCGCCCGCCCGCGTCGTACGCGATCCCGCCCCCGCCGTACGAGATACAGCGCCCCCGCCGAGGCGGCCACGCCCGCAAGCACGATCGCGAGATTCCGGCCGTACGGGAGGGGCAGCGCCGACGGGTTGGGCGGGGCTCCGGGTCGTACGAGCAGGGGCAGGGCGACCAGGACCACGCTGCCCGCCACGAGCAACGCCCCGCGCCACAGGCCCCGTTGACGCCGCCCCACGAGCAGCAGCCCCACGCCGAACACCAGCGGGGCGAGGACGCCGTCGTGCAGCACGAGCGCACCGGCCAGCCACACGAGCACCCCGAGCGGATCCGGCTCGGCCACCACCAGCCATGCCCCGAGGCCGATCAGGACGAGGCCGAGCCCGCCGACCGCGTATCGCAGCACCTGAGTCCCGCTCGTCACCCTCACCGCACCTCCAGCCGGTGCACCCACTTGGTCTGCAGGACTCCGGGCCGGCCGGGGGCGATGATCCGGGCCGGGAAGCCGTGGTCCAGCGAGAGCGGCTGCCCGTTCAGCGTCAGGGCGAGGAGGGTGAGCGGGTCGTCCGCGTACTCCGCGCCCATCTCCATCACCCGGTAGGCGCCGCTCACTTCGAGCGAGGTCACCCGCACCGCGTCCCGGCCCGGCCGCCCGCCGGCCCGCTCGACCAGGTCCCGTACCCGTACCCCGCCCCAGTCCGCGGCCACGCTCCAGCCCTCCACACAGGCGATCGGCAGCCGGGCCCCGGCTCGGGGCATCGCCCGCAGGGCGTCGAGCGTGAGGACGTACGGGCGGGGCCCGGCGACCTCGAGACGCCAGCCCGCCACGCCGCGCGCCGTCACACCGGCCGCGACGGCGGTCCGGTTCACCGGCAGCCCCTGCGGACCGTGGTCGGGGTGCCGGGGCGCGAGCAGGTCGAGCGCCTTCAGAGGGGTGAAGGACTGGCCGACGGTCGTCAGCGTGACCACGCCGACGGCCGCGCCCGTGGCGAGGAGCAGCGAGCGGCGGTCGACGGCGTCCTCGGCCGGCAGGGCGCGCGTCCCGGCCGAGCGCCGGCCCCAATGGTCCCTGATCTCGGGGGCCTTGACCGCGACGTGCAGCAGGATCGCGCCGGTGACCACCCAGGCGACGGCGAAGTGGACGGGGACGAAGGCGAAGGGCCACGGATACCACTCGACGATGTTGAGCAGCCCGGTGAGCAGTTCGAAGACCGCCGCGGCCACCAGAACCGCGACGGACAGGCGTTCGAGCGCGTGCCGCACGGACCGCACCGGCGGCCACACGAACAGCCGGGGATACACCGCCCACAGTTTGACGAGGAGCAGCACGATCGCCGCGAGTCCGGTGGCGACGTGCAGGCCCTGGGTGAGCGCGTAGCCCCACACCGGCCGGGCGGGCAGCCGGTCGGCGAGCCAGCTGGGCGGCTGCTGGAGGTAGTGGCTGACGAGGCCGGTCGCGAAGCAGATGGCGAAGGCCGCGCCGAGCCATCGCCCGACGGCCGTCGCCGTTCTGGCGTCGTGCAGGCGTCCGGTGAACGCGGGCGGCCGGACGGCCGGGATCCGGAAGGCGGGGCGCGGCAGGTGCGGCGGACGGGGCGGGCGAGGCGGGTGCGGCAGCCTGGGCTTGCGGAACGTCATGCCGTCCATGACACCGCCGCGAGTGGCCGCGCGGGGCGCCCGACACCTTACGAAACCCGAACGCCCCGCCGGGTCGCCTCCTCGTGCGCCGCCCGCGCTGCCAGTCTGCGCGCATGACCCGCGCCCGCCCTCTTCCGCTCCCCGTCGTCGTCACCGCGCTTCTGCTGTCGCTCCTGGCCGTCTCGCTGGTCCTTCTGCTCCGCGGGGGCGCCGGCGGGGCCGGTTTCCTGGCCGGGTACGCGGGCGCGTGGACGGTGTTCGGGGCGGCGGTGGTCGCCCTGCGCCGGGTCCACCGCCGGCACGTCGTCCCGCTCCTCCTCGCGGGGGCGGTCGCGGTGACGGCGACGGGCCTCGTGGCGGCGCCACGGACGAGCACGGACTCCTTCCGATACGCCTGGGACGGGCGGGTGCAGGCCGCCGGCGTCTCGCCGTACGACCACGCGCCCGCGGACCCGGCGCTCGCGGGGCTGCGTGACGACTGGCTCTTCCCCGGCCCCGAGGCCTGCGGGCGCGGCGGCGCCGACCTCGCGCCGCTCGACGCGGGCGGGTGCACGCGGATCAACCGGCCCGCCGTGCACACGATCTACCCGCCCGTGGCGGAGGGCTGGTTCCTCCTCGTCCACGGACTCTCACCGGAAGGCGCCCGCCACAAAGGGCTCCAGGCGGGCGCGGCGCTGCTCTCGCTGGCCGTCACCGGCCTCCTGATCGGCGTTCTGCGCCGGCGGGGCGACCCGCGCCGGGCCGCGCTGTGGGCGTGGTGCCCCGCGGTCCCCGTCGAGGCCGTGGACAACGCCCATGTCGACGTCCTCGCCGTGCTGCTCTCGGTGGGCGCGCTCGCTCTCGTGGCCCGGCGCCGTCACCTCGCGGGCGGGGCGCTGCTCGGTCTGGCGGTCGCCGCCAAGCTGCTGCCCGCCGTGCTGCTGCCGGGCGCCCTGTCCGGCGTGCGGCGGCCCCGTGCGGTCGTGGCCGTGACGCTGTCGGCCGCGGCCACGGTGGCGCTGGCATACCTGCCGTACGTGCTCCTGTCCGATGGTTCCGTCCTCGGCTATCTGGGCGGTTACGCGCGGGAGGAGGGCTACGACGACGCGGGCACGGGCGGGCGGTACGCGCTGCTGCGGCTCGTGCTGCCCGACGCGTGGGCGCTGCCGGCGGCGTTGCTGGGCATGGCGGCGGTGTCGGTGACGGTGTGGTGGCGCGGCGACCCCGAACGCCCGTGGCACGGCGCCCTGTCGACCGTGGGTACGGCGTTCCTCCTGCTGACGCCCGGCTACTCCTGGTACGCGCTGCTGCTCGTCGCCCTGGTCGCACTGGACGGGCGCTGGCAGTGGCTCGGCGTCGCCCTCGCCGGCGCGGTGGCGTATCTCGCGGGCCCGGTCACCGGCCCGGTGGGCGGCACCGTCGCGTACGGGGCGGCGGCGGCCGTGGCAGCGGCTCAGCCCCTGATCGCCTGGGTGCGCCAGGTGCTGGGGCTCGTGTCGAAGCGGGTGCGGAACCAGCGCGAGAAGGTGGCGAGGGAGGAGAAGCCGAGCAGGCCGGCGATCTCGGTGAGAGGGCGGCCGGAACCGCCCACATAGCGGCGCGCCAGACCCGTACGGACGGAGTCGACGATCGACGAGTAGCCTTCCCCGCTCTCCGCGAGGCGCCGCTGGAGGGTCCTCGGGTCGATGCCGAAGGTGCGGGCGACCTGTTCCAGGGAGCAGCGGCCGGTAGGGAGAAGCGCCTCGACGACCTCCCGGACGCGGTCGGTGAAGGCGCTGGCGGGCGAGGGAGCGATGTTCTCCAGGAACTGCCGGGCGTAGGGCCGCAGCCGGGGGTCGGCGAGGGTGTTGGGCGCTTCGAGGTCCGAGGGGTACAGGATGATGCCGGAGCGCGGCTGCCCGAAGGTGACGGTGGGGCCCAGGACTCGGTGGTGGGGACCGGGGTCGTCCGGGGCGGTGTGGCCGAGCGGGACGCCGACCGGCGTCCAGTCGGCGCCGATCAGTCGGCCGATGAGAGCGTGGCAGACCCCGACCAGCATGTCCGTCGCCTGGGGGCGGCTGTCGGGCGGTGAGTCGAGGGCCAGGTCCACCCAGATCCCGGCCAGACCGTTGCTGAGGGTGATCTCGGCTCGCAGGGCCTCGTTGTAGAGGTGGAGGTGCTGGATCAGCAGCTCCAGGGCGCTCCGTACGGAGGGCTCCTCTCGGGCGACGAGGCCGATGGGGCCGAGGTTCGAGAAGCGGGAGAGCTCGGCGAGCCGCAGGCCGAAGTCGGGGCAGCCGGTGGCGGCGGCGGTGTCCTCCAGGAGCCGGGCGACCGCGGCCACGGGCAGCCAGCGGTCGGCGGCGGCGAGCGCGGCCGGGTCCAGGCCGACGCCGCGCATCAGGGCCGACGGGTCGGCCCGCAGGGAGCGGGCGAGGTCGACGTAGTTGGCCAGTCCGGTGGTGCGCATCCGCAATTCCACGGTGGTCTCCCCGACTGATCTCCTGAGCTGGACGTGGTGTCGCGAAATGCTAAGTCATTCGCCGTCGAAGGCAAAGCACGTCGTCTTTCGGCCGGGTAGCGTCCGGATCCAAGCGCTCCGGCGTCCGAGCCGCAGTTCGATTCCCGGCCCTGCCGGCCGTGCCGTGTCGTGCCGTCCCCGCCCTGACCTGGACCGGCCCGGTCCGGCATCTGCGCATCAGCACAGCCACCGCCACCGCCACCGCCCCAAGGAGATCCCGTGACCACGACCGAGACCCAGACCGCCGGGGAGTCGGCCGCGCTGAGGGCGCCGGCCGCCGAGGCGTACGTCTTCGCCTATCCGCTGGTCACCATGGAGCTGACCAGACGCCAGATGACCACTACAGGCGCGGTCGTCCCCGGCAGTGCCGCGCCGAACACCTTCGCCCATCTGCCGGTCACCCCGGACGCCTCGTTCGAGGGCGTGGTCAGCCCGAACGCGGACACGCTGTACTCGCTGGCCTGGCTGGACCTGTCGGCCGGGCCGGTGCGGCTCTCCGTGCCCGAGACCCGCGGGCGGTACTTCCTGCTCCCGCTGTACGACGCCTGGACCAACGTCTTCGCCTGCCCCGGCTCCCGTACCACGGGCGGAGCCGCCGGCGAGTTCGCCCTGGTCGGCCCGGGCTGGGCGGGCGAGCTGCCGGACGGGGTGGAGCGGATCGACGCGCCCACCTCCATGGTCGCGATCATCGGCCGTACCCAGGTCAACGGTGCGTCGGACTGTCCGGCAGTGCACGCCGTCCAGGCCGGCTACCGGCTGACACCGCTCACCGGCACCGACACCGACACCCGCGCCGACTCCGCCTCGGCTTCGGCTTCGGCTTCGGCTTCGGCTTCGGCTTCGGCTTCGGCTTCGGCCATGGAGGCGGGCCCCGGCCCGGTGGACCTGGTGACCGCGCCGGTCGACCAGGTGGCCGCACTGGCTCCCGAGACGTTCTTCGCGATGGCCGCCCACCTCATGGCGGGCAATCCCGCGAAGGCCGACGACGCCCCCATGGTGGAGCGGATGGCACGGCTGGGCGTCGTCCCGGGCCGGCCGTTCGACTGGGACTCCCTGAGCCCCGAGGCCCGGCAGGCGATCGCCAAGGGCGCGGCCGAGGGCCTGGCCCGGGTGCAGGAGGCCGGCCGCAGGCCGCGGGCGCGGGTCGGCGACGGCTGGATGACCCCGGTCGAGATCGGCGCCTACGGGACGGACTACCTGCAGCGGGCCGCGGTCACGCTGATCGGCCTGGGCGCGAACCTCCCGCAGGACGCGGTCTACCCGGTGTGCCGGGTCGACGGCGACGGCGAGCCGCTGCACGGCCGCAACCGCTACCAGCTGCACTTCGCCGCCGACGGCCTTCCGCCGGTGAACGCCTTCTGGTCGCTGACGATGTACAACGACCGGCAGTTCTTCGTCGACAACCCGATCGACCGGTACGCCATCGGCGACCGCGACGCGCTGAAGTTCAACGCCGACGGCTCGCTGACGCTGCTGATCCAGCACGCGGCGCCCGCCGAGGGTCTGGACTCCAACTGGCTGCCCGCGCCGGAGGGTTCCTTCAACCTCATGCTGCGCCTGTTCTGGCCCCGGCCCGAGGTCCTGGACGGCACCTGGCACGCACCGGCCGTCCGCCGCGTCGGCTGACCCGCCCCCGCCCCGAGAAGAACACCCCCGCCCCGGAGGTCTCCCATGGACAGCCCCTCGCCCACCCCGGCGGTGCTCCCGGCGCCCGGCGCGCCCGGCTCGCCCGGTTCGCCGGGCTCGGAGCCGCCGGTCTCCCGGCGCTACGCCTGGACCGTGTTCGCGCTCGCCTTCGCGCTGATGCTCACGGACTTCGTCGACCGCCAGATCATCGTCGCCACCTTCCCCCTCCTCAAGGAGGAGTGGGGACTGTCGGACACCCGGCTCGGGGCCCTGGTCTCCGTCGTCTCCGTGACCGTGGCCCTCGGTGCGCTGCCCTTCGCGCTGGTGGCCGATCGCTGGAGCCGGGCGAAGTCCATCGCCGTGATGGGCACGGTCTGGAGCCTGGCCGCCATGGCCTGCGCCATGGTCGGCAACTACGCCCAGCTCCTGACGGCCCGGGCGGCCATCGGGCTCGGCGAGGCCGGCTACGGGCCGGCCGGCGGCGCCCTCATGGCCGGCCTGTTCCCGCAGCGACTGCGGGCGACGGTGGTCGGCGCGCTCCAGGCGGCCGGGCCGCTCGGTGTGGTCCTGGGCGTCCTCCTGGGCGGGCTGATGGTGCCCTCGCTCGGCTGGCGCATGACGCTCGCGGTGTTCGCCGCGCCCGGCCTGATCCTGGCTCTGCTGTTCCTGCGGGTACGCGAGGGGCGCACCCCGGGAGCGAGCCCGGCCGCCGCGGCCGGTGCACCGCCGGTCCGTACACGAGGCACCCTGGCCGGGCTCTTCCGCAGCCGGACCGCCGTCGCCTCGTACCTGGGTGGCGCCCTGCAGCTGGTGGTGCTCTCCACGCTCTACGCGTGGCTGCCCAGCTACCTCACCCGTACCCACGACTACACCAGTGCCAAGGCCGGCGCGGTGTCGGCTGCGGCGGTCGTCGCCGGCGCGGTCGGCACGGTCGTCCTGGGCTACGCGGCCGACCGGGCCGGGGCGGTCCGGGCCCGGCGCAAGCTGAGCCTGCCGGCGGGTCTCGCTCTGCTCGCGCTCGCCCTGCTGACCCCCGCCTTCGCCTGGGTACCGGCCGGCCCCGTGCAGCTGGTCCTGATCGTCGCCGGCGCCTTCGCGGTGACGGCGGCGGTGGGCCCGGTCCCCGCGTGCGTGATGGACGTGGTCGATCCGAAGGTCCGTGCCACCGCGCTCGGCATGGTCACGCTGATCCAGAACCTCTTCGGCCTTGCGGTGGGCCCGCTGCTCACCGGCTGGCTCTCCGACACCCTGGGCATCGCCGCCGCCCTCGCCCTGATGCCGCTGTTCTGCGCCGGTGCCGCCGCCTCGCTGTGGACCGCCTCGCGCAGCTACGAGCGGGAACTGCGTACGGACGCCGCCGGCGACGCCCCGCAGGCCGCCGCCGCCCTCTGATCCGCGGCCCCTCTGATCCCCCGGTCCTCTGATCCCCCGGTCCTCTGATCCCCGGCTCCGCTGACCCCCGTCCTCCTGCCCCCGCACCCTCGCACCGTACGGAGTTCCCATGCACAACCTCGCCGTCATGCTGGAGGACAGCGCCCGCGCCGTCCCCGACCGCACCGCCGTCGTCCTGGGCGAGCAGCGGCTCAGCTACGCCGAACTGGACACCGAGGCCCGCCGGGTGGCCGGCCTGCTGCGTGACCGTGGCATCCGGCCCGGCGACAAGGTCGCCCTGTCCTGCCCCAACCTGCCGTGGTTCCCGATCGTCTACTACGGGATCCTCAAGGCCGGCGCCGTGGTCGTCCCGCTCAACGTGCTGCTCAAGGGCCGCGAGATCGCCTACCACCTGGCCGACTCCGGGGCCAGGGCCTACTTCTGCTTCGAGGGCTCGTCCGAACTGCCCCTCGGGCAGGAGGGCTTCTCCGGCTTCGGGCAGACCCCGGGCTGCGAGCACTTCTTCCTGATGACGGCCGACGCCGCCACCACCGAGTCCCCCGTCCCGGGAGTCGAGTCGCTGGGCACGGCGCTCGCCGGACAGAGCGCCGACTTCGACACCGTGCCGACCGAGGCCGACGACACCGCCGTCATCCTCTACACCTCGGGCACCACCGGCCGCCCCAAGGGCGCCGAGCTCAGCCATGCCAACATGGCGTTCAACGCCCTGGCCTGCCACAAGCTCTTCGGCGAGGCCGAGCACGACGTCCACCTCGTCACCCTGCCGCTCTTCCACTCCTTCGGCCAGACCGTGCAGATGAACGCCGGACTGTCCGCCCGCGCCACCCTGGTCCTGCTGCCCCGCTTCCAGGCCTCCGACGCCCTCGCCCTCATGCGGCGCCACTCCGTCACGTTCTTCGCCGACGTGCCCACCATGTACTGGGCGCTGCTCGGCGAGGACACCGCCGGCGCCGGCGTGGAGCCGATCGCCGCGCATCTGCGCACGGCCGTCTCCGGCGGCGCCGCCCTGCCGGTGGAGATCCACCGCCGCTTCGGCGAGCGGTTCGGCGTGACCGTCCGGGAGGGGTACGGCCTGTCGGAGACCAGCCCGGTCGCCACCTTCTCGCCCCGCGGCGAGGACGTCCGGCCCGGCTCCATCGGGCGGCCGATCTGGGGTGTCGAAGTGGCCCTGATCGCCGAGGACTGGTCCACCGTCGAGGGCCCCGACGCCGTGGGCGAGATCGCCGTGCGCGGCCACAACGTCATGAAGGGGTACCACGGCCGCCCCGACGCGACCGCCGAGGTGATCCGCGACGGCTGGTTCCGCACCGGCGACCTGGCCCGCCGGGACACCGACGGCTGGTACTACATCGTCGACCGCGCCAAGGACCTGATCATCCGCGGCGGGTTCAACGTCTACCCGCGGGAGATCGAAGAGGTCCTGCACACCCACCCCGCGGTGAGCATGGCCGCGGTCATCGGCGTCCCCCACGAGCGGCACGGCGAGGAGGTCAAGGCCTGCGTCGTACGCGCGCCGGGTGCGGCGCTCACCGAGGACGAGCTCGTCGCCTGGTGCAGGGAGACCATGGCGAGCTACAAGTACCCGCGCCTGGTGGAGTTCCGCGACGCGCTGCCCACCAACGCCACCGGCAAGATCCTCAAGCGCGCGCTCCGCGACGCCCCCGCCTCGTAGCGACCGCCGCACTCCCCCGCACGCCCCACTCACCCGTCACTCCTCCGAGAGGCTCCCCTCCCATGGCCAAGGAACACTTCACCCCGCAGGAACTCGCCGACTTCAAGGCGGCCCAACGACTCGCCTACGAGGCGGTGGCGGCCGTCGAGGCGCAGCTGTACGAGGGGATCACCGAGAAGCAGGCCGCGCGGGCCGTCGAGGACTGGCTCCGGGACCACGGAGTGAACCGCTTCTTCCACTACGGCTTCGCGTGGTTCGGGGAGCGGACCAGGTTCCGGGACTTCACCAAGCCCAAGGGCGGCGCGCTGGCCAGCCTGCTCAACCCGAAGATGGCCCACTTCGGCAAGCAGTTCCAGCCGACCGACCGCCCGCTGCGGCACGGCGAGGCCGTCATCCTCGACGTCGGTCCGGTGGTCGGCGACATCGCCTGCGACATGGGCTACTCGTGCACGCTGGGCGGCGACGACAGCGAGGAGTTCCACGAGGCGCGGATGGCGCTCGAGCCGTACCGCGCCCTGATCCTGGACCTGGTCAGGGGCGGTGCCACCCAGGCCCGGATCTACCGGGAGGTCGACGGACTGATCGCCGACCAGGGCTTCGAGAACATCCACAGCTACTACCCCGGCTCGGTCATCGCGCACCGGGTCGGCAAAGTGCCCGGCACCCGCCTGCCCACCTTCCGGATCAACGGCTTCAGCCCGCAGGCCCTCGCCTACCTGAGCGGCCACCTCCTCTCCTCCGCGATCCGTCCGGGCCTGAACCGGACGCCGCTGTGGAACGAGGGCGCCGACCAGCCGTGCGAGCCCGGTCTGTGGGCCGTCGAGCCGCACATCGGAAAGGGCGAGATCGGGGTGAAGTGGGAGGAGTTGCTCGTGGTCACCGAGGACGACGCCTACTGGCTGGACGACGACCTGCCGCACACGCGGTACTGGGAGCAGCACCGCGGCTGATCGCGAAACACGGCGGAAACGTCGGCGTAGGCATCGCGAAACGCGCGGCCGTGAGGCTCTCCCCCGACCCCCGTAGGAGGAGACCGTTGATGCCCCTCGCCGCCGCACCCCGGCTCGACACCGGCGACACCGCCTGGCTGCTCGCCGCCACCGCGCTCGTACTGCTGATGACACCGGGCCTGGCCCTGTTCTACGCGGGCATGGTCCGCACGAAGAGCGTCCTCAACATGCTGATGATGAGCTTCGTGTCCATCGCCCTGGTCACGGTGGTCTGGCTGGTCGCGGGCTACTCGCTCGCGTTCGGCGACGACGCCTTCGCCGGCCTCATCGGCGGCCTGGGCCACCTCGGTCTTGCGGGCATCGGTCCGGACACCCTCACCGGCACGGTTCCCACCCTGCTCTTCAGCACCTTCCAGCTGACCTTCGCCATCATCACGGCGGCGCTGATCAGCGGCGCGGTCGCGGACCGCACCAGGTTCGCGGGCTGGCTGGTCTTCGTACCGGTGTGGACGCTGCTCGTATACGTTCCCGTGGCGCACTGGGTGTGGGGTCCCGGCGGCTGGATCACGCAGTCGCTGGGCGCCCTCGACTTCGCGGGCGGACTCGTCGTCGAGATCGCGTCGGGCGCGTCGGGGCTCGCGCTGTGCCTGGTGCTCGGCCCGCGCATCGGCTTCAAGAAGGACGCGATGCGGCCGCACAACCTGCCGATGGTGCTGCTCGGCGCGGGTCTGCTGTGGTTCGGCTGGCTCGGTTTCAACGGCGGCTCGGCGCTCGGGGCGAACGGTCTGGCTGCCGCGTCCCTCCTCAACACCCTGGTCGCCGGGTGCACCGGCCTGCTCGGCTGGCTCTTCGTCGAGCAGCGGCGCGACGGGCACCCGACCACGTTCGGCGCGGCGTCCGGCGCGGTCGCCGGGCTCGTGGCGATCACTCCGGCCTGCGGGGTCGTCGCGATGCCCGGCGCGGCCGCGGTCGGTCTGGCCGCGGGGGTCGTCTGCTCGTACGCGGTCGCCTGGAAGTTCCGCTTCGGCTACGACGACTCGCTCGACGTCGTGGGCGTGCACTTCGCCGGCGGTGTCGTCGGCACGCTGCTGATCGGCCTGTTCGCGACCTCGGTGATGACCGGCGGCACGGAGGGCCTGTTCTACGGCGGCGGGCTCGGCCTGCTCGGCCGGCAGGCGCTCGCGGTGGCGGCCGTGGCGGCGTACACCTTCCTCGTCACGTACGGGATCGGCAAGGCCCTCGACCGGGTGATGGGGCTGCGGGCCTCCGCCGAGGAGGAGCTGACGGGACTCGACCAGACGGTGCACGCGGAGACCGCCTACGATCACGGCGTGCTCGGCCACGGCGGCGCGCCGCTGCACGCCGCGTCCCCCGTCACCTCGCCCGTCGCCTCGCCCGTCAAGGACAGGAAGCCCTCCGCATGAAGCTGATCACCGCGATCATCAAGCCGTTCCGCCTCGACGAGGTGAAGACCGCCCTCCAGGAGCTCGGCATCAACGGGCTCACGGTCACCGAGGCCAGTGGTTACGGGCGCCAGCGCGGCCACACCGAGGTGTACCGGGGCGCCGAGTACCGGGTGGACCTGGTCCCGAAGGCCCGTATCGAGGTCGTCGTCGAGGACGCCGACGCGGAGCCCGTCATCGACGCCATCGTCCGCGCCGCCCACACGGGCAAGATCGGCGACGGCAAGGTGTGGGCGGTCCCGGTGGAGACGGTGGTCCGTGTGCGCACGGGTCAGCGGGGTCCGGACGCGCTCTGACGCTCGTCGACGGGCGTGGTGACGGTGATCTCACGCCTGAGGATCTTGCCGGTCGGCCCCTTGGGGAGCTCGTCGACGCGGGTGCCCGACCTGCTGGGCGGCCCCGGAGCCCGCGGGCTCCGGGGCCGCCCCGTGCCGTACGGGTCAGGCGGTCAGTTCACGAACACGGCCGGGCTGCCCGCCTGGCTGGTGTCGAGGACCGGGCCGTACTTGGCGCTGAAGTAGCCGCTGCCCGGACAGGTGCCCGGGCCGCTGTACTTGGTGAAGAGCTGGTTGCTGAAGGTGAGCGAGTTGTCGGCGTTGTTGGGGGTGGCGGTGAGGCTGCCGGCCCGGTAGACGCAGGTCGAGGTGCCGAGGATCGTGCTGACCTTGAGGGTGGTCTGGATCGGGCCGGCGGCGCCGGCCGTGACGGTGAGGGTGCCGCCGGAGCTGACCGCCGCGTTGAACGGCAGGTTGTTGACGGTGATGCTCTGCACACCGGTGGCGCCGATGATGTTGGTGGTGCAGTTGCTCAGGGTGTGAGCGGTGACGGACTCGGTGGCGGTGCCGGGCGCGGCGGGGTTGGCGGTGGCCGTGGCGGTGAAGGCCGAGGTGTTGCAGGTGATGCCGGTGCTGCCGCCCGAGGTGGTGGCGATCCGCGCCTGGGTACCGGTGGCGAGGGAGGCCGACAGGACGTCGCCGACGGCCACGGCGGGGCCGCCGGAGCTTCCGGTGGTGAGGACCTCGCCGGCCGCGGCGGTCGCGGAGGCGGAGGCCGTGACCGCGAGAACGGCGGCGACGGCGGCACCTAAGGCAGCGGAGAGAGCACGCTTGTCCATGGGGGTTCCTTTCGCACGAAGGCGGAGGGTGAGAGAGAACTCGGCGGATTGCGTGTGGCTGCGCGGGCCCGTGCGTACGGGGGACGTACGCACAGGGGGAGGTACGGAGGGGCGCGCCGCGCGGGGGATCACGTCACGCGCACGTGCCCGGCCATGACGGGGCGTCGATGCGGGTGACATGGTGACGCGGGGGCGCCGTGCGGCGACGGCCACCGCCGGAGCGATCCGGCGCCACGGATCTCCGACAGCGGTGTCGCGATACGGGGTGGAGCGTAATACTCGGTGTGCGGTGCGCGGCGGCGGCGCATCCCGTCCCACGGGGGTGCGGCTCCACCGGTGTTCGCCCGGAGCACCGAGAGGAAAACCCACGAGGGTTGTAATCCTGCCGGGTATGTGACGTCAACAACCACCGAAGGATGTGGCCGATGACGAGCGTTCGGGGCGCCGAGGAGGAACTGGTCCTGCCGGGGGCCCGCACGGGCCGCGAGCCCGAGCGCTCGCTGCGCCCCGGGCCGCGCCGGCTGACGCCCGAGGAGGTCGCCTCGCGGCAGCGGGAGCGGCTGCTCGACGGGGTGGCGCGCACGGTCGCGGCCAACGGCTACACGGGCGCGCGGATCAGCGACATCTGCCGGGCCGCCGGAGTGACCCGTCCGGTCTTCTACGAGCTGTTCTCCGGCAAGGAGGACGCGGTGCTCGCGGCCTTCCGGGGCGGCACCGAGACGGTGCTGCGGGCCATGCAGCGGGCGTACGAGGAGACCGGCGGCGCGGTCGACTGGCCGGCGGCGGTACGGGGCGGCCTCGGGGTGCTGCTCGGCCTGCTGGCACGCAATCCGGCCTTCGCCACGATGGTGGCCGAGATCGAGTCGGTGGGCCCGGCGGGGCGCCGGGCACGCGCCGAACTTCTGGCCAGTTTTCGACTGTTCTTCTCGGATGCCCCGGCGGGTCCGCCGGGGGTGCCGCGGGACGAGCTGGTGGACACGGTGGTGGGCGCGGTGCACGCCGCGCTGCTGCGGGCGGTGGACGAGGGGCGTTTCGGGGAGGGCGCGGAAACGCC
Source organism: Streptomyces sp. NPDC051909 (assembly GCF_040681095.1). Lineage (NCBI taxonomy): Bacteria > Bacillati > Actinomycetota > Actinomycetes > Kitasatosporales > Streptomycetaceae > Streptomyces > Streptomyces sp. NPDC051909. The sequence continues at coordinate 188,406 of NZ_JBFAYA010000008.1, read as the reverse complement.
GCGGGGCGAGGGGGCCACCGGCCCGGGCGAGGGGGTCGGGGCGCTCCTGGACGTGCTCGTGCACGTGGTCGTGGCACCCTTCGGATGGCCCGGCGGCGCGGTACCCAGAATCCCTGAGTGATCGTCAACAGGCATTTGTTACCGAGTAGTTGACGCGCCTTATAACGGCGCGTACGGTCCGTTTCGGTTCCCTGCGGCACCGCCGCCTCCGCACGATCCCGGGAAGACCCAGGTGGATGGGGAACCGTCCGCGCCAGGACGTCGCCGCGCTCCGTTTCCTCATCCATGTCAGGAGCAACGCATGGCCCTGTCCGAAGGCACCACCGACCCCGACGCGACGCCCGCCCGCGCCACCGCCGCGACCGACAGACGCGGCGGGGTGCGCTACCGCCGCGCCGCCCTGATGGGCGTCCCCGCCCTCCTTGCCGCGTCGGCCCTGGTGGTGCTCACCGCCCAGGGCGCGCTCGCCGCCCAGTTCGCCATCTCCGGCATGCCGTTCGTGGTCTCCGCGGACTCCCTGGAGGGCACCGGCTTCGGGCAGTTCGGCGCGCTCGACAACATGCCCGAGGGGAGTCCCAACGCGGGCGACACCGGCGGCCAGGTGCTCGTCATCGTGACCGCGATCCGCGAGGCGAAGCTCACCAACCTGTGCCAGAGCGTCGAACTCGGCGGCACCTACCTGCACATCACCGCCGGCGACAAGGGCACCCCGGTCAAGGCCTCCGGGCTCACCACCGACTCGACCGACATCACCGGAAAGATCGCCGACTTCGACAACATCGAGATCGGCGGGGACGCCAGCACCTTCGAGAAGCCGCCGGTCAAGGGCCCGCTGGGCTCCTTCGGCCAGCAGGCGGACACGGTGCGGCTGAATGATCTGCGGCAGACCAACTACGCCACCACCGCCGTCCGCTTCACCCTGCCCGACCTGCACATGAACTTCAGCTCGGAGGGCTGCTGACCATGGCACCGGGCACGGACGAGGTCGTCGCGGAGGCCCCCGGGCCCCCGAGCGGCGAGCCGGCCGGCAGGCGCCGCCGGCATCCCTGGCGGGCCTTCCGGCGCTGGCGGCACCGGCGGCCCTTCGGGGCGGGCCTCGCCCTGGCGCTCGGCGGCGCGGAGATCCTGTTGACCCAGCGGGCCAGCATCTCGGTGGTCCTCGCCGCCGGCGCCGACAGCCTGGCGGGCTATGTGCTGCCGATCGTGATGACGGTCTGCGGGCTGCTCATCGTGTTCAACCCCCGCCAGCGCCTGTTCTATTCGGTGATCGGCGTGCTCGCCTCGCTCGCCAGCTGGGTCACGTCCAACCTGGGCGGCTTCTTCGTCGGCATGCTCCTCGGTCTCGTCGGCAGCTCGCTGGCCTTCGGCTGGCTGCCGGACCGGCCCCGGCGCCGCCGGTGGCTGCGCCGGAGCCGTGCGCGTACGGCCGCGGAGCAGGCGGGGTAGCGCGGTATCGGGGTCCGGGCGGCAGGTACCCACAAATAAGTGGGTACTTGTCGCCCCACCGCCCCCGGGAGAGGCTGGTCTCGACCGAGGGAACGGACCGGAAGGAAGAGCGAAGGAACCCTGCGACACCAGAAACCTCAGGACGGTACGACGCGCTCCGCGACCAGCCGGTCGAGCCGCCGGTGGCCCCACGCGGCGACCGGGGCCAGCGCCTCGGAGAGCTCGCGGCCCTCGCCGGTGAGCGAGTAGACGGTCTTCGGCGGCTTCACGTCGTGCACCTCGCGGTGCACCAGACCGTCCGACTCCATCTCGCGCAGCGCCTGGGTCAGCACCTTCTCGCTGATGTCCGGGATCTTCCGGCGCAGTTCGCCGGGCCGGTGCGGGCCGGCTTCCAGGAGCCACAGCAGCAGGGTCTTCCACTTGCCGTCGATCACCGCGACGGCCGCGGTCACTCCGCACACGTCGGTGTCCTCGGCCCGCTGACGCGTCATCCGTTCCGTCCTTCGCTCTCCTCGGCCATGCCCTCTGCCCAGCCTTTCCTCATGACAAGGAAGTTCCGCCATGTCTTCTTCCCCGCTGCCCGCAGCCCCCTCCGCCGACCGCGCCGTCACCGTGCTCGGGCTCGGCCCGATGGGCCGGGCGCTCGCCGGCGCGTTCGTCGCCGCCGGAGTGCGTACGACCGTGTGGAACCGTACGCCGGGCCGGGACCGCGAGTTGCTCGAACGGGGCGCGACCGGGGCCGCGAGCGCCGCCGAGGCGGTCGCCGCGAGCCCGCTGACCGTGGTCTGCCTGGTCAACTACGACGCCACCGACGCCGTACTGCGCCAGGACGCCGTCACGGCGGCGCTCAAGGGGCGGACCCTGGTCAATCTGAGCGCCGACGTCCCCGACCGGGCCCGGGACACCGGGCGGTGGGCCGGCGAGCACGGCATCGCCTATCTCGACGGCGCCATCATGACCCCGACCCCCACCATCGGCACCCCGCACGCGGTGTTCCTGCACGCCGGCCCCGAGGAGCTGTACCACGCGCACCGCCCGGTGCTCGACCTCCTCGGCGGCACCCACAGCCACCTCGGCGAGGACATCGGCCGGGCCGCCGCGTACGACATCGCGCTGCTCGACATCTTCTGGACGTCGATGGCCGGCTATGTGCACGCCCTCGCGGTGGCGGGCGCGGAGGGCATCGCACCGCGCGAACTGGCCCCGTACGCCCAGGGCATCGGCGCGATCCTGCCGCCGCTGTTCGAGGAGTTGGCCGGGGACGTGCAGGACGGCGGGTTCTCCGGCGAGGGCAATCCGCTGACCTCTGCGGTGTCCACGATGGCGCACATCGTGCACGCCTCCGACGCGCACGGCATCGACGCGGGCGTGATGCGGGCGGCCGAGGGCCTGGCCCGCCGCACGGTCGCCCTCGGCCACGGCGCGGACGGCTTCTCGCGGATCGCCGAGGTCCTCGGCCGGCGCTGAGCCGCCCCGTATCGCTACGGGAGTCGCCGCAGGGCGCCCTCCGCGCGCAGGTCGGCGAGGGTCGGGTAGCCGTCCACGGCCATGATCAGGTCGGCCTCGGCGAGCAGTGAGCGCAGGACGTGGACGATGCCGTCGGTGCCGTCGAGGGCGAGCCCGTAGGCGTACGGCCGGCCGACGGCCACGGCCGTGGCGCCGAGGGCCAGCGCCTTGACGACGTCGGCGCCGCTGCGGACGCCCGAGTCGAAGAGCACGGGCAGTCCGTCGGCGCCGGCGACCACGTCGGGCAGCGCGTCGAGGGCGGGCAGACCGCCGTCGGCCTGACGGCCGCCGTGGTTGGAGCAGTAGATCCCGTCGACGCCGCCGTCCCGGGCGCGGCGCACGTCCTCGGGGTGGCAGATGCCCTTGAGGACGATCGGCAGGCTGGTGAGCGAGCGCAGCCAGGGCAGATCGTCCCAGGTCAGCGGGTTGCCGAAGATCCCGGTCCACTCCAGGACGGCGGCCTGCGGATCCTCCTCGGGCGCTTTGGCGAGCCGGGCCCGGAAGACCGGGTCGGAGGTGTAGTTGGCGAGGCAGTGGCCGCGCAGCTGGGGGAAGTTGCCGGTGGCGAGGTCGCGGGGGCGCCAGCCGGTGACCCAGGTGTCGAGGGTGACGACGATGCCGCGGTAGCCCGCCTCCTCGGCGCGCCGCACCAGGCTCTCGGCGAGGGCACGGTCGGTCGGGGTGTAGAGCTGGAAGAGACCGGGCGTGTCGCCGAGGGACTCGGCGACCTCCTCCAGGGGGTCGACGGTCAGGGTGGAGGCGATCATGGGTACGCCGGTACGGGCGGCGGCGCGCGCGGTGGCGAGGTCGCCGTGGCCGTCCTGGGCGCACAGGCCGATGACGCCGACCGGGGCCATGAGCAGCGGGGTGGGCAGCCGCATTCCGAACAGGTCGACGGTGAGGTCGCGTTGAGCGGCGCCGACCATCATCCGGGGCACCAGGCCCCACCGGTGGAAGGCCTCGGCGTTGGCGCGCTGGGTGCGTTCGTCGCCCGCGCCGCCGGCGACGTAGGACCAGAGGGAGGGCGGGAGGGCGGCCTGGGCGCGCCGTTCGAGTCCGGCGAAGTCCATGGGGAGCTTCGGCAGGGTGCCGAACAGGCCGTTGAGATAGATCTCGTTCTGGTAGTCGCCGAACCGCTGGTTCATCGTGCCCTTCGCCCTTCGTCCGCCGGCCGGTTCCCCCTGAGGCACGGACGCTACCGTCCGGTACGGCGGTTGGCCATGGCCCGGGACGGCGGGCCGCGACCTGTCGCGTAGGTACGGACTCCGCGCGGTCAGGCGGAGGTGAGGGCGAGGTCCTGGCGGACGACGATGGCGTTGAGCCGGAGCGCGAAGGGGACGGTGTCGGTCATGGCGAGCGCGCCGGCCCGGGCCTTGTCGAGGCCGACGGTGACGTCGACGCAGAAGGCGATGGCGTAGAGGTGGGCGCCGGTCTCCGCGTCCTGGAGGGCGAAGAACAGGTCGCGGTAGTAGCAGGTGCGGTCGGCGCCCTCCTCGTAGTAGGTGAGGCCGGGCCGGCCCTCCTGGCCGGCGAGGCCGGTGAACGCGGACACCAGTTCGCGTTCGACGGTGTCCCAGAACCCGGCCTCCGCCGCCTCGGGCGGCAGGGCCTGGCGGACGGCCTCCTTGAGCGAGAGCACCATCACCAGGACGGGCGCCTCCTCCTGGAGGCCCCAGCCGCGGACCATCCGGACGACGGTGCTGTCGGGAAGGGCCGCGGCGGCGGTGTGGATGTGCTCGAAGTCGAAGTTGACGGTGGCGGGGGCGATCGCGTCCTGGAAGGCGCGGGCCAGGCCCTCGGCCTGGGCGAGGTGGGCGGGACCCACCTCGATGACGGTCTTGAAGCTCGCGGCCAAGACTCCTCCTTAAACAATCTGTTGATCAAGGCGGCGTCAGTATGCCGCAGGGTCGGCCGATCGGTTGACCCGGGTGGGGCGGGAGCGGACGGAGCATGGGTGGCGGAGGCGGACCGTCCACCCGTCCGCCCGTCCGCCCGACCCCCGTGTCCCTGGGAGCCCGCCGAGAGCCGTCCCGCGGGCACCACGCCTCCCGCGACAAAGGCCCCCGCCACGGACGGCACCCCGCCCGGCACCGGCGAGTACCGGGGCGGCGGCATGGGCATCGCGGTCCTGTGACCGTCGGCGGCGTGGTGTTGGGTGGGGGCGTACGTGTACGTCCCCGGCCGAGGAGTCCGATGAGCATCGCCGACCGCAACGCCACACCGCCGCCCGCCCACGCCTCGCTCGGCGCGGGCGTCGTCGTGACCGACCCGGCGGGACGGGTGCTGCTCGGGCTGCACCACTCCGGGGTGTGGGAGCTGCCCGGCGGGAAGGTGGAGCCGGGCGAGTCCCTGGAGGCCGCGGCGGTCCGCGAACTCGCCGAGGAGACCGGCCTGGTCGCCGACCCCGCCGACGTCTCCGTCCTCGGCCTGATCCTCGACACCGCGAGCTCCGCCGCCCTCACCCGCGTGACGGCGGCGACCGCGGTCCGCACCCACACCGGCACCCCGACGGTCACCGAACCGGACAAGATCGCCCGCTGGTCCTGGTTCCCCCCGACCGCCCTCCCGACCCCGCTCTTCCACCCCTCCGCCCAGACCCTCGCCTTCGCCTACCCCGAAGTCCCGCTCACGGAGGGCCCGTTCCACCGCTACCCGATGGCACCGGCCGCCGGGCGGTGACATCATGCCGTCGGGGGGATGCGCGATGGAGCGGATCGACCGGGTGACGGTGCCACCGCCGGACGAGGCGGCGACGCGGGCTGCGCGCGAGGCGGGACTCGGGGTGTATCTACGGGGCTTCCGGGCGCGGCACGGGGACGGCGCGCGGGCGTTACGGGTGCGGGGGCGGCGCTCCGTGCCGCTGCTGCTGCTCGCGATGGCGGGCCTTTCGCTGCCCGCCCTGGCCACGCGATGGGCGGGGCCCGGGCTCGGGATCCCGCTGCTGCTCGTCCCGTTCGGGGCGCTCGGCTGGTTCCTGTGGCGCTCCTTCCGCCCGCCGGCGCCGCCGCCGCTCCGCCCCGGCGAGTACGTGTACCTGTACGAGCGGGGTCTGGTGTGTCCGGGCGAGTCGGGTACGGCGCGGGCGGTGCCCTGGCGGTCCGTCACGGCGATGCACCAGGACGTCACCCGGACCTATGTGAACGGCGGCTACACCGGCACCCACTACGCCTACCGGCTGCTGACCGACGGGCCCGCGGGGGTCACGGTCGGCGGGTTCCTCAACGAGGAGGTCGTGCCACGGCCGGCGGACTCGCAGATCCGCGAGCTGGCCCAGATCGTCCTGGACGAGACGGTGCGCCGCGCGCTGCAGCCGGCGGTGACCGCCCTGGAGGCGGGCGAGCGGGTCGCGTTCGGCGAGGTCGCCCTCGCCGGCGAGGGCATCGCGCTGCCGTCGGGGACGGCGCCGTGGGAGCGGGTGCGGGGCTGTGAGTGGCGCGGGGACGGGCTCGTGGTGGTGCGCACGGCGGGGGCGGGCCGCTGGGCGCGGGAGGCCAAGGACATCCCGGACTTCCCGGTGTTCTGGACGCTGGTGAAGGAACTGTTCCCGCAGGCACGGGAGTTCCGCCGCTGACCGTTCACCCGAACGAGTGTCTGGTCAACCATCGTGTCATTTGGGACATTTGAGGGGATGGCAGGGGACCCGGGGGGGAGCTGTGGCGGATCCATGTGTGCGTGCGCGGACGGTGGTGGCGCTGCTGCTCGCCTGGTGCGCGCTTGCCCTCGGCCTCGCCCCCGGAGCGACGGCCGCCCCGACGGCGGCCCTGGCGACGGACCCGTGGCAGGAGCTGGCGCCGGGGGTGGCGTACCGCGCCTTCGAGACGAGCGCCTCGCACGGCCTCGTCCGGGTGCATCTGCTCTCCGTCGACCTGCGGGCCGAGGGCGTGGAGGTGGATCTGCTGCATCCCGGCGCGGTGGCGGCGCGGGCGCCGCTGTCGGCGCTCGCGGACGCGCGCGGGGCGATAGCCGGGGTCAACGGGGACTTCTTCAACATCTCGGAGACCCAGCACCCGGGTGTCGACGCGACCGGCGCGTCGGTCGGTCCGGCGATCGGCGACGGACGGGAGCTGAAGGCGGCGGTGCCGACGGGACAGCGGTTCGGTCCGGCGCTGCCGCCGGGCACCGACACCCGTGAGGTGTTCGGGGTGGGCGTGGACCACCGGGCACGGATGGGGCGGCTGGCCCTGGACGGCACGGTCACGGACCCGGCGGGTGCGTTCCCGCTGGGCGGGCTGAACCAGTACGCGCTGCCGGTGGGCTCGGTCGGCGTCTTCACCGCCGACTGGGGCGCGGCCTCGCGGGCCCGGGCGGTGTGCGGGACGGACACCGACCGGGCGGCGGCGTGCGCGACGGAGACGTACGAGGTCACGGTGCGCGACGGGCGGGTGGTCGAGGTCGCGGACGCCCCCGGGCGCGGCCCGGTGGCCGAGGGCACCGAGGTCCTGGTGGGCCGGGAGGACGGGGCGCGGCGGCTGCGGACCCTGGCCGTCGGCGACCGGGTGCGGGTGCGGCACCGGCTGGTCGCGGAGGGCGCGGGCGTGCCGTACCGCTTCGCGGTGGGCGGCTTTCCGCTGCTGCGGGGCGGGGCGCCGCTGCCCGGTCTGGACACGGTGACGGCCGCCGTCCGGACCGCGGCGGGGAGCACCGACGGCGGGCGGGGGCTGCTGCTGATGGCCCTGGACGGCGCGCCGGGGCTGCGGGCGGGCATGACGGTGGCCGAGGTGGCCGCGCTCCTCGCCGCGTCCGGTGCGAGCGAGGGGTTCAGCCTGGACGGCGGGGGCTCGTCCACGCTGGTCGGGCGGACGGCCGACGAGCCCGCGGTGACGGTACGCAACCATCCCAGCGGGGGCGTCGAGCGGCCCGTGCCGAACGGCATCGGGGTCATGTCGCGGCACTGAGGCAGCGGGAGCCCGGTCCCGGCTACCGTGCGTCACCGAGCGGGCCGGGACGGATCTGGCTAGCGTGGCAGGCGAGACAAGGACGTCATCGAGCGGAAGAGAGAGTCTCGTCATGGCCTCACGACCTGAAGGCACGCCGGTCTGGACCGACGCGATGTTCACCGACCTCGAGGGTGCCAAGGAGTTCTACGGCGACGTGCTGGGCTGGACCTTCGGCGAGTCCGCCTCGGAGTTCGGCAACTACACCCAGGCCCTCAAGAACGGCAAGGCGGTCGCGGCGGTGGTGCCGCCGATGCCCGGGCAGGACGGTGAGCCGCAGTCGGCCTGGTGTCTGTACTTCGCGTCCCCCGACGTCGCCGCCACCGCCGAGAAGATCAAGGCCGCGGGCGGCACGCTGCTGATGGAGCCCATGCAGGTCGGCGACTTCGGCTCCATGTGCCTCGCGCAGGACCCGACGGGCACGGTGTTCGGCGTCTGGCAGGCCGGCATCCACGAGGGCTTCGAGCTCCAGGGCGAGACCGGCAGCTTCGTGTGGGCCGAGGTGTTCACGCGCGAGCCGGCGAAGGCGGACGCCTTCTACACGGCGGTGTTCGGCTACGGCTCGAAGAGGATGAAGGACGACCAGATCGACTACCGGGTCTTCGACCTCGGTGCCGATCCGCTGCTCGGCCGGATGGTGATGACGGCGGACGACTTCCCGCCGGAGATCCCCTCGTACATCCAGATCTACTTCGGCGTCGACAACTGCGACAAGGCCGTCGAGACGGCCGAGCGGGCCGGTGGCCGCAAGGTCTTCGGCCCGATGGACAGCCCCTTCGGACGCTTCGCGGCGCTGCTCGACCCGCAGGGCGCGGCGTTCGCGGTGATCGACGTGCGGACGACGGTCGGCGAGATGCCCGAGATGGAGTGAGCCGCGCGCGTGGCACGACGGGCGCCCGGGACCGCGGAGTGACGCGGTCCCGGGCGGTCAGGGCTTGAGGCTGGAGACCACGTTGGCGGTGGCGGCGACCCCGTTCTGGATGGTCGGCGCCATGCTGGTGCTGGCCAGGAAGAAGCCGAGCAGGGCGCAGACGACGGCGTGCGAGACCTTCAGGCCGCCGTTGCGGAGAAAGATCACGGCCAGGATCAGCAGCAGCAGGACGACGGATACGGAAATGGCCACCGGGCTCACCCTCCTTGCGCCGCACCGGGATTGCGGCGTTCGGCGGACAGTGTGACGGAAGGGACGATCCGGACGGCGGTATGGCGTGGCGGCCATCCGGGTGACGTTCCGGAGCAGGCCGTTCCCACGAGCCCGCCGGACACCTCGTGCGGGTGGCGGTCGCACGGCGGACGGATCGGGCTGCCGTGACGTCCACACCCCTCTCGCCATGAGCGGTCAGCGGAGGGGTGTGGACGCGGGCGCCCCCTACCTCGGGGCGGGCAGGTCGACGAGGGCGGCGATCGCGTCCTGGTGCCGGCCGGTCGAACCCAGCGCGGTCTGTGCGGACTTGGCCCGCTTCAGGGCCAGGTGCGCCGGGTGCTCCCAGGTCATTCCGATGCCGCCGTGCAGCTGGACGCACTCCTCGGCGGCGTGCACGGCGACCTTCGCGCAGTACGCCTGGGCGACGGCGACGGTCAGCTCGGTGTCCGGGGCGCCGGTGGCCAGCGCGTCGGCGGCGGCGCGGGCCGCCGCCCTGGCCCCCACCAGCTCCAGCCACAGCTGGGCCATCCGGTGCTTGAGCGCCTGGAAGGAGCCGACCGGCCGGTTGAACTGGTGGCGCTCCCTGGTGTGCCGGACGGTCTCCTCCAGGCACCAGGTCGCGAGCCCCAGTTGCTCGGAGGCCAGCAGTCCGGCGCCGGCGAGCAGTCCGCGCCGGACCGCCGCCCCGCCGGTCTCGGGGCCGGCGAGCCGGACGCCGACGGCGCCGGTGGTGTCGACGACGGCGAGCGGGCGGGTGAGGTCGAGCGGCACCTGCGGGATGATCCGGGCCTCCGCGGCCGGTACGGCGTACAGACCGTCGGCGCGCGGCACGAGCAGTACGTCGGCGGCGGCCGCGTCGGCGACGGCGGGCACCGGGCCCTCGGTCACCGGGTCGGCGCCGGGCGCCGTGGACAGCGGCACGGCGAGCACGGCGGTCTTCTCGCCCGCTGCCAGCACGCCGAGGAGTTCGGCGACCGGACCGTCGTCGGCGCCGAGCGCGAGCAGGGTCTCGGTGGCGACGACGGCACTGGTGAGGTACGGGGCGGGGGTCACGGCCCGGCCCAGCTCCTCCAGGACCACGGCGGCCTCGCGGTGGCTCGCGCCCTGGCCGCCCAGCTTCTCGGGCACGAGCAGTCCGGCGGCGCCGATGCCGCCGGCGAGGGCGCCCCAGAGGCCGGGGAGGTACGGGGCCTCGCCCTCGATCCGGGCGAGCACCGTCTGCGGCTCCGCCCGGTCGGCGAGCAGCGAGCGGACGGCGGCGCGCAGGTCCTCCTCGGCCTCGGAGTAGAGCAGATCGAGGTGAGCGGCCGGCGTGTCGCGCGTGTCAGGCGTCTCGGGCGTCTCGGGCGTCGGTTCCGGCGTCTCGGTCATCGGGCGAGGTCCTTCCAGGCGACGTCCTTGTCGTTGCGAGGCTCGGGCGGCAGTCCGAGGACCCGCTCGGCCACGATGTTGAGCAGCACCTCGGTGGTGCCGCCCTCGATCGAGTTGCCCTTGGCACGCAGATAGCGGTAGCCCGCGTCGCGGCCGGTGAAGTCGACGAGCTCGGGCCGGACCATGGTCCAGTCCCCGTACAACAGGCCCTCGTCGCCGAGGAGTTCGACCTCCAGGGCGCTGATGGCCTGGTTGAGCCGGGCGAAGCCGAGCTTCATCGCGCTGCCCTCGGGGCCGGGCTGGCCGGCCACCAGCTGCTGGCGGAGGCGTTCGCCGGTGAGCCGGGCGACCTCGGCGTCCACCCAGAGGTCGAGGAGCCGCCGGTGCAGGTCGTGGGTGCGCAGCTCGGGGCGGGCCCGCCAGGTGGCGGCGGCCTTGCCGATCATGCCGCCCTCGCGGGGGATGCGGGCCCCGCCGATGGAGACCCGCTCGTTCATCAGGGTGGTCTGGGCGACCCGCCAGCCGTCGCCGATCTCGCCGAGGCGGTGGGCGTCGGGGATGCGCACGTTCGTGAGGAAGACCTCGTTGAACTCGGCCTCGCCGGTGATCTGGCGCAGCGGCCGGACCTCGACACCGGGGTCGGTCATGTCGCACACGAAGTAGGTGATGCCGCGGTGCTTGGGCAGGTCGGGGTCGGTGCGGGCGATGAGGATCGCCCAGCGGGCCACATGGGCGCTGGAGGTCCATACCTTCTGCCCGTTGATCACCCAGTCCTCTCCGTCGCGGACGGCGCGGGTGCCGAGCGCGGCGAGGTCGGAGCCGGCACCGGGCTCGCTGAAGAGCTGGCACCAGACCTCCTCGCCGACCCAGAGCGGCTTCAGGAAGCGCTCCTTGACGGCGTCGGAGCCGAATTCGAGGAGGGTCGGGGCGGCCATGCCGAGGCCGATGCCGATCCGGCGCGGGTCGTTGTCGGGGGCGCCGGCGGCGGCGAGTTCGGCGTCCACGACGGCCTGCAGGGAGCGCGGGGCGCCGAGCCCGCCGAGGCCCACGGGGTAGTGCACCCAGGCGAGGCCGGCGTCGAAGCGGGCGCGCAGGAAGTCGCGGCGGTCGGTGGTGCCGGGCGGGTGCCCGGCGAGCAACCGCCGGGTGCGGTCCCGGAGTTCGGCGGCGTCGGGCGTCCCGGCGGGGGCGGGGTGTCCGGTCATGCGCGGGCTCCTTCCGGGAGGACGACGAGCCGGCCGGTGGTGACGCCCTCGGAGAGCCGCTGCACGGCGTCGGCGGCGGCCGCGAAGGGCACCCGCTCGCTCACGTACGGCTTGATCAGGCCCTTGGCGGCGAACTCGGTCAGGGTCTCGTGGCAGCGCAGGACGGCGGCCGGGTCCTTGAGGTTGTACAGGCCCCAGTGCAGGCCCAGGATCGAGTAGTTCTTCACCAGGGCGTGGTTGAGGGCGGGGGCGGGCACGGTGCCGCTGGCGAAGCCGACGACCACGATCCGGCCCTCGAAGGCGACCAGCTTGGCGGACTGCTGGTAGGCGGCGCCGCCGACCGGGTCGTAGATCACGTCGGCGCCACGGCCGCCGGTGGCCTCCTTGACGGCCGCGACGACATCCTCGGCGTGCCGGTCGACGACGGTGTCGCAGCCCAGCTCGCGGGCCACGGCGGCCTTGTCGGCGCCGCCGACGACACCGATGACGGTGGCGCCGGCCGCCTTGCCGAGCTGGACGGCGGCGCTGCCGACGCCGCCCGCGGCGGCGTGCACGAGCAGCGTCTCGCCCTCCTTCAGGGCGGCCCTGCGGTGCAGGCCGAACCAGCCGGTCTGGTAGCCGATGTGCAGCGCGGCGGCCTCGGCGTCGTCCAGGGCCTCGGGCGCGGGGAGCAGCGCGGCGGCGTCGGCGACGGCGTACTCGGCGAGGCCGCCGTGCGGGAGGGCGGGGGTGGCGATGACCCGGCGGCCGTCCTCGGTCTCGGCGCAGATCTCCACGCCGGGGGTGAAGGGCAGCGGGGGCCGCACCTGGTACTGGCCGCGGCAGAGCAGCGCGTCGGGGAAGTTGAGGCCGGTGGCCCGGACCTTCAGGAGTACCTGCCCCGGCCCGGGCACGGGCGCCGCGACCTCGTCGAGCTGCATCACCTCGCCCGGCTCGCCGTTCTCGTGCACTCGCCATGCCTGCATCCGGGCCTCCACGTGCTGTCGTGCGTCCTGCGCGGTCGACCGCATACTAAGCGGTCGCTTGGTCGGAGGGGAACCAGGCTCTCAGGACTTCTTCGGCCGGGCCCGTACGTGCATCCGCTCGCCCTGTGGGCCGAACAGGCTCAGGAACTCCACCGGCCGGTCCCCCGCCGGACCGAACCAGTGCGGCACCCGGGTGTCGAACTCCGCCGCCTCCCCGGCGCCCAGCTCCACGTCGTGGTCGCCGAGCACGAGGCGCAGCCGCCCGGAGAGCACGTACAGCCACTCGTATCCCTCGTGCACCCGGGGATCGGGCTGCTCGGCACCGGGCTCCTGGAGCACCTTGTACGCCTGGAGGCCGCCGGGCTGGCGGGTCAGCGGGTACAGGGTGCGGCCGTGGCGGCGGATCGGCCTGGCCTTCACCCGGGGGTCGCCGACCGGGGGCGCGCCGACGAGTTCGTCGAGCGGGACCTGATGGGCGCGGGCGATCGGGAGCAGCAGCTCCAGGCTGGGCCTGCGCTGCCCCGACTCGAGGCGGGAGAGGGTGCTCACGGAGATGCCGGTGGAGGCGGAGAGGTCGGCGAGGGTCGCTCCGCGTTCGCGGCGGATGCGGCGCAGGCGGGGGCCGACCTCGGTGAGGACGTCATCGATGCGGTCGTCGTCTTCGGCGCGGTCGTCCTGGGTCATGTTCTCCATTGCAGAAACGGCAACTTTGTTTGTCAAGCGGGTGTGGGAGTGGCGACCCTCGCGGCATGAACGCACACAGCTCGCGGAGCGAATACGACGTGGTGGTGATCGGCGGCGGCGCGGCCGGCCTGAGCGCGGCCCTGGTGCTGGGCCGGGCCCGCCGCAGCACCCTGGTCATCGACGCGGGAGAGCCGCGCAACGCGCCCGCCGCCCATATGCAGGGCTATCTCGGCCTCGACGGCACGAGCCCGGCCGAGCTCCTGGCGACCGGGCGCGAGGAGATCGCCGCGTACGGGGTGGACTGGACGAAGGGCCTGGTCACGGCCGCGACACCGGAGCCGGACGAGGGCTTCGCGCTGGACCTGGCGGACGGGCGCCGGGTGCGCGCGCGGCGGCTCGTCGTCACCACGGGTCTGGTGGACGAGCTGCCGGACGTGGCCGGGGTGGCCGAGCGCTGGGGCCGGGACGTCATCCACTGCCCGTACTGCCACGGCTGGGAGGTGCGCGACCGGGCCTTCGGAGTGATCGCCCACCCCGTGATGCCGGCCCATCAGGCCCTGATGGTCTCCCAGTGGTCCCCCGACGTCACCCTCTTCCTGCACACCGCCCCCGAGCCCTCCGCCGAGGACACCGCCCGCCTCGCGGCGGCCGGGGTCACGGTGGTGACCGGCGAGGTCGCCGGGATCGTCGCCGAGGACGACCGGCTGACGGGGGTTCGGATGGCGGACGGCCGGGTCGTCCCGCGCGAGGTGCTGTTCGTCGGCACCCGCACCGTGCCCCGCGACGGGCTCCTGACCGCCCTCGGCGCCGAGACCCACGAGACGCCCTTCGGCCGCTTCGTCACCGTCGACGAGTCCGGCCGCACCTCCGTCCCCGGCGTCTGGGCCGCCGGCAACGCGGTCGGCGCGTTCGAACAGGTCGTCAACGCGGCGAGCGGCGGCTACCGCGCGGCGGCGATGATCAACGGCGACCTCCTGATGACGGACCTGGACCGCAGGGTCGCGGAGGGCGCGGGCGCGCGGGGCGTGTGAGGTGGACCCGGCCCACGCCCGGTGCGGCCCCTCCCGGGCACGGGCCGGGGCCCGGTGCGCTGCGCCGTGCGGATGAAACCCGGCGGGCGGGGCTGCGCCCGCCCTTGCGGAGGGCGAGGATCGGCCATGGTGGCCGGAAAGCCCAGACAGCCCGACACCCGCGACAGCGCACCACGGCCCGGCACCGCACGATCCGGCATCCGCCGTGACGGCACGGCCTCCCCACCCGGAAGGACGGGACTCACCCCATGCTCGGTACGGACTTCATCACCGGCTCCCCCGACTGGCTCGACCTCGGCAGCCCGGACACGGCCGCCGCCGCCCAGTTCTACGGCCGGGTCTTCGGCTGGGACTTCGTCTCGGCGGGCCCCGACGCCGGCGGCTACGGCTTCTTCCAGCAGGACGGCAAGACCGTCGCGGCGCTCGGCCCGCTGACGGAGGAGGGCGCGAGCAGCGCCTGGACGGTCTACTTCCAGACCCCCGACGCGGACGCGACCGCGAAGGCGGCGGAGAAGGCGGGCGGCACGGTGCGCGCGGCGGCCTTCGACGTGATGGACGCGGGGCGGATGGCCGCGCTGACCGACCCGGCGGGCGCCGAGTTCGCGGTGTGGCAGCCGAACGCGGTCAAGGGCCTGGAGCGCACCTCGCAGAACGACACCCTGGTCTGGGTCGAGCTGCACGTGCCCGACCCGGAGACCGCTCTCGCCTTCTACCAGGGCCTGTTCGGCTGGCGCTGGCAGGAGATGGAGTCCTCGGGCATGACCTACCGGGTGCTGCTCACCGCCGAGGGCGAGCCGCAGGACGCCTCCTTCGGCGGTGCGGCGCCGCGCCAGGAGGGCATGGACAGGTCGATGTGGGTGCCGTACTTCATGGTGACGGACGCCGACCGCACCTCGGTGACGGTGCAGGAGAACGGCGGCTCGGTGCTGCTGCCCCCCTCGGACGTGCCGGACGTCGGCCGACTCGCCTGGTTCACGGACCCGTTCGGCGCGCCGTTCGCGGTACTGCGCCCCGACCCGAACATGTAGGCCGGCCCGGCGGCGGCCCGGACGCCCCCTAGCGGGGGAACACCTCGAACGCCACCGCCGGGCGGCCGCCGAAGCGGGCCGAGGCGCGGCCGGTGGACTCGGCGACGAAGGTGCGGCAGTAGTCGTCGACGTCCTGGTCGGTCAGCGCCTCGATGTAGGTGCGGTGGGCGCGCAGGGAGTGGGTGGCGCGGTCCAGGCCGGGGGTGGCGTCGACGGCGTGGGTGGGGAGGTTCGAGCCGGCGACGGCCACCCACCGGACCCCGTTCCAGGGGGCGAGGCCCTGGTCGGTGAGCTCGGGGAAGATCCAGCGGTTGCCCGCGTCGGCGGCGGCGTCCAGGACGGCGCGGCCGACGGCGCGGTGGTCGGGGGTGTTCCAGAAGCCGCCGGGCTCCGGGCCCCAGGTGTCACGGTGGTTGAGGGTGATGACGAGTTCGGGCCGGTGCCGGCGGATCGCGGCGGCGATGTCGCGGCGCAGGCCGAGCCCGTACTCGATCACGCCGTCGCGATGGTCGAGGAACTCCACGGTCCGCACGCCCACGATCGCGGCGCTCTCGCGCTGCTCTCGTTCGCGCAGCGGGGCGCAGGTGGCCGGGTCGAGGGTGTCGATGCCGGCCTCGCCGCGGGTGACGAGGAGGTAGGCGACCTCCTTGCCCTGGTCGGTCCAGCCGGCGACGGCGGCGGCGCAGCCGTACTCCAGGTCGTCGGGGTGGGCGACGACGGCGAGGGCGCGCTGCCAGTCGCCGGGCATCTCGGCCAGCGGCGGGGCCTGTTCGGTGTTCTCGCTCATACGGGCAGGATACGAGCGAACCGGGTCTGGACGACGGAGCGTTCGTCGGCGAAGCCGAGATCGACGACGGCGTCGGCGTGGTGAGCGGCCGGGCTGCCGGTGACGCCGGTGAGGGTGACGCACCATGAGCGATCGGTGAGCACCGCTTGGACTTTCGTCCGCGCACGAGGGCGCCCCGGGGGGGCGCCTGGGGTGCCGACGCCCCCGCTCAGACCTCGTCGCGGACCAGGCCGAGCAGCCGGTCGAGGACGCGCGGGCCGCCGGCCCGGACGCCGTCGTGCTCGAACTCGTCGGTGACCCAGGTGCGCAGGCCCCGGATCGTCCGTGCGGTCCGCAGGGAGTGGGCGGTGTCCACGTACATGTCGTCGTGGTAGACGGCGGCGGCGACCGGCACCTCGTTGGCGGCGAGGCGGGCCGGGTCGTAGAGCGGCGCCCAGTCGGCGCGGGCGGCCAGGTGCTCGGCGGTCTCGCGCAGCGGGATCAGCGCCGGGTCGGTGGTGAAGTGCCAGGGGTGGATGCTCTCGCCGGTCAGCGGCACCGGTCCGTCGCCGGTGAGCGCCTTGGCCGCGTCGAAGACGGGGAACTCGGCGCGGACCCGCTCGGCGGCCCAGTCGGTGGCGCCGTGTCCGAGGCCCGGGCCCTGGGCGTAGATGACCTCGTGAAGCACGGCGTAGAGCGGATGACCGGCGAAGGAGAGCTGCGCCTGCACGGCTTCGAGGAAGGCGTCGGAGAGCGCGGAGCCGCCGGGGGTGGGGACGAACGCGTCCTCCAGGAGCAGATGGAGCTGGTGGGTGCCCTGGCCGGTGCCGAGGAGGATCCCGAGCGACTGGAAGGCCTCGGCGGTGAGGGTGCCGCCGCCGGGCAGGGTCGCGGGCCGCTCCAGGAGGTGGGCGGCGACGGCCCGCACCCGCTCGACGTCGTCGGGGTAACGGGCGTAGTGCGCCTCGTTCTTGCGCAGGATCCGCGGGTACGCGGCCCGGTAGACCTCGTCGGCGGTGGCGCCGAGCGAGGGCAGGCCGCCGGTGATGAGGACGGTGGCGAGGCCCTCGGGCGCGGTGGAGAGGTAGTGGGTGGCGCAGAAGCCGCCGAAGCTCTGCCCGAGGACGGTCCACGGGGCGCCGCCGGTCAGCTCGCGGCGGATCAGCTCGCAGTCCTTGACGATGGAGTCCGCGCGGAAGTGGGCCAGGTAGTCCGCCTGCTCGCGCGGGGTGCCGCGGAGCGGCAGGGTCTGCCGGTTGGCGGGGGTGGAGCGGCCGGTGCCGCGCTGGTCCAGGAGCAGCACCCGGAACTCGCGCACGGCGCGCCCGAGCCAGGCCTGCGGGCCGATGAAGCGGCGGGCGCCGAAGCCGGGGCCGCCCTCCAGGTAGAGCAGCCAGGGCAGGTCGGTGCGGTCGGCCTTGTCGGTGGCGACGACCTCACGTCCGTACAGCTCGATCGTCTCGCCGTCGGGGCGGGTGTGGTCGAGCGGGACGGTGTAGTGGCGGTCGGTGAGGACGAGTCCCGGCTGACGGTACGTGGACACGGCGTACGACTCCTGTTCGTGTGCGCCCCCGCCAGGACAGTGGATCACATGGCGGGGGCGCACGCCGCCCAGGGGGCGGAAGAGCCTGATCAGCGCTGGAGTACGGCGATGACGTTGCGCGCGGGGTCGGTGAACCAGGCGATGGCGGCCGGGCCGCGCTCGTCCCGGACGACGCCCTTCGCGTCGGACTCGAAGCCCTCGTAGCGCTCGAACGTGACGCCCTTGTCGGTCAGCGCGTCGACGGCGGCGTCGATGTCGTCGACCTGGAAATTGAGCACGGTGAAGCTCGCCGGGCTGTGCTGGTCGCCCTTCGGGTAGACCATGACCCGCGCTCCGCCGGCGAGGGTGAGGAACAGCATCCGCATCTCCCCGGAGCCCTCCAGCTCGGCCTGGAGGCCGAGCGTGTCGCCGTAGAAGGCGCGGGCCGCGTCGAGGTCGTCGACCGAGAAGCTGCTGAATGCCGTGGTGCTGCCGAACAACACGGGTGGTTCTCCCTTCGGTGGGGCGTCTGCTGACGTCCCCACAGGGCACACCACGCCCCGGGCGCCCGGCCGCCCCCGCCACGCGGAAACGGCCGGATGGTCCCCCGCCTGTCACCCTCGGGTGACCGCGCCCGGACAGGGCCCAAGGGCCTCAGGGCGCGATCGGCAGGCTGCGCTTGTGGGCGGTGAGGCGGTAGCGGCGCACGATCGCGTCGAAGGCCGCCTCGCCGACCGGCTTGCCCTCCAGGAAGTCGTCGATCTCGTCGTACGTCACGCCGAGCGCGTCCTCGTCGGGCTTGCCTGGGTCCAGGGTCTCCAGGTCGGCCGTCGGGGTCTTCCACACCAGCCCGGCGGGGGCGCCCAGCTCGGCCGCGACCGCGCGCACCCGGCGCTTGGTGAGACCGGTGAGCGGGACGAGGTCGGCTGCGCCGTCGCCGTGCTTGGTGAAGAATCCGGAGACGGCCTCGGCGGCGTGGTCGGTGCCGACCACCAGACCGTCGTGGGCGCCGGCCACCGCGTACTGGGCGATCATCCGCTGGCGGGCCTTGATGTTGCCCTGTACGAAGTCCTGGTGGTGCGCGTCGCGGAAGGCGACGCCGGCGGCCAGAGCCGCGTCGAGGGCGGCGTCGCTGGCCGGCTTCACGTCCACGGTGAGGACCCGGTCGGCCTGGATGAAGCCGAGGGCGAGCTGCGCGTCGTGCTCGTCGGCCTGGACGCCGTAGGGCAGGCGCATCGCGTAGAAGACGGCCTCGTGGCCGGCGGCCCGGGCCCGCTCGACGGCGAGCTGGCAGAGCCGGCCCGTGGTGGTGGAGTCCACGCCGCCGCTGATGCCGAGGACCAGGGAGCGCAGGCCGGTGGAGGTGAGGCGCTCGGTGAGGAAGGCCACCCGGCGCTCGATCTCCGTCCTCGGGTCGAAGGTCTCGCCGACCTCCAGCTCCCGGGCGATCTGCTGCTGCAGGGCGGTGGTCTCCGGGTCGGTCACGAATGCTCCTCGGTCATGCGGTGTCTGTCCTGCGGTGTCTGTCCTGGGGCGTCCGTCCGGCGGTGACGGTCGGTCCCGTTCGACTCTATCCGGCCGCGCGGACACCCCCGGACGGCGATCGGGTGGGACGGGTCACTCCGGCAGGCAGTGCACCTCGACGCGCTGCACCAGGTTGTTCCCGAAGCCGCCGCGGTTCCAGGGGGCCGTGAGCGGCTGGGTGCGGCCGGTGGCGTCGGTGGCGCGGACGGCGAGCAGGTACGTGCCCGGGCTCGCCGTCCAGTTCGCGCGCCAGGCCGCCCAGGCCCAGGGCCGGTCCGGGTCGGCGGTGACCTCGGCGTCCGTCCAGGTCTCCTCGCCGTCGACGCTGAGCTCGACCCGGACCACGGGCGCGTGCCCGGACCAGGCGCGGCCGGCCAGCGGCACCGGACCGGGGCGGACGACGCGGGCCCGGGTCATGAAGTCGGGGAAGCCGGGCGGGATCATCAGGGCGCGCGGGGCGATCAGGGTCACCGGCTCGCCGGGGTCGTCCGTGTCGTCAGCGGCGCGCCGGTATCGGTAGGCGACGGCCTGCTGGAAGCCGGTGAAGGGGGTGTCGGTGACGGTGACCGAGCGGAGCCACTTCACCGAGGCCATGCCGTACCAGCCGGGCACGACCAGGCGCAGCGGGTGCCCGTGCTGGGGCGGCAGCGGGGCGCCGTTCATGGCGTACGCGAGGAGGACGCCGCGGCCGGGGTCGGCGGCCAGGTCGAGCGGGAGGCTGCGCTGGTAGTCCTGTTCGGTGCCGCGTTCCACGCCGTGGTCGGCGCCGGTGAAGACGGCCTCGACGGCGCCGGGACGCGGGCCCGCCTCGGCGAGCAGGGCGGCCAGCGGGACGCCGGTCCAGTCGGCGGTGCCGACGGCCTCGGCCAGCCAGGGCTGACTGACCGGCCGGGGCGCGAGGCGGGCCCGGCCGTTGCCCGCGCACTCCAGGGTGACCCGGTGGGTGACGGCGGGGCGGGCGCGGAGGGCGGCGAGGTCGAGCGAGAGCGGACGGTCGACGAGGCCGTCGAGGTCGAGCCGCCAGGTGTCGGCGTCGGTGGCGGGGATGTCGTAGTGCACCAGGACGTAGTGCAGGCCGGGCGGGCTGGTGTCGTGGCGGAGCGCTTCGAGCGGCAGGCCGTGATTGCGGGCGGCGAGGGCCAGCTCGGCGGTGCTGATCCCCTCGTCGGGCCCGGCGACGCGGCCCGGCGCGCTGACGTCCCCGAGTCCGGGCGTGCCGTCCATGCTTCTCATGGTGCGCCGTCCGGGCCCCGGCGGCATCGCGGAGGACCGGGCGCACCGGGTCCGGCCCGGGCGGGCACCACGGGCGGTCCGCTCCTCGGAGACCGCCGTCCCGTTCGGCCCGGGCCGCCGGGTGGCGTCGCTGCCGCTGCCGCCGTCCGTTCAGTCCGTTCAGTCCGTTCAGTCCACTCGGCCTGCTCGGCCCGCTCAGCCCTCCGCGACGGTGACCTCGACGGAGTGCAGGCCGGTCGCCCCGTCCGGCATGACGTCCGCGCGGCGCTCGGTCTGCACGGCGCCGGTGCCGTCGGTGGCGCGTACCGTGAGGACGTGCCGGCCGGGGGTAGCGGGCCAGTGGTGGACCCACTGGCGCCAGGTGTCGCGGCTGTCCTCGGCACCGAGCTCGGCGTCCTGCCAGGGGCCGTCGTCGATCCGTACCTGGACCCGGGAGATGCCCCGGTGCTGGGCCCAGGCGACACCGGCGACGGCGACCGGGCGGGGTCCGGCGGCGATCCTGGCGAGGGGCCGGGGGGTGTCGATCCGGGACTCGGTCTTGATCGGCGCCTGCGCGGCCCAGCCGCGCGGCACCCAGTAGGCGTCGTACGCGGCGAAGGTGGTGAGCTCCAGGGAGCCGAGCCACTTGCAGGCGGAGACATAGCCGTAGAGGCCGGGGACGACCATGCGGACGGGGAAGCCGTGCGCGAAGGGCAGCGGCTCGCCGTTCATGCCGAAGGCGAGGAGCGCGTCGCGGCCGTCCATGACGGCCTCGACGGGGGTGCCGATGGTCATGCCGTCGACGGAGCGGGCGACGATCTGGTCCGCCGGGCCGCCCTGCGAGGGCGGGCGGACCCCGCACTCGCGCAGCAGGTCGGCGAGGCGGACACCGAGCCAGCGGGCGTTGCCGACCAGCGGGCCGCCGACCTCGTTGGAGACGCAGGCGAGGGTGATGTCGCGTTCGACGACCTCGCGGCGCAGCAGTTCGGGCAGGGTGAGGACGCGCTCCCGGGGCACTCCGCTGCCGTGGATCCGCAGTTTCCAGGTGTCGGCGTCGACGCGCGGGACGACGAGCGCGGTGTCGACCCGGTAGAAGTCCTTGTTGGGGGTGACGAAGGGGCTGATGCCCTCGACCGGGAGCTGGGCGCCGGGCGGTACGGCGGGGGCCGGCGAGGCGGGCCGGGGCAGCCGGAGGGCACTGCGCGAGGCGGCGGCGTGCCGGGAGCGGGTGGACCCGAGACTGCGGGCCAGGAAGGTGGCGGCGGTGGCGCCGACGGCCACCCCGGCCCCGGCCAGCAGGAAGCCGCGTCGGTCGGTGCGGGGCGCCGTCGCCGGCCGCGGCCGGGTGAGCCGGGCGGCCAGGACGTACAGCAGGGCGGCGGCGGTGGCCGCGCCGACGAGCGAGGGCAGCGCGTCGGTGGCGGAGGTGGAGTCGGGGCGGGTGACGGCGGCGAGCGCCCCCAGGAGGCCGAGCAGTCCCACGCCGACGAGGGCGGCGGCCCGGCGGCGCAGGGCGAGCAGGCCGAGGGCGGCGGCGAGGAGCGCGAGCAACACCAGGATGCCGAATTCGAGGACGGCCTTGTCGCTCTCGCCGAAGGTGCGGATCGCCCAGTCCTTGACGCCGGCCGGGGTGCGGTCGACGACCGCGTCGCCGACGGCGGGCACCGGCCCGGCCTCGGGCCGCACCACGACGGCCACGAGGGCGGCGACCGCGAGCCCGCCGTATCCGGCGAGGATCCCGGCGAGGGCGGCGAGCAGCCGGTCGGTACGGGTGAGCGGCGAGGGCGCGGCGGTCATGCCCCCGATTCTGGGCGCGGTGGCGGCCGGGGGCGAGCACCCGGGATGCGGCGTCGTACGGACGGGCCGTCGACCCGTGGCGCCGGCGGACGTTCAGGGCCGTTCTCCGCCGCCCGGCGGGTGTTCGCCGGGTACGGCGAGCTCCTCCACCGCCTCGACGCCGACGACCGCTCCGGTGGACTTCTTGCCGCGGCGCAGCCGGCCCTCCAGCCAGGAGGCGAAGGTGGTGAGGAGGAAGTTGAGGATCACGAACACGACGGCCACGACCGTGAACGAGGCGATCGTGTTCGCGCCGTAGTTCGCGCTCATCGGGCGCACGGAGGCGAGGAGTTCCGAGAAGCCGAGCATCGCGCCGCCGAGCGCGGTGTCCTTGACGATGACGACGAGCTGGCTGACCAGGGCGGGCAGCATCGCGGTGACGGACTGCGGGAGCAGCACGTACGCCATGGTCTGGCCCTTGCGCATGCCGATCGCCTTGGCCGCGTCGGTCTGGCCGGCCGGCAGGGCGAGGATGCCGGCCCGGACGACCTCGGCGAGGACGGAGGAGTTGTAGAGGACGAGGCCGGTGACGACCGCGTACAGCGGCCGGTTCTCAGGGCTGACGTCGGTGAACTCCGAGTACGCGGCGTTGGCGAAGAGCATCAGGATGAGGACGGGGATGGCGCGGAAGAACTCCACGACCGTGCCGGCCGTGGCGCGCACCCAGGCGTGGTCGGAGAGCCGGGCGATGCCGAACAGCGCGCCGAGCGGCAGCGCGATCACCATGGCGAGGGCGGCGGCGATGACGGTGTTCTTCAGGCCCGGCAGGATGTACGTGTTCCAGATCCGGGGGTCGGTGAAGAACGGTTCCCACTTGGTCCCGTCGAGCTGGTTCTTTGCGGCGAGGCTGTCCACCACCCACCACACGAGGGCGCCGATGGCGACCAGGAAGAGCACGGTGAAGAGGACGTTCCGGCGGCGGGCGCGCGGCCCGGGGACGTCGTAGAGGACGGTCGGCTTCTCCTTCATCGTTTCACCGCCACCTTCTTCGCGACCCAGCCGAGGAAGAGTCCGGTGGGCAGGGTGAGACAGATGAATCCGAAGGCGAAGATCGCGGAGATGAGGATCAGCTGCGCCTCGTTCTCGATCATCTCGCGCATCAGCAGCGCGGCTTCGGCGACGCCGATGGCCGCGGCGACGGTGGTGTTCTTGGTGAGCGCGATGAGGACGTTGGTGAGGGGGCCGACGACCGAGCGGAAGGCCTGGGGCAGCACGATCAGACGCAGGGTCTGGGTGAAGTTCAGACCGATGGCGCGGGCGGCCTCGACCTGTCCCAGGGGGACGGTGTTGATGCCGGACCGCAGCGCCTCGCAGACGAAGGCGGAGGTGTAGGCGATGAGGCCGAGGACGGCGAGCCGGAAGTTGATGGTGGTGAAGTCCTTGGCGCCCAGGCTGACTCCGAGGGTCTGGAAGAGGCCGAGCGAGGTGAAGACGATGATGACGGTGAGCGGGATGTTGCGGACGATGTTGACGTAGACGGTGCCGAAGCCCCGCATGAGGGGGACGGGGCTGACGCGCATGGCGGCCAGCAGCGTCCCCCAGATCAGGGAGCCCACGGCGGAGTAGAGCGTCAGCTGGATGGTGGTCCAGAAGGCGCCCAGGATGTCGTAGCCCTCGAGGAAGTCGAACACGGCGGCCTGCTCACTGGACGATGACGCCGATCTTGGGGGCGGGTTCGTTCTGGTAGCCGGCGGGGCCGAGGTTCTTGTCCACGGCGGCCTGCCAGGATCCGTCGGCGACCATCTTCTCCAGGGCCTTGTTGATCTGGTCCTTCAGTTCGCTGCCCTTCTGGACGCCGATGCCGTAGTTCTCGTTGCTCAGCTTGAAGCCGCCGAGCTTGAACTTGCCCTCGAACTCGGGCTGCGCGGCGTAGCCGGCCAGGATCGAGTCGTCGGTGGTCAGGGCGTCGATCACGCCGTTCTCCAGGCCGGTGAGGCACTCGGAGTAGCCGCCGTACTCCTGGAGCTGGGCGTTCGGGGCGATCTTCGTCTTGACGTTCTGGGCGGAGGTCGAGCCGGTGACCGAGCAGAGCTTCTTGTTGTTGAGGTCGGTGGGCTTGGTGATGGAGTTGTCGTCCGCGCGGATCAGCACGTCCTGGTGGGCGAGGAGGTAGGGACCGGCGAAGTCGACCTTCTCCTGCCGTTTCTCGTTGATCGAGTAGGTGGCCGCGATGAAGTCCACGTCGCCGCGCTGGAGCAGCGTCTCGCGGTCGGCGCTCTTCGCCTCCTTCCAGACGATGTCGGACGGATCGTGGCCGAGTTCCTTGGCGACGTACGTCGCGACGTCGACGTCGAAGCCGGTGTACTTGCCGTCCGGAGTCTTCAGGCCGAGGCCGGGCTGGTCGAACTTGATCCCGACGGTGATCTTGTCGTCGCCGCCCCCGCCGCCACCGTCGTCGCTGCACGCGGCGCCGGTGAAGGCGAGGACGACCGCGGCGGCCGCGGCGATGGTGATCCTGCGGTTCCTGTGCGGGTTCATGGTCTTCACTCCACGGTGGTACGGGTATGGGGACAGGTGCGGATTCGGGTGCGGGTGCGGGTGCGAATGCCGGTGCGGATTCGGGTCAGTGCTTGAGGATCTTCGACAGGAAGTCCTTGGCACGCTCGCTGCGCGGGTTGCTGAAGAACTCGTCGGGCGTGGTCTCCTCGACGATCCGGCCGTCGGCCATGAAGACCACCCGGTTGGCCGCCGAACGGGCGAAGCCCATCTCGTGGGTGACGACCACCATCGTCATGCCCTCCTGGGCCAGCTGCCGCATGACCTCCAGGACCTCGTTGATCATCTCCGGGTCGAGCGCCGAGGTCGGCTCGTCGAACAGCATCACCTTGGGGTCCATCGCGAGCGCGCGGGCGATGGCGACGCGCTGTTGCTGACCGCCGGACAGCTGCGCCGGGTACTTGTCCGCCTGATTGGCCACCCCGACCCGCTCCAGGAGCGCGCGGGCACGCTCCTCGGCCTTCTTGCGGTCCTTCTTGCGGACCTTGATCTGCCCGAGGGTGACGTTGGCGAGCACGGTCTTGTGGGCGAAGAGGTTGAACGACTGGAAGACCATGCCGACGTCGGCGCGCAGCGCGGCCAGCGCCTTGCCCTCGGCGGGCAGCGGCCGGCCGTCGATGGTGATGGTGCCGGAGTCGATCGTCTCCAGACGGTTGATGGCACGGCAGAGCGTGGACTTGCCGGACCCGGAGGGCCCGATGACCACCACGACCTCTCCGCGGTGGATCGTGAGGTCGATGGACTGGAGCACGTGGAGCGTGCCGAAGTGTTTGTCGACGTCGCTGAGGACGACGAGTGCGTCGCCTCCGTCCGGGACGGCCATGACACCCTCCTGGGTCACCGCCCCCGTATCGCCGCTCCCTCCCCACGTTCATGCTCCGCCCTCCGCCCGGAAGGCGCACGCCGGACGGGGCGGGCCGGGTGAACGGCGCACCGCGGAGGCACGACGTCCGGATGTCGCCGTCCGGGAAGCGCCCGAGAAGACCGTTCTCCGTGGGGGGGTCCCCCGGAACGAGCGCACCGTATGCACGTGGTGACCGGGCCGCCACCGGCCGTTCGGGGGGCCTCGTGGCCCGTGTACGGCGTCCGTGTGACGGTGCGGGTGCGGTGTCTGCGCAGCGGGCGCGGGCGGCGGACACTGGAGGCGGGACGCACGCCGCCGCCGCGCAGAGGAGGCCCGCCATGAGCGCCGCAGCACCCAAGGTCAGCACGCTTCCGCCCGAGCACCGGGAACGCCTCATGGCCTTCGCCGAGGACGTGTACTTCGAGGCGGGTCAACGGCTGTTCGAGGAACAGGACCGGGCCGACCGCTTCTGGATCGTGAAGACGGGCGCGGTCACCCTGGACGCCAAGGTGCCGGGGCGCGGGGCGCCGGTCATCGAGACGCTGCGGCACGGCGAGCTGGTGGGCCTGTCGTGGCTGTTCCCGCCGTATCTGTGCCAGTCCGGCGCGGAGGCGATGACGCCGGTCAGGGCGTACGAGTTCGACGGCGCGGCGGTGCGCTCGATGTGCCGGACGGACGCGGAGTTCGGCGCCTCGGTGATGTTCTGGGTCGGCCAGATCCTCGCCCACCGGCTCCAGGTGACCCGGGTCCGGCTGCTCGACCTGTACGCCCCGCACGGCAGCGGGATCCTGGCCTGACCCCCGTACGGCATGTCCCCGTACGGTCGCTCCGCCTACGGTCTGCCGAGTTCCTTGACGTGCCAGTCGAGGAGGGTGCCGTCGGCGCGGCTGATCTGGCCGCGCCGCGCGAAGCCGGCCCGCCGGGCGACGGCGCCGACGGCCGGGGCCGCGGCGGGCGTGAGGACCACAGCGCGGCGGGCGCCCGCGGCCCGGGCGTGGTCGCAGGCGAGCAGCACCGCCCGGGTGGCGAGGCCGCGGCCGCGGGCCTCGGGCTGGAGGGAGAAGCACAGATCGACGTCGCCGCGGGCGAAACCGGCGGCCGCCGGGCGCAGCTCGACGGTGCCGACGAGCCGGCCGGCGCGGATGCCGAGGATCCGTACGGGGCCGTGGGCGCGCCACGGTTCCCAGGGGTGGTGGGCAGGGGCCCGGCCCGGGTCGTCGGGGCCGAGCGGGGACAGGGTGACGACCCCGTCCGAGAGTTTCGGTTCATCATGCACCTGAGCGATCCTGTCGCCAATCCGCCCGTGCCACAATCGGTATCCGGACGGACACGCGGAGGCATCATGCCAAGCCGTCACCCGAACGGGCGCCCGGGGCGGTGCGGGCCCCCGGTCGACCGCAGGCTGGGACCGTCGACACGGGGAGGCTGGCGGTGAGTACGGACGATCCCGAGCGGGTGCGGGCCGCGGCCCGGTCCCGGCTGCTCGCGCGCTGCGCGATGCTGGCGGCCGTCGTCGCGGTGCTCTCGCTGTTCCTGCCGTTCGGTGACGGCGGCGTGCTGATCATCCTCAGCGGTCTCGCCGGGCTCGCGCTGTCCGCCGCCGGTGTCTGGTGGTTCCTGGCGCATCGCGGACCGGTGCGCTTCCTCGGCGCGCTGCTCGCGGCCGGCACGCCGGTCGGCGTCATGTTTCTCTACGTGGCGGGCGGACTGTGGCCGTCGGCGCTGACCGCGCTCGCCCTGTGGGGCGTGGCCCTGTTCTGCGCCCGCCGGGCCCTGCACCGGCCGGCGCTCGGCCACCGGGCGCGGCCCGCCGCGCCGCCCTCGCGGCCGGTGCTCCTGATGAACCCGAAGTCCGGCGGCGGCAAGGTCGAGAAGTTCGGCCTGGTGGAGAAGGCGGAGCGGCTGGGCGCTCGGGTGCTGCTGCTCGCCCCGGCCGAGCCCGGCGGTGCGTTCCCGGACGCGACCGAGCTCGCCCGCGCGGCCGTCGCGGACGGCGCGGACCTGCTCGGGGTGGCGGGCGGCGACGGCACCCAGGCGCTGGTGGCGGCGGTGGCGGCCGAACACGACCTGCCGTTCCTGGTGATCAGCGCGGG
The DNA here is from genome assembly GCF_040681095.1 of Streptomyces sp. NPDC051909. Taxonomy (NCBI): domain Bacteria; kingdom Bacillati; phylum Actinomycetota; class Actinomycetes; order Kitasatosporales; family Streptomycetaceae; genus Streptomyces; species Streptomyces sp. NPDC051909. The sequence goes on along the minus strand of NZ_JBFAYA010000008.1, from coordinate 160,799 downwards.
CACCCGCAACCACTTCGCGATGGACCTGGGCCTGGACCGCACCGACCCGTCGCGCTGCCTGGACGCCCTCACCGACGGCGAGGAGCTGCGGGTGGACCTCGGGGAGGTGGCCGGGCGGCCGTTCGTCAACACCGTGTCCTTCGGGGTGTACGCGGACGTGGTGCAGCGCCCGGAGTACCGGAACGCGAAGGCGGAGACGGCGCTGAGCATGATGCCCGAGCTCCTCGCCGCCGACTCGGGGCGGCGCCTCGACGCGCGGGCCGACGGCACCGAGCTGCCCGACCAGCAGGCGCTGCTCGTCAGCAACAACCCGTACAACTCGCCCGATCCCTTCGGCGGCGGGAAGCGGCCCCGGCTCGACCGGGGCACACTCGGCGTGGTCGGCATCCGGGTGGACGGCGCGGCGCAGGCGGCCGACCTCGCGGTGCGCGGGGCCCAGTCGGCGGGACTGAACGTGCTGACCGCCGCCCGGGTCGAGGTCGTCTCCGCCTCCCCCGAACTCGCGGTGGCCGTCGACGGCGAGGCCCTGACCCTGCCGGCGCCGGTCGTCTGCACCCTGCGACCGAGGGCGCTGCGGGTCCTGGTGCCGCGCGACCGGCCGGGCACCCTGCCCGCCGCACCGCCGCTGAGCTGGCGCCGGATCGTCGTGCTCGCCTTCGGCCGGCGCCGAGGAAGGACCTCGAATGACTGAAATCGCTCCCCCGGACACCGTGCGCGCCGTGCTCGCCGACCTGCGGGCGGTGGACGGCGCGCTGTACGCGGCGGTCGCCGCCACGCCCACGCCGACGCTCGACCGGGCGCTGCGGCTGCTCTCGGCCGCCGCCGACCACTCCAAGATCTCCCTCGCGGTGGCCGGGGCGCTCGCCCTCGCGGGCGGGCGGGCGCGACGGGCGGCGATCGCCGGGGCGGGCGCGATCGGGATCGCCTCGGTCTCGGCGAACCTCCTCGGCAAGCGTCTGGTACGGCGCCGGCGGCCGGACCGGGAGGCGGCCCGGGTCGTCGTGGCGCGGCACGTGCCCATGCCGTCCTCGGCCTCGTTCCCGTCGGGCCACATGGCGTCGGCGGTCGCCTTCGCCACCGCCGTGGGCGTCGTGCTGCCGCCGGCGGCGGTCCCGCTGGGGATCCTGGCGAGCGCCGTGGGCTACTCGCGCGTCCACACGGGTGTCCACTACCCGGGTGATGTCGCCGCCGGGGCCGTCCTCGGCCTGGCCGCCGCGGTGACCTCCCTCGCCGCGACCGAGGCGCTGCCGCCGCGACGCAATTCACCACACGCCGGAGGGAACAACCCGGCGCCGCACAGGACTTGAAGAAGGACATGACGACCTCCTCGTTCGACACCCGTGCCCTGCTCGCCGAGAGCCGACTCGGCGTCCTCGCCACCCTGAAGGCCGACGGACGCCCGCAGCTGTCCCCGGTGATGCCGTTCTACGACCCGAAGACCGAGACGCTGTACGTGTCGATGACCGAGGGCCGCGCCAAGACGGCCAATCTGCGCCGGGACCCGCGCGCCGCCCTGGAGGTGACCGCCCGGGACGGCCGGGCGTGGGCCACCGCCGAGGGCACGGTCACGCTGACCGGGCCCGGCACGGACCCCTACGGCCCGGAGGTCGAGGCGCTCGTCGAGTACTACCGGCTGGCCGCCGGGGAGCACCCCGACTGGGAGGAGTACCGGTCGGTGATGGTGGCCGACCGGCGGGTGCTGATGCGGATGTCCGTGGACCACGTCTACGGGCAGTCCCTGCGCTGAGCAGGACCCGGTCTCAGTTCTTGCGGACCGGGCCGAGCCGGCCCGCCGCGCGCTCGACCGGTTCGTCGCGGGCCTCGGCCCACAGCGAGCGCACATGCCCGAGGTGGCGGGTCATGCACTCCTCGGCGGCCTGCCGGTCGCCGGCGATCATCAGGTCGAGCAGCTCCACGTGTTCCTCCGCCGACGACACCAGCTTGCCGGCCTCGTCGAGGCCGGTCAGTCCGTAGAGCCGGGAGCGCTTGCGCAGATCGCCGACGGTCTCGACGAGGCGGTCGTTTCCGGCCAGACCGAGCAGGGTGAGGTGGAAGCGGCGGTCGGCCTCCAGATAGCCGATGAGATTGTGCTCGCGCGCGTTGGTGACGATCTCCTCGGCGAGCGGGCGCAGCGCCTCCAACTGCTCCTTGTCGGCGGTCTCGGTGACCCGGCCGACCGTGGGGACCTCGATCAGGGTGCGCAGCTCGGTGCACTGGTCGAGCTCGCGCTCACTGACCTCGGTGATGCGGAAGCCCTTGTTGCGGACGGGCTCGACCAGGCCCTCGCGGGCGAGGTCGAGCATCGCCTCGCGCACCGGGGTGGCCGACACGCCGAGTTCGGCGGCGAGACCGGGTGCCGAGTAGATGCTGCCCGGGCGGAGTTCACCCGCTATCAGGGCGGCGCGCAGGGCGTGGCCGACCTGGTCGCGGAGCCGCTCCTGGGCCTTGATGAGACTGTGCTGCTTCAGGTCACCCACGCTGATCCTCCGAGAACTCGCCGGAGGACAGCGTACAATGTCACGTTTCTCAGCCGGACCCGCCGTGCAGGGCGCGGGCCGCGCCGTACACGGCGACGGCCACGGCGAGGTCCTCCCAGGCCATGCCGACGCTCTTGAAGAGCCGCGGAACGGCCGGGCCGGGCGGGACCGCCCGGCCGGTGACCAGGTCGGCCAGAGTGCCGGCGATGTGACCGGGGCCGATCGCTCCCTCCGCCTCGGGGATCAGCAGATCCCCGGCCTCGCGGGCCGCGGCGGCCCGCGACTCGACGTAGACGGCGGACCGCCGCACCAGCTCCGTGTCGGTCTCGCGCGCCTGCGGTTCGTGCGAGCCGACGGCGACGACCGTGGCACCGGGCGCGACGAGCCGCCCGTCGAAGAGAGGGGTACGGGCGGTGGTGCAGCACACCACGAGGTCCGCGTCCGGCACGTCCGCGTCCGTGCCCGTACGGGCCTTCGGCACGCCGAGGTCCCGGGCGTGGGCGGCGAGCCGGGCGGCCCGGCCGGGGTCGCGGGCCACCACCACGACCTCGGTGACCTCGCGTTCGGCGAGCACCGCCGTCAGATGCCCGTACGCCTGCGGTCCCGAGCCGAACAGCAGGAGCCGCACCGGGCGGCCGGGCCCGGTGAGATGACGGATCGCCAGGGCCGACGCCGCCGGGGTACGCAGGGCGGTGAGCGCGGCGCCGTCGAGGACGGCCACGGGGCGCAGGCTCGGGCCGTCCAGGAGCAGATAGCTGCCGGTGATCCGGGGCAGGCCGCGGGCCGGGTTGCCGGGTGCCACTCCGGCGATCTTCACCCCGGCCCAGGACGCCGACGCGGCGGGCATCAGCAGGAGTTCACCGGCCGGCACCGGAACGGCGGTGCGCGGCGCGGCGGACTCCGGGTCGAGTCCCTCGCGGAGGGCCGCGGCGAGCGCGTCGGCCGCCGCGGCCGGGGGCAGCAGCCGGGTCACGGCGGCGGCGTCCAGGACGAGGGGGGTGGGGTTCTCGGGGTTCTCGGGGGTGCCAGGGCTCACAGGGCTCACAGGGCTCACAGGGCGAATCCTGTGCCGAGGGTGTCGTCCGGGTCGAGCACGAAGAGGTGCTCGCCGGTGCGGTGGGCGGTGCCGGTCACCTCGGTGACCCTACCGGCGGCGCCCGGCCGCGCCGGCAGGACACGGCCGGTGAAGACCGTGCCCACGATCGAGGTGTGGGTCAGCTCCTCGTCCTCCGTCAGCCGTCCCTCGTCGGCCAGCAGGGCGAGCCGGGCGGAGGTGCCGGAGCCGCAGGGCGAGCGGTCGACCTGGCCGTCGGCGAAGACCGTGACATTGCGCTGGTGCGGGCCTCGCGGGGTGTCGGGCAGCTCCTCGTACAGGATCACGCCGTACACGCCGGACAGCCGCGGGTCCTTTGGGTCGCGGGTCGCCGGATGGTCCGCGAGCGCCGTACGGATCTCCTGACCGGCCCGGGTCAGGGCGGCGAGCCCGGCCGGGTCGACGGTGAGGCCGAGCGCGGCGGCGGGCAGCGCCGCGTAGCAGGCGCCGGCGTGCGCGAGGTCCACCTCGACCGTGCCGAGGCTCGTGGCGACCGGCACCTTGCGGGCGGAGACGCGGGCGGGCACGTTGCGGAAGGTGACAGCGGTGGTGCGGCCGGCCGTGCGGTGCACGGTCGCGGTCACCCGGCCGGACGGCACGTCGATACGCACCTGGGCGTCGCCGTCGGCGGGCGCGGCGACCCGGCCGGAGTCGACCGCCCAGGCGCCGAGCGCGATGGTGCCGTGTCCGCAGGCGGTGGACCAGCCGTCCTTGTGCCAGAACAGGACGCCCAGATGGGCGCCGTCGTCGTCCGGCGGGACGACGAGCCCGCCGTACATCCCGGCATGGCCGCGCGGCTCCCGGACGAGCAGCCGGCGCAGGTCGTCGTGCGGGCCGGGGCGAGGGTTCGTGCCCCCGCCGTCGCTGACACCGCGGCCCGGCCGCGGCGGGGTGAGGAGGGTGGCGCGGCGTTCGGCGACCGTGTCGCCCGGCACCGGCGGGAGCCCGGAGCCGGCGAGGTCCGCGAGGTTCGTGAGATCGACGATGCGGAAGGGCTCGCCGGCCGTGTGGTAGTCGGTGGCGCGCACCTCGGCGAGGGGCGCGGGGGAAGGGGCGGCGCTCACAGGAGGAATCCGGCGGGGAAGGGGTCGGCGGGGTCGAGGAAGTACTGGGCGGTGCCGGTGATCCAGGCGCGTCCGGTGACGGTGGGGACGACGGCCGGCCGGCCGGCGACCGTGGTCTCGCGGACCAGCCGGCCGGTGAACTCGGTGCCGATGAAGGACTCGTTGACGAAGTCCGTGTCGAGCGGCAGGAGTCCGCGCGCGTGCAGCTGGGCCATCCGGGCGCTGGTGCCCGTACCGCACGGGGAGCGGTCGAACCAGCCGGGGTGGATGGCCATCGCGTGCCGGGAGCGGCGGGCGTCGGAGCCGGGGGCGGCGAGGTAGACGTGCTTGAGGCCGGACACGGCCGGGTCCTCGGGGTGCACCGGGCGGTCCGGGCCCGCGTTCACCACGTCCATCAGGGCGAGTCCGGCTGCGAGCAGGTCCTCCTTGCGGTCGCGGTCGAAGGGCAGGCCGAGGGCGTCGAGTTCCACGAAGGCGTAGAAGTTGCCGCCGTAGGCCAGGTCGTAGGTGACCGTGCCGAGGCCGGGGACCTCGGCCTTGAGGTCCAGGCCGACGGAGAAGGCGGGCACGTTGGTGAGGGTGACGGCGGTGGCCGCGCCGTCCTCCACCCGGACGTCCACGCTCACCAGACCGGCCGGGGTGTCGAGCCGGACCGTGGTGACCGGTTCGGTGACCGGCACCATGCCGGTCTCGACGAGGACGGTCGCGACACCGATGGTGCCGTGGCCGCACATCGGGAGCAGCCCGGACACCTCGATGAACAGCACGCCGAAGTCGGCGTCGGGGCGGGTGGGCGGCTGCAGGATCGCGCCGCTCATGGCGGCGTGCCCGCGCGGCTCGTACATGAGGAGCGTGCGCAGGTGGTCCAGGTGCTCGATGAAGTGCAGCCGCTTCTCGGGCATGGTGGCGCCGGGAATCACCCCGACGCCGCCGGTGATCACCCGGGTGGGCATGCCCTCGGTGTGCGAGTCGACCGCGTGGAAGACGTGACGGGTGCGCATGGGTTCCCCCAGAGGTCAGTGGTGGCCGTCGGCCAGGGCCTTCTCGGTGGCGGCGCGCACGGCGGCCGCCGTGGCGCCGGTCAGCGGGAGCCGCGGCGGCCGGGTCGGCCCGCCGGGGCGGCCGGCGAGGTCCATGGAGGCCTTGATGGCCTGTACGAACTCCGTCTTGGAGTCCCAGCGCAGCAGTGGGTGCAGCGCCTTGTAGAGCGGCAGGGCGGTGGCGAGGTCGCCGGAGACGGCGGCGCGGTAGAGGGTGGCGCAGGAGGCCGGCAGGGCGTTCGGGTATCCGGCGATCCAGCCCACGGCCCCGGCCAGGGCCAGTTCGAGCAGGACGTCGTCCGCACCGATCAACAGGTCGAGGTCCGGGGCGAGTTCGGCGATCTCGTACGCCCGGCGGACGTCGCCGCTGAACTCCTTGACCGCCACGATGTGTCCGGCGGAGTGCAGCCGGGCGAGGAGCGGCGGGGTCAGGTCGACCTTGGTGTCGATGGGGTTGTTGTACGCGACGACCGGCAGCCCCACGCCCGCGACCTCCGCGTAGTGCGCGAGCACCGCCGACTCGTCGGCGCGGTACGCGTTCGGCGGCAGGAGAAGGACCGAACCGGCGCCGGCCTCGGCTGCCTGCTCGGCCCAGCGGCGGGACTCGGCGCTGCCGTACGCGGCGACCCCGGGCATCACCCGCGCCCCGTCGCCGGCCGCCTCCACCGCCGTACGGACCACCCGGGCCCGCTCCTCGGGCGTGAGGGTCTGGTACTCCCCCAGCGAGCCGTTGGGGACGACGCCGTCGCAGCCGTTGTCGATCAGCCGGCGCACATGCTCGGCATAGGCGTCGTAGTCGACGGACAGATCTTGGCGGAGGGGGAGGGTGGTGGCGACCATGATGCCGCGCCAGGGGCGGGTGGGGCTCCAGTGAGAGGCGGTGACGCTCATCAGCAACTCCTTAGTAGTGTGTGACATTTTATTGGTGGGTGCGGGTCGGCCACAAGAGGGCCGGACGCGATCAATCCCCTGCGGGCAGCGGGAGCTCGGCAAGGTCGCGGAGCGGGACCGGGCAGGCGAGGGGGCGGCGGTCGGGGGTGGGTGCCGCTGGGTCGGCGGCTGCGCCTGCGTCTGCGTCTGCCCTCGCACAGAGCGCCGCGACCGCCGGGCCGCACATCCGGCCTTGGCACCAGCCCATGCCCGCGCGGGTCAGCAGTTTGACGGTCCGTGCGTCGCGGGCGCCGAGGTCCGTCAGGGCCGCGCGGACCCGGCCCGCCGGCACCTCCTCGCAGCGGCACACGTCCGTCGCGTCCGGGAGCCACTCCGGCCAGCCCGCGCCGGGGCGGTGGGCGGCGCCCATCACGTCGGCGAAGGCGCGCAGGCGGGCGCGGGCGCGGCGGAGGGCGGACGGGGCGGAGCTGCCTGCGATGGAGTGGGCCGCCAAGGTGCCCTCGACAAGGGCGAGTTGGGCTCCGCCGATGCCGCCGGTCTCCCCCGCCGACCAGATGCCCTGAACGGAGGTGCGCAGGTCCGCGTCGAGCGCGAGGGCGACCGTGCCGTCCGGGGCCGTGCGGGTGGCGCAGCCCAGGGCGGTGGCCAGGGACAGTTCGGGGACCAGGCCGTGCCCGACGGCCAGCGCGTCGCACGGGATGCGGCGTGACGTGCCCGGGACCGGGCGCCAGTCGCGGTCCAGGCGGGCGACCGTGACGGCCTCCACCCGGTCGGCACCGTGCGCCTCGACCACGGCATGGCGGGTGAGGAGGCGGGTGTGGGCCCGCAGGAGCGCCGCGCCGTGGCGGGCGCCCTCGACCAGCTTCGCGGGGTTGCGAAGGAGCGCGCCCGCGGTGGCCGCGCCGGACGCGTACCGCGTGTACGCGGCGGCCTCCACGACCGCCGGGACCCGGGCTCCGGCGCCCGCCAGCGAGCCGGCGACGGCCAGGAGCAGCGGGCCGCTGCCGGCCACGACGATCCGCCGGCCGGGGAGTACCAGGCCGCCCTTCAGCATCGCCTGCGCGCCGCCCGCTCCGACCACGCCCGGCAGGGTCCAGCCCGGGAAGGGGAGCTGGCGCTCGTACGAGCCGGTGGCCAGGAGCACGGCGTGGGCGGTGACGGGGGTCGTGGGCCGCTGGGTGGCGGGGGCCGATTCGGTGGTGCGGGTGTGGAGGGTCCAGGTGGGGGCGGATTCGGCCGCGACGGCCGCCCAGACGTGGTGGTGCGGCGCGTATGTGATCCCGCCCGCCGCCTGGTGGGCCCGGAGGCGCCGGGTGAGCGTCGCGAACGCCTGCCGGTCGTGCTGCGGGGCCGCCTGCGGGCGGGTCGCGGCGAGCTCGGGCGCGGGGTGGCGGTAGTACTGGCCGCCCGGGCGTGCGCCCGCGTCGAGCAGCGTGACGGTCAGGCCGAGGTCTGCGGCCGTGACGGCGGCGGCGAGGCCGGCCGGGCCGGCTCCGATGACGGCGAGGTCAGTGGTGGTGTTCCGCACGGCCCGTTCCCTCCTGGGTGGTGACGGTGTCGCCGGGGCGGGCCGGCACCAGGCACGCGCGCTGGTTCGGGCGCCCGTTGACGGTGACGAGGCAGTCGTAGCACTGGCCGATGCCGCAGAACACGCCACGTGGGGTGCCGTTGGTGCGGGTGGCGCGCCAGGCGAGGATGCCGGCCGACCAGAGGACGGCGGCGACGGACTGGCCCTCCTGGGCCGGGAGTTCACGGCCGTCGAAGGTCAGCGTGTGGGACACGGGGCGCTCCGGTGGGGGCAGGGGTGTGTGTGGGCGGGTGCGTGGTGGCCACTCCGGTGGCCGCATCCGGGACTGCATGATCTACGGCGCGGGCGGGTCCGGGTCGGATCGAGGTCCCGAGAACCGCGCCACAAATCACGCTTCACGTCCCGGACGCGGCCCCCTGCGCGGCCCCCACTTCCGTCCGTCATTCCGCTCCCCCGCCGTGTCCGTTGAAGTCCCGGTGTGGTGCGAAGGGTGCCATGTCGAGGGGGGGTTCCGAGCCTGTGAGGGCAGCTGCGATCAGTGCCGCCGTCGCCGGGGCCAGGCCGATGCCCGCGCCCTCGTGGCCGCACGCGTGGAACAGGCCCGGGATCCGGTCGTCGGGGCCGATGGCCGGAAGGTGGTCGGGAAGGTACGGGCGGAAGCCGTGGTACGCGCGGATGACGTCGACGTCGGCCAGGACCGGGAAGAGCGCGGCCGCTTGGGCGGCGAGGCGGCGCAGGGCCTCTGTGGAGAGTGTGCGGTCGAAGCCGACGCGCTCCCGGGTGGCGCCGATCAGGACCGGGCCCGCCGGGGTGCCCTCGACGACCGCCGAGGACTGGAGGTTCGCCGAGTCGCTGGCCACGTCGGCGACGTAGTCGGCCGCGTACACCTTGTGCCGCACGAGAGGCGGCAGCGGCTCGGTGACGAGCACGAAGCCCCGGCGTGGCAGTACGGGCAGATGCGCGCCGGCGAGCGCCGCGACCTCGCCGCCCCAGGTACCGGCCGCGTTGACCACGGCTGGCGCGCGCAGTTCGCGGCGGGGCGTGCGGACGCCGGTGACGGCGCCGGAGGGGCTACGGAGGATGGCCGTGACCTCTTCGCCCAGGTAGGTCGGAACCCGGGCCGCCTCCAGGAGTCTCGCCGCCGCCTTGGCCGGCTGGACCTGGGCGTCCTGAGGGTAGAGGAAGCCGCCTGCGCGGGAGGGGGACAGGTGGGGTTCGAGGTCGCGAAGTCGCTCAGAAGGGATCTCGTCGGCCTGTACGCCGGACTCGCGTTGGGACTCGGCGAAGGCGCGCAGCGCCTTCAGGGTGGGCTCGTCGCGCGCCACGACGAGCCCGCCCTTCGGCTCGTACTCGATGTCCGCCGGGAGTGCGTCGGACAGTTCGCGCCAGAGTCTCGTGGACAGCAGCGCGAGGTCGAGCTCGGGGCCCGCCCCCTTGTCGGAGACGAGCAGGTTGCCTTCCCCGGCACCTGTGGTGCCGCCCGCGACGGGACCGCGGTCGACGACGGCGACGGTGAGGCCGGAGCGCGCCGCGAAATAGGCGCAGGCGGCTCCGATCACGCCGGCACCGATGATCACGGCGTCCAGGGAGTGTCTCTTGGGCACGGCAGTAATATGTCACATTCTTCAGGTGGTGCCCAGGGGGTCCTGGGCACCATTGACGGCGGGTCAGCTGCGCAGCGGGCCTTCGCAGCGGAAGCTCGACGTGCCCGCGACCCGGTTGGACCAGATCTCGATCGGTCCGAAGCTGCAGTTCATGTCGGCCAGGTTGTTCAGGGACTCGCCCGCGCGGTCCAGGATGAAGTAGTCGACCGTCTCGGACATGTCCTTGAAGTTCTGGTCGTCGCTGTTCGCGTTCGCCAGGTTCGCGGTGATCCGGCCGGTGCAGACGAAGCGGCGCTTGCCGGGTTCGCCGCTCTCGACGCAGTCCGGGGTGTTGTACGTCGCGTTGGCGAAGGCGGTCTTCACTCCGACGACGGTGGAGTAGGTCAGCCGGCTGTTGGGGGTGAACGTGGTGTCGGGGACGAAGAGGTCGTCGACCTTGGCGATCTGCGCGTCGAGGAAGCGGTCGTACGCGCTCTGGAGGGCGGGGTCGGCGCTGAGGCGCTCGCGCCAGGCGTCGTAACCGGCGACGTCGTTCGCGCGGAGGCGCCCGTACATCTCGCGGAGCAGGCTCGGGTGTTCGGTCCAGAGGAACTCGAAGAAGGTGCCCGCGTAGTTGTAGAAGCGGAACCCGTCGCCGTCGTAGGTGGCGTGCAGGAGCTGGCGCACGCTCATCCGGGGGCCGCCCCGGGCGGTGTCGTTGATGATGCCGCGGACCAGGGACTTGCGGACGGCGATGCCGTCGTCGCGGGTGGCGCCGTCGAAGAACTCGGCGGTGCCCTCGTCCATGGCGGTGGTGCGGTCGCCCTGGTACCAGGGGCCCTCGCCGAAGAAGCCGGGGACGGCGAAGCGCCCGTTGAGGTAGTGGGTGTACTCGTGCCGGAAGAGCTCTTCGAGGGTGAGGGTGGAGTCCTGCGGGACGCGTCGCTGGTAGGTGTAGAAGGTCGCGCCGTTCTCGATGTAGATGCCGCCGTTGTTGGTGTCGTACCCGGTGAGGATCGGGTGGTAGTTCTCGTAGTCGGCGCGCGAGGCGTAGAGCACGATGTTCAGGGTGCTGTTGGGGTCGCCGGCGAGGGGGGTGTCGGTGCCGAGGACGCGGTGGTACTGCGCCTTGACCTGCTTGCTGGCGTAGTAGAGCTGGTCGACGGTGGCGCGGTCGAGCGCGGTGCGGACCTTGATGCCGCCGTTGTCGTAGCTGTAGGTGTAGGGGAAGAGGCGCTTCTCGATGTCGGCCTTGCAGACGTTGTAGGGCGCGCAGGCCTCGTAGAAGTTGAGCCAGGTGACGATCTTGGCCCACGGCTGGCTGCCGTAGCCGAAGCCGGACTCGACGGTGCCGAGGAGGCTGCCGAGGTCGGCGACGACGGTGGTCTGGAGGCCGGATATCTGGCCGAAGCGGCCGTACTCGGAGAGGGCGTCGCGGGCCACCCAGGCGTTGGCCGTGCCCTTGAGGTGGGTGTAGCCGGCGAAGGCCTTGAAGGTGGCGCGGTAGGCGGGGTCGGCCTTGGCCGCGGCGTGGAAGGCGGTGTCCTGGTTGCCCGGGTACACGCCGAGGTAGTTGACCGAGAGCGCGGCGAGGGCGGCGCCGGCCCAGGTGGGGTCCTGGTTGGTCGCGGGGTGCGCGCCGTCCATGGTGGCGAGGACCTTCACGATGAGGCCGAGCTGGTGCTGGCGCAGTCCGGGGGCGCTGCCGATGTAGAGGGCCTCGCGCAGGGTGGCGGCGTTGGTGGGCGTGACGTCGAAGGTGTGGGCGGCGTTGCCGTAGTCGGCGATGGCGCGGCGGACGGCGTCGACGGTCGGGGCGTCGGTGATGTCGATCTCGGTGCGGGAGAAGTCGTGGTAGGCGACCGCGTGGAGGTAGGTGAACATCTCCTGCAGGTGGGTGGAGTTGCGTCCGTCGTGGGTCGCGGCGAGGGACGAGACGCGGCGGGCGACGGCCTGGACATGGGCGTCGGACATGACCGGCGCCAGTCGGGCGTCCCACGTCCAGACGAGGTCGCGCAGACACCCGTCGGCGGTGACGGCCGGGTCGGCGAGGAAGTCGGCGAACTGCTCGGGCGAGAGTCCGGTGACGCCGTCGAGGGTGCAGGGCACGCCGGCGGCGAAGGCGGTACGGGCCTTCGCGCCCTTGGCCTTGGGTGCGGGGCCGGGGATGCGGGCCTGGGTGCCGTTGCCGCCGGGGGCGGGGGCCGGGGTGGGCTTGGCCGTACGGGGGTTGGCGAGGTGGGCGACCTCGTCGAACGGGTTCTGGCCGAACGCGGCGGGGAGCTGGGCGGACGCCGGGGCCGGGGCGGCCGGGGGTTCGGCGGCCTGGGTCGCGGACTGGCCCGCGGTGGCGAGGAGGGTCACCGCGACGGCGGTGGCGAGGAGGGAGGTACGCACGAGTCTGCGCTGGGACACCTGGGCTCCTGAGGAGGGTGTGGGGGATGGCTGCATGCACGGTGAACTCCCCTTGGTCATAGGGGAGTTGACGGCTCCATGGTTCACCGCGTGAGCAGTAAAATAGTAATGTGAAATTGCACTGACAAGGGTTGTGCACCGATCAGTTCCGGTGGACTGACGGGTGGGGCGGTTACCCTGGCGCCTCGACGCGAGGAGGCAGCATGGCGCGGATGCCGTCGGCGGAACGGCGCCGGCAGTTGGTGGAGGCGGCGGTCCGGGTCATGGCCAGGGACGGGGTGGGGCGGGCGACGACGCGGGCGATCTGTGCCGAGGCGGAGGTGTCGCTGAGCGTCTTCCACTACTGCTTCGACTCCAAGCAGGAGCTCCTGGAGGCGGCGATCGGGGCGATCACCGGGAACTACGTGGCCCGGGTGATGTCGGCGGTCGAGCCGCGGGCGACGCTGCGGGAGACGGTGCGGGGCGCGCTCGGGACGTACTGGGAGCATGTGCGGGCCCGTCCGGCCGAGCACATGCTGACGTACGAACTGACCCAGTACGCGCTGCGCGAGGAGGGGTTCGAGCATCTGGCGCGGGCGCAGTACGAGCAGTACGTGGCGTCCGCCGCGACCCTGGTGGGGCAGGTGTGCGCGGTGCTCGGGGTGACCCCGAGGGTGCCGGTGGAGCTGGTCGCGCGGGTGCTCGCGGCGACGATCGACGGGCTGACCCTGCAGTATCTGGTGCTCGGCGACGAGCAGGCGGCCGAGGCGCTGCTCGACGTGACGGCGGATCAGCTGGTGGCGCTGATCGACGGCTGAGGGCCTCTCCCGATCGTCAACAGGTCATTTGACCCGGACTATTGACTCACTGGTCGTTCGCCGCGATCCTCGGCGCGAGCCCACTGTTACCGCCAGAAACACCCCGGTGGCTCCCAGCCCGGTATCCCCCATGACCGAAGGCATCGCTGACCATGATTCGACCATCCACACGCGGGCCGGGCGGCCGGTTCGCCCTCGTGGCCCTGTTCATCGCGCTGGCCACCGTCGTCTTCGGCGCCGGCCCGGTCCCCGCCGCCGACACCGGCGGCCAGTGGTGGGATCCCACCGCCCGACCGGCGCCCGACTCGCAGACCAACGTCACGGGCGCCCCGTTCCAGGGGACGGACGCGTCCGGCAACGTGCGCGGCTTCGTCGACGCGCACAACCACCTGATGTCCAACGAGGGCTTCGGCGGCCGCATGATCTGCGGTCAGACCTTCTCCACCGCCGGGATCGCCGAGGCGCTCAAGGACTGTCCCGAGCACTACCCCGACGGCTCGGGCGCGCTCTTCGAGCACCTGACCGGCGGTGACAACGGCAAGCACGACCCGGTCGGCTGGCCCACCTTCAAGGACTGGCCCGCCAACAACTCGCTGAGCCACCAGCAGAACTACTACGCCTGGGTCGAGCGCGCCTGGCGCGGCGGTCAGCGGGTGCTGGTCAACGACCTGGTGACCAACGGGCTGATCTGCTCGCTCCTGCCGCGCGACCGCGGCTGCGACGAGATGGACGCGATCCGCCTGGAGGCCCGTAAGTCCTACGAGCTGCAGGACTACGTCGACTCCATGTACGGCGGCCCCGGCAAGGGCTGGTTCCGCATCGTCACGGACGCCGCGCAGGCCCGTTCGGTGATCGAGCAGGGCAAGCTCGCGGTCGTGCTCGGCGTGGAGACCTCGGAGCCGTTCGGCTGCAAGATGATCCTCGACGTTCCGCAGTGCAGCCAGGCCGACATCGACCGGGGTCTGGACGAGCTGTACGGGATGGGCGTGCGCAGCATGTTCCTGTGCCACAAGTTCGACAACGCGCTGTGCGGCGTGCGCTTCGACAGCGGCACCACCGGTGTCGCGGTGAACATCGGACAGTTCCTGTCGACCGGCACCTTCTGGGCGACCGAGCAGTGCGCGGGCCCGCAGCACGACAACCCGATCGGGCTCGCGGCAGCGCCCGCCGCGATGGCCGAGAAGCTGCCGGCGGGCGTGGCCGTGCCCTCGTACGCCTCGGACGCGCGGTGCAACACCCGCGGCCTCACCCGGCTCGGCGAGCACGCCCTGAAGGGCATGATGCAGCGCGGGATGATGCTGGAGCTCGACCACATGAGCGTGAAGGCCGCGGGCCGGGCGCTCGACATGCTGGAGGCCGAGGAGTACCCGGGTGTCATCTCCAGCCACAGCTGGATGGACCTGGACTGGACCGAGCGGGTCTACCGCCTCGGCGGCTTCGTCGCCGAGTACATGCACGGCGCCGAGGGCTTCATCGGCGAGGCCGCGCAGAAGGCGGACCTGCGCAGGAAGTACGGCGTCGGCCTCGGCTACGGCACCGACATGAACGGCGTCGGCGGCTGGCCTGTCGCGCTCGGCGAGGACGCCCCCAACGCGGTGAAGTACCCGTTCAAGAGCTTCGACGGCGGTGCGACCCTTGACCGGCAGGTGACGGGTGAGCGCACCTGGGACCTGAACAAGGACGGCGCCGCGCACAACGGTCTGGTCCCCGACTGGGTCGAGCAGATCCGGCTCACCCCGGGCGGCCCGGGCGTCGTCGACGAGCTGTCGAAGGGCGCGGAGTCGTATCTGCGCACCTGGAAGGCGACCGAGACGCACGAGATGGGTGTCAACCTGGCCTCGGGTCAGCCCACTTCGGCCTCCACGAGCGAGTGGTGGAACCCGTTCGTGAACTACTCCCCGGGCCGCGCCGTGGACGGCGACACCGGCTCGCGCTGGGCCAGCGAGTGGAACGACGAGCAGTGGTGGCAGGTGGACCTGGGCGAGTCGCGCCGGGTGGGCAGGGTCACCCTCGACTGGGAGGCCGCCTATGGCAGGGCCTACCGGATCGAGCTGTCGGACGACGGAAGCAGCTGGCGTCCGGTGTGGTCCACGGACGCCGGTGACGGCGGCTACGACTCGGCCGAGTTCGCCTCGCAGCAGGCCCGCTATGTGCGGGTGCACGGCGAGAGGCGGGGCACCGGCTGGGGCTATTCGCTGTACGAGGTGAAGGTCACCCGGTCCTGATCCGCTGACCGTACGCACGAAGGGGCCCGCCGGCAGGTGTCCGGCGGGCCCCTTCGTCGCGGTCAGAGGGTGCGGCAGAGCAGGGCGTCGGGCGTCTTGCCCTTGGCCCAGGCGCCGGTGAAGGCGAGGCCCGCCACGTACTCGGTGGCCGCGCACTGGCCCTTGTAGTTGCCTTCGGCGAACTCGCCGCCGGGGGCGCCCGAGGCCCCGTTCGGGCGGTTGTCGCCGCGGTCGAACCACAGGGTGCGGCCGGTCAGCGGCAGGTCGCGGCTCGCGCCGGTGCACAGCAGGGCGGAGACGGCCTGGCCCCGGACGCTGTAGCCGATCGCGAACTGGCCCCGAGGGCACTGGAGTTTGGTGTATCCGCCGGCCCAGTCCCCTTCCTGCACATACCGCTCGTCGCGGACCACGGTGACCGGCCCGGTGGGCGCGGTGAGTCCGCGCGCTCCGGAGTCGGTGCACAGTCCGCGCCCGTCGTGGTGGGACAGGCCGATCAGCCGCTGCCCGTCGGGGCAGACGCCCTTGCGGGCTCCGGAGTCCCAGTCGCCGCCGGCCCGGGTGCGCAGCGACTGGACGGCGTCGGCGTGGTCAAGGTTGAGCATGTCCCAGGTGTCGGTGGCCGGGACGGGCCCGGTGACCGTCGGGGCGGTGACCAGCCGGCGCCAGTCCGTGGCCCGCCAGTCGTCTCCGTCGAGGATGCCGGAGCGGCGCCCCTCGGAGTCGTAGTCGAGGAGCTTCCAGCGTCCGTGGCCGGTGAAGCCGACGAGCGGCCAGTAGGCGAAGTCGGTGTCGTTGGCGATCAGGTAGTCCACGAAGTTGCTGAACCAGGCACGGGCCTGCGGGTCGGTCTCGTCGGCGCCGATGCCGAACTCGCTGATCCACACGGGTGCGGTGTAGTGCCGGCCGGTGTCGGCGGTCACGAAGAAGGCCTGGCGGCGCAGAGTGGCGTACAGGTCGTCGCGGGAGAGCTCCTGGTAGCGCCAGTCGTGCGTCTCGCCCATGCCGGTGGCGCCGGTGTGGTTGGGCCCGGTGTAGCCGTAGAAGTGGGCCGAGTAGACCAGCTTGTTCGCGGCCACGAGCGTGTGGGAGAGGGTGCGGGCGGGTTCCAGGGTGGGCCGCCAGTGGAAGAAGCCGTCGGCGGGGATGCCCTGCCAGTTGATGCCCTCGACGATGACGAGGAGGTCGGGGTTGGCCTCGGTGAGGAGTCGGTCGCCGAGCCGCTGGGTGGCGGCCCACCAGTCGTGGTCGTCACCCCAGTCCCAGTTGGCGTCGTCCATGACCGTACGGCGGACCTCGTTGTAGAGGTCGGCGCCCACGACGCGCTTGTTGTCCTTGTAGCGCTTGGCGAGAAACAGCCAGTCGGCCTCCCACTGGGCGGTGGACTGGCTGGTGTTCCAGCGCTCGTTGCCGTCGAGGCCGCAGCACCAACGGGAGGTGTTGGTGTGGTTGTTGAGAACCACGGCGAAGCCCTCGGCGGTGGTCGCGGCGATGACGGCGTCGAGGACCTGGAGCGGAGTACGGCCCCGGAGCTGGGGGTTCGCGGCGACGGCGGCGTCCGCGACGGGGCGCGTGCCGTGCAGCATCTCGTTGGAGAAGGGCAGCCGGATGCTGTTGATGCCCAGGGCGTGGAAGTCGGCGAGGATCGTGGCGAGCGGTGCCCGGTCGAGGCCGAGGGGCATCTCGTCGGACTTCTCGCCCGCGTTGTGGTTGGCGGGGTCGGCGATGTCGCCGGATCCGGTCCACGAGCCCTGTGCGCCATGCCAGTTGCCCGACGTGAGCTTGAAGCGGTCGCCGTTCGCGTCGACGATGTAGCGGCCGCGGGTACTCAGTGGCGGCTGCCAGCTGTCGGCGAGGGTGGTGCCCGCGGAGACCGAGGTGGCGGTGGGGACGGGATCGGATGCGGTCGCGGAGGCGGCCGGGGTCCCGGCAGCCAGGAGGGCCGCGGCGAGCGCGGCCCCCAGGAGGGTTCTCTTCACGATGTCCTTCGGGTGAGGAGCGGAGGAGGGACGGTCAGGGGGCCGTGGGGCCCGTCCAGTCGGCGGGCACGTGGGCGAGCCGGACCCGCTGGGGGTGGTCGCCCACCTGGACGGAGGCGACCCGCTGCCCGGTGCGGAAGTCGATGGCGCTGACCCGGTCGGCGCCGCTCTCGGAGACCACGCAGGCGCTGCCGTCGCCGCTGACGGTGGCCCAGTAGGGCTTGGAGGTCTCGACCAGCGGGCCTTCCTGGAGGGTGGCCCGGTCGACGACGGTCGTGTAGTCGTCCATGGTCCCGGCGACGCACAGCTTGGCGCCGTCGGGGCTGATCGACAGGCCGTGGTGGCGGGAGTCGTTCACCCAGGTGGTGCGGTCGGGGTCGGTCGCCGGGTTGCCGGGCAGCGTCTTCAGGCGGGTGATCCGGTCGGTGGCGACGTCGTACTCGAGGAAGCCGTTGAAGAAGGAGACCTGGAAGTAGATCTTCTTCTCGTCGGGGGTGAAGACGAGCGGGCGGACGGCGTCGGAGAGGTCGCCTCGGCCGAAGGCGTCGAGGCGCTCGCGCATGTCGATCACGCGGACGGTCTTGAAGGTGTTCGCGTCCACGACGGTGATCTTCCGGTCGCCCTTGGTCCAGTCGAGCCAGGTCGCGTCGAGGGCGGTGGTGACCTCGCCGATGGACATGTTCCACAGCAGTCCGTCGGAGGTGAAGACGTTCTCGTGGGGCTTGTCGCCGGTCTTGAAGGAGCCGATCTGGCGGCCGGTGACGATGTCGAGGACGTGCACGGTGTTGGCGGTGGAGGCGGAGACCGCGACCCGGGTGCCGTCGGGCGAGACGGCCATGTGGTCGGAGCGGTAACCGGCCACCGGGAAGCGCCAGTTGATCCGGCCGGTGCGCAGGTCGACGGAGACCACGTCGGCGAAGCTGGGCCGGGAGACCACCATGGCGGAGCCGTCGGGGGTGGCGTACATGTCGTCCACGAACTGGTCGTGGCCCTCGCCCGGCCCGCTGCGCACGCCGAGGAAGAAGGCCAGCCTGATCGGGTCGAGATAGATGTCCCGCATCCGCTCCTCGCGGTCGGGGACGACGTTCACCCGCCCGATCCGGCGGAACTCGCCCCGGGACTCGATGACATCGGCGGTGCCGTCCCAGTTGTTGCCGACGAACATCACCTCGCGCAGTCCGTCGGCGGTGGTACGTGCCGGGGCGGGCGTCGCGGCGGCCGGGGAGGCCACGGCACCGGAGCCGGCGACGGCGGCGAGCAGGGCGAGCGCGGCGGCGAGGGAGCCGCCGAGGCGCCGACGGGCCCGGCCGCGCGGGGACCCGGGTCGGGGGCGGGGACGTGGCTCACGGGGAGAGGGCATGGGGGTTCCTTCTTCCGGCTCCGGACATGGGATTACCCGCGGTAAGCGGGCTGGTCCCCCCGAGGGAAGCACGGACCTGCCGCACTCAACAAGCCCTCGGCACCGGCCTGTTACCCCTGAGTACGGGGCTCCGCCACAGCTCGCGCACACCGCCTTCACACCGTCCGCAAAACGGCTGGTAGCGGACCTGTCGGCGGAGGGCCGCTCGGGCACAATGCGGGGCGACGGGGACAGTCGGGCACGGTGGTACGGGAGGCACGGTCTTGCCGGTGGGGTCCTTATCGACGGGGTGGAAGCGCGCGCTGCGCCGGCCGGAGGGAGTGGGCTCGGCGCTCCAGCGGGCCCGGTCCTTCATGATGCTCACCACCCTGCTCTATCGCGCCAGCCATCTCACCGTCGGTGTGCTCGCCGTCGCCCAGCGCCGGGACGGCCACCCCGTCCCGTACCTGGGCATCGCCGCCGCGCTCGGGCTCAGCGCCCTCACGTACGGCAGCGGGCTGCGCCGCGGCTGGTTCGACCCGCGGCACGTGCGCGCCGACGTCCTGGTCACCGGCTGCGCCCTGCCGTTCGTCCTCTACGCGTGGGGCGGGGTCCGGGAGACCCCGGCGATCGGCTGGGCGATGCTGCTCGGCGGCTCGGCGAGCGCCGTCGCCGCCATCGCCCTCCCGCGCGTCCAGGCCCTCGTCTGCCTCGCGCTGCTCGTCGCGACCCATCTCGCCGGCTACCACCTGGTCGGCGCCGGCCGCGCCGTGCTCGGCGGGCACCTCAACTCGCTGCTCTCCTCGGCCGCGATGGCCTGGGTGATGTGGTGGTATCTGCGCCGCCAGGGCCGGCTGCTCGACGAGGCCAACGCCCGCGCGCTCGCAGCCGAGACCCAGAAGGCCCGGTACGCCGAACGGCTCGACCACCACCGCGCCCTGCACGACACCGTGCTCGCCACCCTCACCACCCTCGCGGCCGGGGGCGTCGACGCCAACGCCCCCGAGGTGCGCGAGCGCTGCGCCCGCGAGGCCGCCTATCTGCGGCGGCTCGTCCAGCAGACCGCCGAGGAGGTCCACCACCCGGGCCTGGGTGCCGCCCTGGAGGAGGCCGTCAGCTCCGTGGAGAGCCTGCAACTGCGGGTCACCGCCCAGTACCACCGGCTCCCCGAGGTGCCGCCGGCCGTCGCCGGCGCCTTCGCCGACGCCGCCCGCGAGGCCCTGAACAACGTGCGCCGGCACGCCGGCACCGGACACGCCTGGCTCACCGCGACCGGCGACACCGGCGGCCCCGGGGCCGTGATCACCGTCGTCGACCGCGGCCCGGGCTTCGACCCCGACGGCCATGTGCCGGGCTTCGGGCTGCGCGGCTCGATCCACTCCCGGATGACCGAGGTCGGCGGCCGGGCCGTCGTCGACACCGCGCCGGGCGAGGGGGTACGGGTGGAGCTGCGATGGCCGGCGTGATCGGCGTGGCGGTGGTCGACGACGACCGGATGCTGCTCGACGGCATGCGGTCCTGGCTCGGCGGCGTACCCGGGCTCCGCGTCGTCGCCACTGCGGCCACCGTCGGCGAACTCCTGGCCGCCGCACCGGGACCGGACGCCGGGCCGGGACCGGACGCCGCACCGGGACCGGACGCCGGGCCGCCGGCCGACATCGTGCTGCTCGACCTGCTGCTGCGCGACGGCTCGACGCCCACCGACAACATCCGCCGGCTCGTCGCCACCGGCACCCGGGTCCTGATGATCAGCACGGTGCCGGACCGCACCCGGATCATCGAGTCCGTACGGGCAGGCGCCGACGGCTATCTGACCAAGGACAACGACCTGCCCACCCTCGTCGCCGCCGTCAAGGACATCGTGGCCGGTCACGGCTCCCACTCCCCCGAACTCGCCTTCGCCTGCGCGCACGACAGCAGCCCCACCCGGCCCAGCCTCTCGCCGCGCGAGCGGCAGATCCTGCTCGACTACGCGTCGGGGATGACCCTCAAGTCCGCCGCCCGGCGCGCCGGGATCACCGTGTACACCGCGAAGGACTACCTCGACCGGGTCAAGGCCAAATACCGCCAGGCCGGCCGCCCCGCCTACACCAAGATCGACCTGGCCCGGCGGGTCCGCGAGGACTGCCTCGACGCCTGACCGCTCCGGCCAGGACAGTCTCCACGCCGGGTGCCCCCTCCCCGCAAGCCCCCCAAACGGACGGCTGCAGGGGGCACCCCGCCGCTTCCTATCGTCGTCCCCGGCACGCGCCGCCGGGCGGGGCCGGAGGGGAAGGCGCAGATGACGGAACCGTACGCCTGTACCGATCCGGGACCCGGCGGACTCGTGGGCCGGGGCGACCATGTGAGCCGCGTCGCCGGGGCCCTCGGGGACGCCCGTTCGGGACGGGGTGCGGCGGTGTTCGTCGGCGGCGAACCGGGCGTGGGGAAGACCCGGTTCGCTCTGGCGGCCGCCGCCGCGGCGCGGGCGACGGGGATGGGCGCGGCCCACGGCAGGACGGGGACCGTGGGCCCGGCCGTCCCCTACCGGCCGCTGGCCGAGGCGCTGCTCGCGCTGGCCAGGACCGAGGGGCTGCCCGCGCCGGGGGGCACGGGCGGCCACCGGCGGATCCTGGCCAGGCTCCTCGGGGGAAGGGGCGGCGTGCCTCCCCTGGCGGCGGCCGAGGCGGTCCTCCGCACCGTCGCCTCGGCCGCCGGACGGCGGGGGTTCCTGCTCGTCCTCGACGATCTGCACGAGGCCGATCCGGGGACCCTCGCCGTCGTCGACTACCTCCTCGACCATCTCCCGTCGCTGCCGGTGGTGCTCCTGGCCACGGTCTGCCCGGGCCCCGGCCCGGCGAGCGCCCTCGCGGCCCGCGCCCGGCACCGTCTCGACCTGGCACCGCTCGGCCCGCAGGACGTGCGGCGCCTGGCGGCGGCCGAGTACGGGAGGGCCGCCCTGCCGCCGGAGCTGCTGCGCCGGGTGCTCGACGAGTCGGCCGGACTGCCGTTTCTCGTACGGGAGTCGGTACGCGCGTACGGGAGTGGGGGCGGCCCGGCGGGGGTCCCGGAGGCGGTCGCGGCGGATGTGCGGCGGCGGGCCGAACGGCTGGGTCCTGACGCGGTGCGACTCCTCGGTGTGGCCGCGCTGTTCGGGGAGCGGTGCGGGGTGGCCGAGGCGGCGCACGCGGCCGGCGTCGAGGAGGGCAGGGCGGGCGCGCTGCTGCGGGCGGCGGCCGACGCGTACCTGCTCACGTCCGACCCGGACGACCCCGCCGCCTATGCCTTCCGGCATCCCCTGGCCGCCCGGGCCCTGGGTGCGGACCTGCCCCCGGCCGACCGCGTCCGGGCCGCCCGCCGTGCCGCACACGCGGTGGCCGAGCTCCACCCGGGGCTGCCCGGCCCGTGGTGTGCCCGGGCGGCGGCGCTGCACGCGAGCGCGGGCGAACCGGCGCAGGCGCTGCGGCGGTATGTGGAGGCGGCGCACCGGGCCGGTGCCGAGGGTGCCCCGGAGCGGGCCCTGGCTCTGCTCACCACCGCGCGGGGCCTGCTGTCCCCGGCGGTGGCGCCGGATCTGCGGGCGGAGGTGTGGGAAGGGCTCCTGGAGGCGGTTCTCCTGACCGGCCGTCTCGACGCCCTTCCCGGGGATGCCCTGGAGCCGCCGGCCGACGGGCATGGGCTCCCGGCGGCCCGGCGGGCCGGTCTGTACGCGCGGATCGCTCAGGTGCACGCCCTGGCCGGGCGGCCCGAGGAGGCGCTTCGGCGCCTCGATCTGGCGCGCTGGACGCTGGGCGAGACGTGCGACGACCACGCCGCCACCGCCCGGGTCGAGCTCGCCGCCGCCCTGATCGAGCCGAGCAGGCTCGCACCCGAGCGGCTGCGTACCGCCACCGGGGCCGCCCGCCGGGCGGTCGATGCCGCGCATGCCGCGGGGCTGCCCGGGCTCACCGGGTGGGCGCTGCTCGCGCTCGGGCGGCTCACCCAGGACCAGGACGGACAGGGCGCGGCGGAACGATTCGCCAGGGCACGGGCGCTGGCCTCGCCCACGCCCGGGGACGGGGCGCTGCGGATCGCCGCCGACGGATGTCTGGCGCGCCTCGCGATGCGGCGGGACGGGCTCTCGGCGGCCGTGGAGGAGACCCGGCGGGCGGCCGAGCGGGCGGGGCTCGCGCCGCAGGCGCACGAGACGGGGTTCGCGCTGGCGCTCGACGGGGTGCGGCGAGGGACGTTCGGGGCGGCCGGGGAGCTGATCCGGGCCGGGGAGGAGGAGGCGGCACGGCGGGGCATGGGCCGGGCGGTGGCCTTGTGGCGGCTGGCGGAGGCGGTCCGGGTCGCGCACTCGGGGCGGCGGGACGAGCTGCGGGAGGCGCTGGGACGGCTCGCGCCGGTGGTGGGCGCGGCGCCGGGGTTGCGGGCGATGGAGTTCGGGCTCGCGCGGGGTTTCTGCTCGCTCCTTCAGGAGGACCACGAGGCGGCCGAGCGGGAGTTCGCGCAGGCCCTCGCGTACGACGCGGAGAATCCGGCGACGGGTGACTTCGGCCGGCACGGGGTGGCCCTGCTGTGCGGGGTGCTCGCGGGGCGGGCCGGGCGCCCGCACCACGACCGCGCGCTCGCGGCGGGTGCCGCGGCGGCCCGCTGGAACCGTCCGTTCGCGGGGCTCGCCGACGCGGTGCTGCTCGGCCGCGAGGGCCGGACGGCCGAGGCGACGGCGGCGGCCGGGGCCGCGCTCGCCGCGGCGGCTCCCTATCCGCTGGCGGGGCGGCTCGGCATGCGGCTCGTGGCGGCGGCCGCGTACGAGGACGGCTGGGGCGCGCCGGCCGACTGGGCGCGCGAGGCGGAGGAGTTCTTCCACGCCGCCGCCCTGCCGGCCGTGGCGGGCGCCTGCCGCGGACTGCTCCGCACCATGGGCGCCCCGGTGCGTCAGCGCCGCTCCGGCACCGACCGGGTGCCCGCGCCGCTGCGCCGGTGCGGCATCACGGTCCGGGAGTTCGAGGTGGCGCGGCTGCTCGCGGAGCGCTTCGGCAACCGTGACATCGCGGGCCGGCTGCACATCTCGCCCCGCACGGTGGAGAAGCATGTGTCGAGCCTCCTGCAGAAGACGGGCCACCCGAACCGGGCGGCCTTCGCGTCGGCCGCCCGGGACCTGGTGACGGGTTCGGCTCCGTAGGCCGTGTCGTGCGGGTCAGGCCGTGGGGGTGCCGGCCTTCGCCGGCGCCCCGGCCCGTACGACCCGGTCGAAGGTCTCGTCCAGGGACTCGTCGCCGTGGTGGACGACAAGGAGGGCGCGGCCCGCGGTGCGGTCGTGGAGGAGCTGGAGGGCGCGGGCGCGGCTGTGTTCGTCGAGGTTGGCGAAGGGTTCGTCGGCGAGATAGGCGTCGGCGTCCTCGGAGAGCAGGGCGCCGATGCCGGCGCGCTGGCGTTGTCCGGAGGACAGGTCGGCGGGGAGCCGGTCGGCGAGCGCGTCGAGGTCGAGGGCGGTGCGCAGGCCGGGGTCGGTGACGAGCTCGCGTACGGGCAGCGGGGGCAGGTCGACGGGGGCGGTGAGCGCGGCGACCCGGGCCGGCCGGGTGACGTGGCCGGCGTCGGGGGCGAGGGTGCCGGCGACGACGTGGAGCAGGGTGGTCTTGCCGCAGCCGTTGGGGCCGCGGAGCAGCAGGTGCTCGCCGGGCCGCTGGACGAGCTCGGGCAGGGTCAGCCCGTCCGGGCGCTCGTCCCCCTCCCCGTACCGGATGCGCGCGTCGCGCACCCGGATCAGCGGGCTCTCCTCGGGCGTGGGGCCCGCGGGGGCCGCGCGGAGGGCCTCGATGCGGAGCAGGACGGCGGTGCTGCGGCGGGTCTGCGGGATCATGTTGACGAGATCGAAGATGCCGGTGACGGCCCGCCAGAGGGAGTTGACGAAGGCGAGGAAGCTGCCGAAGGTCATCCGTCCGGAGAAGACGAAGAAGGCGCCGATGACCATGGACGCGGTGTCGGAGAGGTTCATCACCAGGTCGCTGAGCGTGCGTTGACGCTGCGTCAGGCGGTGGTTGGTGTAGGTGATGCCGAGGAAGCCGCCGAGCGCCTCGCGGTTGGCGGCGCGGGTGCCGGGCAGCAGGGCGGGCAGCCCGCGCAGGGCGTGGAAGGCGGCGAGGGTGCGAGTGAGGACGTGCACGTAGTGCGCCTCGGCCTCGCGTTCGGCGTCGGTGTTCTCCGCGATGCGCTTGGCGAGCCGGTTGCTGGCGAGGACCAGCGGGGGCACGATCACCAGGAGGATGAGGCTGGCCTGCCAGGAGAGGTAGAGCAGCACGCCGAGGAAGACGGCGGAGGCGACGGCCTGGCGGGCGATGCGGAGGGCGACGTCGACGGCCGGCAGGACGCCCTCGCGCACGTCGTTGTGGATGCGGCTGACGTACGAGGCGCTGCCGGGCTCGGCGATCTTCCGGCCCTCCAACGTCAGGGTGCGGCCCAGGAGTTCGGTCTCCAGGGCGAGCACGAAGGCGTTCTCGAAGCGTTTGCGCCACAGCACGGTGCCGTACCCGGCGAGGTTGAGGGTGAGGCCGAGGAGCAGATAGCAGCCGCCGAGGAGCAGGAAGCGCCGGAAGTCGGCGGTGAGGATGGCCTGGTCGAAGAGGGCCTTGAGGAGCAGGGGGTGCAGCAGGGCCTCGGTGCCGCCGGTGAGCGCCTCGGCGGCGAGGATGGCGGTGAAGGGGCCGCGGTGGCCGCGCAGGGTGTGCCAGAGCTGGTTCACCGGTCCACCTCGTCGAGGAGGAAGTCGGCGGGGCCGCCGTGCCGGAGGCGGTGCAGGACGCGCAGGACGCCGGCCGATCCGGTGAGGTAGTCGGTGGCGCAGCGAAGGAGTCCTTCGCCGGGGACGCCGAGCGGGGCGGGTCCGGCGGGGTCGCGCGGGATCCGGAAGCGCGGCTCGGGTTCGAAGAGGAACACCTGGCGCACATGGTCGAGTTGGCGCAGCGCGGTCTCGCGGAAGCGGGCGTCGCCGGTGAACTCGGCGGCGTCGAGCAGGGCGTCGGCGATGCCGCTCATCCCGAAGGAGAGGCCGGGCAGGACGGAGTGGCCGACGTCGAGTCCGCGGAGCACGGTCCGGGCGGCGTCGAGGTCGCCGTACCGCAGCAGCACGCGCAGCACCCCGGCGGAGCCCACCTCCAGATACGGCTCCATGGTCCCCTCGTGCTCGAACATGAGCGGGCCGCCGTCGTCGTCGAGCGGGCGGGCGTGTGCCATCTCCCAGTCGAGGGCGGCCCGGCCGAGCCGCCGGTGCCGCTCCTCGCCGGTGACCTGGTGCATGCGCAGCAGGAAGAGGGCGGGGCCGGCCTGGCCGAAGCCGAGTCCGGTGAGCGGTTTCCCCGGCGAGAAGGCGTTCAGCCAGTAGGCGTGGGGGCCGTCGTGGTGGGCGGTGGCGTGCAGGGCCTCGGCGCAGGCGCGGGCGGCGGCGAGGTGGGCCGGGTCGCGCTCGGGGCCGTACAGGTGGAAGCGGAGGCTGGTCATGCCGAGCCCGGCGAGGCCGTAGTAGAAGGTGTGGTCGGCGGCCTCGTGGCCGGCGTCGCCCGTGCGCCGGACGGCCTGGTCGAGGAGGTCGCGGGCCTCGGTGCGCAGGCCGAGGGTGTCGGCGGCCCAGGCGATGCCGGCGAGGCCGCTCATCAGTCCGTCGGGGTAGGCCTGGGGATCGATTCCGGCCACTTGCTCGCGCAGCCAGGCGCGCCACTCGGGCCGCACCTCGTGCCCGGAGGCGTGCAGCGCCCACAGCACCCCGCCGGCGCCGAAGCCGAGGCTCAGCGGGTTGGTGACATGGGTGAAGGGGTCGGCGGGGAAGAGCGTGGCGCGTGCGGTGTCGGCGGCGGCGGTGATGAAGGCGGCGACGCCGTCCGCGGCCTCGGCGAGCGGCGCCGGGTCGACGGTTCGGGGCGCGGGCTCGCGGACCTGGTCGATCAGGGCCTCGGGGTCGGCGAGGGCGTCGAGCACCTCGGGCAGCCCGATCCGGGCGGCGGCCAGGTCGGTGATGAGGGTGTGCAGGGAGGGCGGCCAGCCGAGGTCGGCGAGGTGCAGCCGGTAGCTGTCGAGGACGTCGGCGCGGAGGTACGACATGGCGGCGATCGGGAAGACGAAGTAGGCCATGGTCGTGGCGAGGGCGAAGAGGTCGCCCTCGTAGCCGAAGGTCTGGTAGATGTGCCGGGACAGGCTGAAGCCGGGCGTGAAGAGCTCGACGGGCTGGGCGAGTCCGTGTTTCGCGGCGTCCGTGCCCTCGTCCGGGGCGTGCGCGTCGGCGTCCGGTGCGTCGTCGGCGAGCCGGCAGGCCTCCAGGTCGACGATCGTCACCTCGTGGGTGTCGGGGTCGATGAGGAGGTTGGCTGCGGTGAGGTCGCCGAGCACGACATGCCGCCCGTGGGCGGCCCGCACGGCGCGCGCGAGGCTGCGGAAGACGGTGAGGAAGATCCGCAGGAAGTCCTTGGACTGTTCGACGTCGAAGCCGGGGCGGGCGAGCGGATTGCGCTCCAGGAGCACCGAGCGGATGTCGGAGCCCTCGGCGAACGACTCGGCGACGAAGTGGTGTTCCCAGTGGGTGAACTTCGCGAGCGGCGCGGGGAAGAAGCCGGTGCCGTCGAGGCGGTTGAGGAAGGTCCACTCCCGGGCGAGGATGTCGACGGCGTCGTGGTCCCGGCGCGGGTTGGGGTTGGTGTACGGGCGGGCCTCCTTGAGGACCACCTTGCGGTCGCCGTCGGCGGTGTCCTCGGCGGTGTAGACGCCGCCGCTGTTGGAGAACTGGATGGCGCCGGTCACCCGGAAGCGCCCGCCGAGCAGCCCGTCCGCGGACTCGTCGTCCTCGTGGTCCTCCGGCTTCCAGTCGTCGAACGGCCACGGTACCCACCCGGGGTGGGCCTGGCCGGGCCGCCGGTCGTCGGGTACGGGAGCGCCGTCGGGTCCGGTGATGTGCGGGACACGGCGGCCGAGCACGTCGACGGTGTGGGTGTCGAGGAACTGCCCGTATCGGAAGTAGAGCGCCTTGCTCTCCCGGTAGCGCAGGTCGGACAGGATGTACGGGCCCTCGGCGCCTTCGAGGAGGCGGGCGAGGTCGGCGAGGCAGCGGCGGAATCGCTCCTCGTCGCGCGGGTAGACGGTGACGAGCTTGCCGCCGCTGCCCCGGGACATGCCCTTGGAGTTGAGCATCTCGAAGATGTTGAGGTCGAGCGCGATCTTGAAGTCGTGGCCGTGGGCGGTGAGATAGCCGATCACGGTGGCGGCGACCTCGCGGACGTTGCGGTGGTTCGCCGAGACGTGGATCTTCCAGCCCTGGGCGGGCAGTTCGGGATCGTGGCGGTGGCTCCACCAGATGCCGCTGCGGACGAAGCGGTCCCGGGTCCGCTGGTCGAGGCCGGCGAGGAAGTGGTCCTCGCGCGGGATGTAGTCGACGTCGAGCGGATCGAAGAACAGCGTGTCGTTCCAGGCGAAGAGGAACCGGTTGACCCATCGTTCGTTGCGCATCTCAGCCTCAGCTCAGCCTCGGGGTTGCCTGCGGTGCCGGGAAAGGCGCGGGATCCGCGCGGGGGTGCCCCGTGCACCCCCGCGCGGATCACCGGCCGATGCGTCAGGCGTCCGTGGGCTTCACGGAGCAGCAGGTGCTGCTGGAGCTGGTCAGGCTGACGACGGCGGCGGCGTTGGTGGCGGCCGTGGCCTCGAGGTTCTGGAGCTTGAGGACGCTGCTCATGCGGATCGTCTCCTCGGGTTGCGGTGCGCCTGGGGCGCACGCAGTGGATGGTGTCCGTACCGGCCGGCCGTTCGGCATGCGCCAGTCAACTCCATCCGCCGCCCCCGCACATGGGAGCTCCGCCCCCATAATCCGGCGGCCCCCACCCGCCGCGAATGGTGGGGGTGAGGGTGGGGGTGGGGGCGCGGGCGGGGTGCAGGGGGTCAGGAGCCGCAGGTGTCCAGCATGGCGACGAGCTCGGTCTTCTCGGCGCGGGTGACCGTCAGGCCGTAGGTCGACTTCACCGAGGTCCACGCGCGGGCGTAGACGCACCAGTAGGCACGGGACGGCGGCTGCCACTCGTCGGGGCCCTGGTCGCCCTTGGAGCGGTTGGTCACGGCGGACACCGCGAGGAGTTGGGGGTGGGTGAGGTCGTTGGCGAAGGCCTTGCGCTTGTCCTGGGTCCAGGTGTTCGCGCCGGAACGCCAGGCGTTGGCGAGCGGCACCATGTGGTCGATGTCGAGGCCGGAGGCCTTGGTGACGGTCTTGCCGTCGTAGACGCTGAGCCAGGTGCCGGAGACGGCGCGGCACTCGGAGTCGCGGCGGACGCCGGTGCCGTCGCGTTCGAGCACGGTCTCGCGGGTGTTGCAGTTGTCGCCCTGCTCGGCCCAGTGCGGGAACCTGTCCCTGCTGTATCCGGTCATCGAGCCCTGCGGCGCGACCTTGAGCGCGGCGAGCCGGGTGCGGGCCTCGGCCGTGCCGGGCAGCCCGGGCAGGGTGCCGGCGCCGGCGCCGCCGGGCGCGTCGCCCGGGTCCTGATCGGTGCCGCCGCGCGTGGCCCTGGCGGTCGGCTTGGTGCCGGGCCGGGCGGTCGGCGCCTTCCCGTCCGGACCGGAGCCGGCCTGGCCGGAGCAGCCCGTGACGGTGACGAGCAGCAGCGCCGCGGCGGCCGTCAATCCCGATATGTACCTCTGCTTCTGACGCCCCATGAGCCGAATCGTTCCCTCCGCTTGCCGCTCGTACGCGCGGAAGCGTACCGGTTCGTCCCACTCCCGACCTCAGATGCTCCACAGCTGCGGAGCAGCACCGGCCGACCTCGCCCACCGCCCGGCGGCGATGTCCGGATCTGCAACTCACATGACATTGCCGCCATCCGGGCGGGGTTCGTAGCGTGGAGACACCGTCACCGAGCCGCGTGCGACGCGGCCGCGTTCCGGCTGTCTCCGACCCTCGACCCTGAGAAGGGGCCACACCATGTCCACCAGCACGCCTTCGACCACCCTGCGCGAGCTCAGCGGCTTCGACCGGGCCCCGGCCTCACTCGCCGGCTCGACCCTGGTCCTGATCGACTACCAGAACACCTACACCCGTGGCGTGATGGAGCTGGTGGACTGGGAGGCCGCGCTCGACGCCGCCGCCGGGCTGCTCGCCGAGGCGCGCGCCGCCGGTGCGAAGGTCGTCCACGTCATCAACGACGGCGGCGAAGGCACCCCGTACGACATCCGTGCCGAGATCGGGCAGATCCATCCGCGGGTGGCGCCGGTCGGCGGCGAACCGGTCGTGGTGAAGACCGCCCCCGACGCCTTCGTGGGCACCGACCTGGCCGAGCGCCTCGACGAGGCCGGCAACAAGGACGTCGTCGTGGCCGGATTCATGACCCATATGTGCGTGGCCTTCACGACCGCCGGCGCCTTCCTGCGGGGCAACCGCCCGACGGTCGTCGCCGACGCGTGCGCCACCCGCACCCTGGCCACCACGGGCGGCACCGTCTCCGCCGAGCAGCTGCACCTGGGCGCGCTGGCCACCATCGACGACCTGTACGGCGTCGTCGTACCGAACGCCGCCGCGCTGAGCTGAGCCGAGTCCCGCGCCGGGCGGCACACGGCCGAGGGGCGGACAGGCGTCGGCCGCCGCCGGACCGCTCAGAGGCGGCGCAGGACGGACACCACCTTGCCGAGGACGACCGCCTCGTCGCCGGGGATCGGGTCGTAGTCCGGATTGGCCGGCTTCAGCCAGACGTGCGGGCCCTCGTGGGAGAGGCGCTTCACGGTGGCCTCGCCGTCCAGCATGGCGGCGACGATGTCGCCGTCGTCGGCGGTGTCCTGCGCGCGCACGACCACCACGTCGCCGTCCTCGATGTGGGCGTCGCGCATGGAGTCGCCGACGACGGTCACGGCGAACAGCCGGCCCGCGCCGACCACCTGGACGGGCAGGACGAGGGTGTCCTCGACCATCTCCTCGGCGGTGATGGGGACACCGGCGGCGATCCGGCCGACCAGCGGCACGGTCACGGCCTGCCGCTCGCCCTCCTGCTCCAGGCGCCGCTCGCGCGCGACCTCGGCGGGCTCGTCCCCGGGCCGGTCGGCGATCACATAGGCGCGCGGCCGCTGCGGGTCCTGGCGCAGGAAGCCCTTCTTCTCCAGGGCCCGGATCTGGTGCGAGACGCTGGAGGTGCTGAGCAGTCCGGCACTCGCCGCGATCTCCCGCATGGACGGCGGGAAGCCGTGCCGCCGGGTGTGGGTGCGGATGATGTCGAGGATCTGCTGCTGGCGCTGGGTCAGCCCGTCGTGGTTGATCCGGGTGCCCGGCGGCCGGCCGGCACGAGGTCTGCCCATGGTCGGCCTCCGTTCTTCCGTTTCGCCGGCGCCTGCCGTGGCGCCTTGTGTCGGCTTGTCGTCTCGTCGTGATGTCGTCTTGTCGCTGCCACTGGTCCTGTGAGGCACATTAACCCGGCCCACTGACAACGCAGCAGGTCGGGTGTGTCCGGGCGGCGCGGGAGCGCCGCCGGCGGGTCACTCGAAGCGGGAGGGGTCGCCCGCCCCGTACCGTACGATCTCGGCCTCGCCGCCGGAGAAGTCGACGACCGTGGTCGGCTCCGTGCCGCAGTCGCCGGAGTCCACGACGGCGTCGAGCAGGTGGTCGAGCCGGTCCTTGATCTCCCAGCCCTGGGTCATCGGCTCGGCCTCGTCGGGCAGCAGCAGGGTGCTCGACAGGAGCGGCTCGCCGAGCTCGGCGAGCAGCGCGCGGGCCACGGGGTGGTCGGGGATGCGGACGCCGACGGTCTTCTTCTTGGGGTGCAGCAGGCGGCGCGGGACCTCTCGGGTGGCCGGGAGGATGAAGGTGTAGTTGCCGGGGGTCGCCGCCTTCACCGCGCGGAAGACGTTGTTGTCGATCTGGACGAACTGCCCGAGCTGGGCGAAGTTCTCGCAGACCAGGGTGAAGTGGTGCCGGTCGTCGAGCCTGCGGATCGTCTTGATCCGCTCGACGCCCTCGTGGTTGTCGATCTGGCAGCCCAGCGCGAAGCACGAGTCCGTGGGGTAGGCGATGAGGGCTCCGGCCCGGAGGCTCTCGACCACGGTGCCGATGGTGCGCGGCTGCGGGGACTGCGGGTGCACATCGAAGTACTTGGCCATTTTCCGACCCTAAGGGATCGGCGGCACCGTCGTTCGCGCCCCGCACCGCGCCCCGTGCCACGCGCCCTCCGTGCGCCCTCCGCGCACGCCCAGCGGGATGCGTTGACAGCGCCACCCACGGCTGCCGATACTGACTGAAGATTCAGTCAGTATCTGTGCCCCGTCCTGCCCGGAGACACCATGTCCGACCTCATCCGCCCCGCCCTCTCCCGGGGGCTGTGATGACGACCGCCTACAGGGACCGGCCCCTCCCCCTCCCCGCGCCCGCCACCGCGCTCACCGGCGGCGAGGCGGTCGTCCGGGCGCTCGCCGCGCACGGCGTGACGGACGCGTTCGGCATCCCCGGGACGCACAACCTGGAGATCTACCGGCACCTGCGACCGTACGGGATACGGCATGTGACGCCACGTCATGAACAGGGTGCGGGGTACGCGGCCGACGCGTACGCGCGGGTGTCGGGGCGGCCGGGGATCGCGATCACCACGACCGGTCCGGCGCTCCTGAACATCGCGGCGGCGGTCGGCCAGGCGTACTCCGACAGTGTGCCGCTGCTCGTGGTGTCGCCGGGCATGCCGCTGCGTCACCCGCGTCAGTCCACCGGTCTGCTGCACGAGACGCGGAGCCAGACGGAGGCGCTGCGCGGGGTGGCGGCGGCCAGCCACCGGGTGTCGTCGGTGGCCGAGATCGGCGCGGCGGTGGCCCGGGCCTTCACCCTGTTCCGTACGGGCCGGCCGCGGCCGGTGCACATCGAGGTGCCGCTCGACCTCCTGGAGGCCGTCGAACCGGCGGGACCGCCGCGCCTCGCGCCGCCCGCCGCTCCCCCGGCGCCGGACCCGGACGCGGTACGCGCGGCGGCGCGGGTCCTGGGCGCGGCCCGGCGGCCGGCGCTGGTGCTCGGCGGAGGCGCGCGGACGGCGGCGGCCGAGTGCCGGGCACTGGCGGCGCTGCTCGGCGCGCCGGTGGTCACCACCGCCAACGGCAAGGGGGTCGTGGACGAGCGGCACCCGCTGTCGCTGGGGGTCGCCCTGCACAGTCCGGCCGTGCGGGCCTGGCTGGCGGACCGCGACGCGGTGCTCGCCGTCGGCACCGAGCTGGCGGAGTCCGACGTCTGGGGACCGCTGCCGGCCCTCACCGGCCGGCTGGTCCGGGTCGACGTCGACCCGGCGCAGATGTACGCGGGGCTCCCCGCGGACGTCCCGCTGGTCGGCGACGCCCCGACGGCGCTCGGCGCGCTGCTCGACGCCCTGTCCGGGACCGCGAGCGGGAGCGGGACCGACGCGCCCGGCGCCGGGCGGGACGACGGAGCCG
Source organism: Streptomyces sp. NPDC051909 (assembly GCF_040681095.1). Classification (NCBI taxonomy): domain Bacteria; kingdom Bacillati; phylum Actinomycetota; class Actinomycetes; order Kitasatosporales; family Streptomycetaceae; genus Streptomyces; species Streptomyces sp. NPDC051909. The sequence goes on along the minus strand of NZ_JBFAYA010000008.1, from coordinate 127,995 downwards.
ACGTGGCGGCGGACGTGACCGCGCTGCGGACCGCCCGCGACGACGAGTCCCGGGAGCGCGACGCGCGCTGGGTGCCGTATCTGCGGGCGATCCGGCGGGGGCTCGCCGAGGACGCGGTGATCACCTCCGACAGCGCCCAGTGCTGCTACTACGGGGCGCTGCCCCATCTGCCCGTCGGTCCCGAGGGCCGGTATCTGCATCCGACCGGCTTCGGCACCCTCGGCTACGCGCTGCCCGCCGCCGTCGGCGCGAAGACGGCGTGCCCGGAGCGGCAGGTCGTGGCCCTGAGCGGGGACGGCGGCCTGCAGTTCTCGGTGCAGGAGCTCGCCACGGCCGCGCAGACCGGTCTGCCGCTGCCGGTCGTGGTCTTCGACAACGGCGGGTACGGCGAGATCCGCGAGGAGATGGCGGCGCGCGGGGACGCGCCCGTGGGCGTCGACCTGCCGTCCGTGGACCTGTCCGCGCTCGCCCGCGCGTACGGCGGGCGCGGCGCCGTCGCCCGTACCCCCGAGGAACTGTCCGCCGCCCTCGCCGAGGCGCTGGTCGCCCCCGGTCCCACCGTCGTCACCGTTCCCGAGGAGTCCCCCCGATGACGCCCCCGTCCCCCGCAGCCGTAGCCGCCGCCGTGCCGAACCCGCCGCTGGTGTCGGTCACCTGGACCGATCATGTGACGGGTCGTCAAGGTCATCTGGTGATCGACCGGCTGGTGCGCGGTGTGGCCAGCGGCGGGCTGCGGATGCGCGCCGGCTGCACCCTCGACGAGGTCGCCGGACTCGCCCGGGGCATGACGATGAAGGAGGCCCTGCACTACGACCCGCGCGCGCGGTACGTGCCGCTGGGCGGCGCCAAGGGCGGCATCGACTGCGACCCGCGCGACCCCGGGGCGTACGGCGTCCTGGTCCGCTATCTGCGCGCCATGCGCCCGTACGTCGAGCGGTTCTGGACCACCGGCGAGGACCTGGGCCTCAGTCAGGACCTGGTCGACCGGGCGGTCGCGGAGGCCGGTCTGGTGTCGTCGGTGCAGGCGGTGTATCCGCTGCTCGACGACGAGGCGGAGGCGCGGCGGCGGCTCGCCGACGCGTTCGCGGTGGAGGTCGACGGGATCGGTCTGGACGAGCTCGCGGGCGGCTGCGGGGTCGCCGAGTCGGTGCTGACCGCACTGGACCGGGCGGGCGTGCCGCACACGGGGACACGGGTGGCGGTGCAGGGCTTCGGCACGATGGGCGGCGCGACCGCGCGCTTCCTGGCCGGGGCCGGGCTGCGGGTGGTGGCCGTGGCCGACGTGAAGGGGACGATCGCCCGCCCGGAGGGCCTGGACGTCGAGGCGCTGCTCGCCGCCCGGGACTCCTTCGGCACGGTGGACCGCTCGGCGCTGCGGCCCGGTGACGTCGAGCTGGCCGGCGACGCCTGGCTGTCGGCGGACGCCGACGTGCTGGTGCCGGCGGCCGTCTCGTACGCGATCGACGCGGACAACCAGGCGCGGATCACGGCTCGTTGGGTCGTCGAGGCGGCCAACATGCCGGTGCTCGCGGAGGCGGAGGAACTGCTCGCCGCGCGCGGGATCGCCGTGCTGCCGGACGTGGTGGTCAACTCGGCCACCAACGCCTGGTGGTGGTGGACGCTGTTCGGGGACATCGGCGCCGACGCGGACGAGGCCTTCGCCCACATCCGGCGCTCCATGCGGGCGCTGGTCGAGCAGGTGCTGACCCGGGCCGAGCGGGACGGCACCACGGCGCGCGCGGCGGCGCACCGGCTGGTCGCCGACCGGCTGCCGGAGATCTCCGAGCGCTTCGGCTGGTACGTGTGAGCCGCTCTCCGCTTGCCGCCCCGGGGGCTGCCGGGCGATGTGTAGGGTGACGCCGTGGCCAGAGTTCGGTTGAGCGTGGAGGAACGGCGCGCGGAGATCCTGCGCGTCGCCGTCGAGCAGATCGGGGCCCGCGGCGTCGGCAACGTACGCATCGCGGACGTCGCCAAGGAGCTCAACGTCAGCAGCTCCCTGGTGCTCTACCACTTCTCCACGAAGGAACTCCTCGTCGCCGAGGCCTTCGCGCACGCCGCCCGCGGCGACCTCGCTCGGCTGCGCGAACTGCTCGACAAGCCCCGCAGCAGCGCCACCCGGCGCCTGCGCTCGGCGGTCCGCTGGTACGCGCCGACCGGGCAGGCCAAGGGCTGGCGGCTGTGGATCGAGGGCTGGGCGGCGGCACTGCGCGAGCCCGTGCTCCGCGAGGTCACCCATGATCTCGACCGCCAGTGGAAGGCCGCGATCGCCGAGGTCGTCGCGGAGGGCGTCGCCGCCGGCGAGTTCCGGTGCGAGCGCCCCGAGGACACGGCCTGGCGGCTCACCGCCCTGCTCGACGGGCTCGCCGTGCAGATGACCTCGTACAGCGGTTCGCTCTCCCGGGCCACGATGCTGGAGTGGGTGGACGACGCGCTCGTCCGTGAACTGGGCATCGACCACGAGCGGCTGCGCACCGCACGCTGACCCCCTCTCGGCGCCTCCGCTCGGCCCCGCTATCTCCCGGTCACCCGGATCCGCAGCTCGTACGGCGCGCCGCTGCTGATCGCCCGCGCCTGGTCCAGCAGATCGGCGCCGGTGAATCCAAGGAGCGCGCGCTCCGCCGCCTCCTTCAGCAACGGCACGATCACCTCGACCGGCCGTCCCCGGTACGACACGGCGAGCCCGGCGAACGCCTCCTGGTACGGCACCGCGTACCGGCTGCTGCTGTCCGCGAGCAGACGGTCGAGCTGCCGCCGGTCCACACTGATCTCACCCATGTCCACTCCCTCGCTCCCGGGGTCCGGCCGCTGCCGGACCCATCGGTTTCGACGGTACGAGGGGGGTCTGACACTCAGGCCGGACCGGCGGTCCCGGCGGTCCGGACCGTGCCGTCCCAGCGCCACGTCGTGACCCTCGGCCGGCCCGGCAGCTCGGCGCGGCCCGTGGCCCAGAGCAGGGTGGGCCAGGGCGGCGTGTCGGTCGGCGCGGTGGGGAAGAGGCGGGCGAGGGCGCGGGCGCAGGGAGCGGCGGGCGGTTCCCAGGACAGGCCGAGGCCGGCGGCGAGGTCGTGGGCGTGGACCACGGTCTCCACCAGGCCCATCGCGGCGAAGCCCTCGGGGTCGGACACCCCGTAGGCGTGGTAGGCGCGGGTCTCCGGGGATGTGGTGCGCACCATGGCGACGAGCAGGGCGCCGCAGGCCTCCAGGACCTGGAGCAGTCCGGCGGGGCCGGCGGCGCGGTCCGCGTGGACGGCGTTCGCGGGCCCGCCGGGGCGCCGGGCCTGCCAGACGAACGGCACGTCACCGTCCGACGGCGGGGCGGCGGGCCCGAGTTGGACGGCGTACGCGAAGAGGTCGTCGGCCAGGTGCTCGACCGTCTCCCAGCAGTCCCACTCCAGTGTCCCGGCCCTGCCCTCCCAGGCGTCCGGCGGCGCGTCCCGGAGGGTGGCGACGGCGAGCCGTACGGCTTCGTGCAGGTCGTCGGCGGCGATGTGCGCGGCGGTTCGAGCGGCGGTTCCAGGCATGCCGGGACCGTATCGCGCCGGGTCACCCGTGCGCCCCTGCCGTTCGGCGGCCGGGCGGCGCCTGACAGTGCCGGATGTCAGGCTGTGAGGTGGTACGGAATCCACCCGTGGGGGACCTGGACGCACGCCGGCCACCGCTCGCGAGCGCCGGGCCCCGTGAAAGGCAAGGGCCATGATCACCACTGACTTCGTTCCCGGCACCCCCTGCTGGCTCGACCTCGGCGCGCCCGACGTCGCCGCCGCGGCGGCGTTCTACGGCGCCGTCCTCGGCTGGGACTACGAGCCGATGACCGGCGGCGCGGGCGAGGAGGAGATGCAGGGCGAGGGCGGCATGTTCCGGAAGGACGGCAAGATCGTCGCCGGGCTCGGCGAGCTCACCGAGAAGGGGGCGCGCTCGGCCTGGATGATCTACTACACGGTCGCCGACGCGGACGCGACGACCGAGGCCGTCGAGCGCGCCGGCGGCACGGTCCGGGTGGCGCCCCGGGATCTCGGGGAGTGGGGCCGGATGGCGCAGTACAGCGACCCGCTGGGCGGGCAGTTCGCGGTCTGGCAGCCGGGTGACAGCACGGGCGTCGAGCTGGTGGACAAGGCGGGCTCGCTGAACTGGACCGAGCTGTACACGAGCGACGCCGCCGCGGCGAAGGAGTTCTACGGCAGCGTCTTCGGCTGGCAGTTCAGCGACATGCCGCTGCCGGGCGGCGGCGCCGACGGCACGTACACCCTCATCACGCCCGCCGGGCTGCCGGAAGACCGGATGCAGGGCGGCCTGATGGAGATGTCGAAGGACGATCTCGCGCTGGCCGGCGGACGCCCGTACTGGCACCCGGTGTTCGCCGTCGACGACTGCGACGCGGCGGTCGCGGCGGCCACCGGCCACGGCGGCACGGTGCAGATGGGCCCGGAGGACGCGGAGGGCGTGGGCCGCCTCGCCGTGTGCCTGGACCGGGCGAACGCCGACTTCGTCGTCCTGAAGCCGGCGACGCAGTCCTGAGCCGTGCCCGCTGAGCCGGGCCGGGCTCAGCAGGCACGCAGCGCGGTGCGCGCGCCGGTCCGGGGGCGTCGGTGCCACGCTCCGTCCTGCCCGGCGGTCCGCTACAGGGGCATCGTCGCCGTGCCCCTCGAACCGGCCTGGGGCTTCGCCCGCCGGGCGGCGACGGCTCGGGCGTGGTCGAACGCGACGACCGGGTCGCCGAACGCGGTCCACGGGAACGCGCCGCACCAGCGGCCGATCAGCCGGAACTGCTCCAGGGCCGCCTCGTGACTGCGCGCCTTCAGCAGGTAGTGCGCCAGCAGGTGCCGCAGCCGCGGAAGGGCCTCGTCGTCGGGGGAGACATGCCCGAGCGACTGGGCGACCCGCTCCAGGGTCCCGCGGGACATGCGGGCTCGTATTCCGCCGGTGCTGCCGCGCTTGTCCAGTTCCTGGAGGGCGTGGAGGTAGATGCCGGCGAGCGGGCTTCCGGCGGGGGCGCGGTCGACGGCCTGCCGGGCGAAGGCCAGCATCAGCCGGTCCGAGCCGTGCCACTTGCCGCACCAGTACTGCAGGGCCTGCCAGTGGCCGGAGTAGTGGTACGGGGCGCGAGCGGTCAGTTCCCTCCACAGGACGCGGAACTGCTTGTGGGAGTACGACATCGCGCGCGCCGCGGTGATCATGACGACCCAGGGGCCGGGGTTGCGGGGGTCGAGCTTCGAGGCGTCGGCCGCGGCGCTCATCGCCTGCGGCAGCATCGCCTCGAACCGTTTCATGTCCGAGTCCAGGACCTCGTGGGCGTACCCGGTGCCCCGGACATACCAGGCCCGGTGCAGGAGCAGGCTCGCGTACAGCGTGGCCGCGTCGGCGTTCTCCGGCTCCGCGGACCGCCACTTCTCCACCCATTGGTCGCCCTCGCCCGCGATCTCCTGGAGCACTTCGGTACGGGACCAGCGGGCGTCCCAGTCGTCACCGGCGGCCGCGACGTACGCGGCGGCCGCACGCCAGTCGCCGCCCCAGGCCGCGTCGGCGACGGCCTGCATCTCCTGGAGCCGGTGCGCCGGCTGCGGAGCCCCGGCCCGCCCGGCGTCCAGGACTTCGCGCGGGACCAGTCCGTACGCGGCGGGCGTGAAGTCGGCGGCGGGGCCCCCGAATCTTCGGGAGCGGTCTCGGTACAGGGCGATCAGCGCGACCAGGAGGCCGATGACCAGGGCTGTCATGGATTCGGACATGACCGGGATCATCACCGATGGACGTCCCCGGGGCAACAGAGATCACCTCGCCCGGCGGCGCCGCGGGTGAGCTGGTGGAGGCGGAGCGCCAGGTGGGTCTCCAGGGCGCGGGCGGGGCTGTTCCAGTCGGGGCCGAGGAGTTGGGCGACGCGGTCGAGGCGCTGGACGACCGTGTTCACATGCACGTGGAGGGCGTCCTTGGCCCGGGAGAGGCTGGCCCCCTGCTCGTAGTAGGCGTGGAGGGTGCGCAGCAGGTCGGTGCCGCGCTCGGCGTCGTACGCCATGACCGGTCCGAGGACGCGTTCGACGTACGCGCCGACATCGGCCCGGTCGCCCAGCAGGACGCCGAGGAAGCCCAGGTCGGCGATGTCGGCTCCGTCTCCGGTGCGGTCGAGGGTGTGGAGCGCGGTGAGGCAGCGCAGGGCCTCGGCGTGCAGGGCGGCGTGCTGCTCGGGTCCGGTGCCGGGGCCGGCGGCGCCGACGGTGACGGGGGTGCCGAGGACGCGGGCGAGGTCCGTCGCGAGGCCGCGGGCGAGGGCGCCGGGCGGGTCGGCCGGTGCCAGCAGGACGACACGGCCGTGCCGGGTGCCGGCCAGACCGCCGAGCCTGCGGGCGGTGCGGGCGGTCTCGGCGGCGAGCCGGGGGCGCAGGGCCGGCTCGCAGTCGAGGACGGCGACGGCGTGCGGCCGGGCGAGGTCGACGCCCAGGCGCCGGGCGCGCAGGGTGTGGCTGCCGGGGTCCCAGTGGGCGGAGGAGTCGGGGCCCGCGAGGAGGTCGTCGAGGAGTTCGCCGCGCACCCGGTCCTCGGTCTCGGCGACGGACCGGCGCATCAGCAGCAGCATCGCGGTGACCAGCGCCGCGCGTTCGAAGAGGCGGCGGTCGGCTTCCGAGAGGTCGCCGCGTCCGGTCAGGACGATGCCGCCCAGCGGCTCGGAACCGGCGAGGACGGCGCAGGTCCAGACGCCGTCCGTGCGGACCGCGCGGCCCTCGGTGCGGGAGGCGGCGAGGCTTTCGGCGGAGGGGGTGACCGGTCCGGTGCCGGCCCGGGCCAGTTCGCTGCCGTCGGTGTCGTGGACGGCCACTCCGCCGCCGAGGAGGGCCGCGATCTCAGCGGCCATCTCGTCGACGCCCGCGCCGCGCAGCACGAGCCTGGTCAGCCGGTCGTGGGCGTCGGAGGCCCGGTGCAGGGCCTCGCTGTGGGCGCGCGCGGTCGCGTTGGCGGCTTCGAGCCGGGTGAGGGTGTCGCGGGTCTCCTCCAGAAGGCGCGCGCTGTCGATGGCGACGGCGGCGTGGTCGGCGAGGGAGGCGAGCAGGGCGATGGCGTCGGGGGTGAACTCGCGCGGGGTCCGGTCGGCCGCGAAGAGGACGCCGATGATCTCCTCGCCGAGCCGCAGCGGGACGCCGAGGATCCCGCGCAGCCCCTCCTCGGCCACGCCGTCGTCGATCGTCCCGGTGTGGCGGTAGCGCCGGTCGGAGCGGTAGTCGGTGCTGGCGTAGGGGCGGGCGGTCTGTGCGACCAGGCCGCCGAGGCCCTCCCCCATGCCGAGGCGGAGCTGCTGGAAGGCGGCGGAGACGGATCCGTCGGTGACGCGCATGAACGTGTCCCGCGCGACCGGGTCGTTGAGGGTGAGATAGGCGATGTCGGCGCCGAGGAGGGTGCGGGCGCGCCGGACGATGGCGCGCAGCACGGTGTCGAGGTCCCGCAGCACGGCCAGGTCGCCCGCGGTGTCGAACAGCGCGACCAGTTCCGCCTCCCGGCGGCGGTACTGGTCGAGCACCCGCCGCACGGCGAGGGCGGCCTCGGTGGTCTCCTCGATCCGGGCCGCCTCGGCCGCGTCGGCTCCGTCGGCGCGCGAGCGGGCCGGCTGGAGGGCGAGCTCCTCGGCGGGCGCGTCGGCGGCCAGGAGGTCCACCAGCCTGCGGGCGGCGGCCTCGCCGGCCGTCTGCGTCCGGGGGTGTGCGCTGCGGTCCGCGGTCATGGGGCCTCGTCTCGGGCGGGTGGCGTCGGGGGCGGGAGCGGGGGGGCGGGCACGGCGTTGCCCGGTCTGCCGTGCCCTCACTCACGGCAGACCGGGCGCCTCGGGTACGGGGCGGGGTCAGGCCGGGTCGCCCGCGGTGACCGCGGGGGCCGCGGCGGTCTGCTCGTCCTTGGCGCGGCTGAGGTCGCGGCCGAGGGTCTCCCGCGTGACGGCCACCGTGATGGTGGTGATCACGGCCGCCGCGCACAGGTAGACGCTGATGGGCGTGGAGCTACCGTAGTCCTTGAGGAGCTCGACCGCGATGATCGGGGCGAGGGCGCCGGCGAGGATCGAGGCGAGCTGCGAGCCCATGGAGGCGCCGGAGTAGCGGACCTTGGTGTCGAACATCTCGGAGATGAACGCGGCCTGCGGTCCGTACATCGCGCCGTGCAGCAGCAGACCGGCGGTGACGGCCAGCGTGATCACCACGAACGACTTGGAGTCGACGAGGCCGAAGAAGACGAACGCCCAGACGGCCATGCCCACGGAGCCGATGAGGGTGACCGGCCGCCGGCCGACGCGGTCGGACAGCGCGCCCCACGCGGGGATGGTGACGAAGTGGACGGCGGAGCCGATCAGGACGGCGTTCAGCGCGGTGCTCTTCGGCAGTCCCAGGTGGGTGGTGACGTACACGAGGAGGAAGGAGGTGAGGATGTAGTACGAGATGTTCTCGCCGAACCGGGTGCCGATCGCGGACAGCACCTCACGCCAGCTGCGCTTGAACACCTCGACGACCGGGGCCTTCTCCTTCACACCCTGCGCGGCGGCGGCCTCGGCCTTGCGCTGGGCCTCCAGGAACACCGGGGACTCGGACACCGAGACGCGGATCCACAGACCGATCACCACGAGGAGACCGGACAGCAGGAACGGCACACGCCAGCCCCAGGACTGGAAGGCGGCGTCCGACTGGAACGCGGCGAGCAGCGCGAGGACGCCGGTGGCGAGCAGGTTGCCGCCGGGGGCGCCGGCCTGCGGCCAGGACGCCCAGAAGCCGCGGTTCTTGTCGCCACCGTGCTCGGAGACGATCAGAACGGCCCCGCCCCACTCGCCGCCGAGCGCGAAGCCCTGGACGAGGCGCAGCACGGTCAGCAGGATCGGCGCCCACACGCCGACCGCCCCGTACGTGGGCAGCAGGCCCATCGCGAAGGTCGCGCCGCCCATCATCAGCAGGCTGACCACCAGCAGCTTCTTGCGGCCGATCTTGTCCCCGAAGTGACCGAAGACGATCCCGCCGAGCGGGCGGGCGGCGAACCCGATGGCGTACGTGATGAACGCGATCAGCGTGCCCACCAGCGGGTCCGCGCTGGGGAAGAACAGCGTGTTGAACACGAGGGCGGCAGCCGAGCCGTAGAGGAAGAAGTCGTACCACTCGATGGTGGTGCCGATCAGGCTCGCTCCGACGATGCGGCCGATGCCGCCTCTCGGCTTGGTGGTGGTGTCAGACATGGATTCACCGGTTTCACGAACGGATGGGACGGGACGGTACGGGGGGTGGTGATGGGGTGATACGGCAGGGGGTACGGGGGGTGCGGGTGGTGGTACGGGGTCAGCCCGCGGTCCAGCCGCCGTCGAGCGGGAGGGAGGCGCCGGTGAGGTAGCCGGTGTGCGGGCCGCACAGCCAGAGGACCGCGGCGGCGACCTCCTCGGACTCCAGGAGCCGCTTGACGGGCGAGCGGGCCAGCATGACGTTGCTGAGCACGTCGCCCTCGCTGATGCCGTGGGCGGCGGCCTGGTCGCGCACCTGGCCCTCGACGAGGGGGGTGCGGACATAGCCGGGGTTGACGCAGTTGCTGGTCACGCCGTGCGGCGCGCCCTCGATCGCGGCGACCTTGCTCAGCCCCTCCAGGGCGTGCTTGGCGGCGACGTAGGCGGACTTGTAGGCGCTGGCCCGCAGTCCGTGGACGCTGGAGACGTTGACGATCCGGCCCCAGCCCTGTGCGTACATGTGCGGCATGACCCGGCGCATCAGCAGGAACGGGGCGGTGACCATCACCTTCTGGATCAGCTCGAAGCGCTCCGGCGGGAACTCGGTCAGCGGCGCGACGTGCTGGAGACCGGCGTTGTTGACCAGGATGTCGACCGCGGACGGGAGGAGGTCGACGGCTCCCCCGTCCGCGAGGTCGGCCACGTGGGCCGTGCCGCCGGCGATCTCGGCCACGGCCTTGGCCGCCGCGGCGTCCCGGTCGACCACGTGGACGTCGGCGCCGGCCTGGGCCAGGGCGAGGACGCAGGCCCGGCCGATGCCGCTGCCGCCGCCGGTCACCAGCGCCGTCCGCCCGCTCAGATCGAGCGCGGCGGCGGGCGGCGGCAGGGGAACCGGCGTGGGAAATGTGTTCGTCATGGCCGGAAACAGTAGGGAGAGCCCAAGACCGCTCCCATGTGTGCGACACATATAAACCAGTGGCTACTAGTGGTGTTGCACACCATGGAATAGCTGGATCTACCCGAGCGAGCAGGTGTTCGCGAGGGTGACCGGATCCGTCTCGACGGGCCGCGCGACCGTGCCGGAGGCGGGCGGCCGGTGCCCGGTCGCGAGCCAGCGCTCCAGGGCCGTGAACGCGGTGCGGTGGCACGGCGTGAGCGGGCGCAGCCGGCCCGGGAAGGAGTCGACGAGGGAGTCCGTGTGGGTGCCGCCCTCGATCCGGTAGTAGCGGAACAGATGGCCGCGGCCGGCCTCGCGCACCATGCGGGCGTAGACGTCGGAGTCCTGTCCGATCGGCAGCAGGACGTCCAGGGTGCCGTGCAGGGTGAGCAGCGGCTTCCCGATCCGCCCCGTCAGGCCGATCTTCGCCACCGCCTGCCTCACCTCGTCGGGCCGGGCGGCGTAGTCGTAGTCGGTGTCGCAGGCCGGTGTGCCCGTCGCGCAGTACGGGGTGCCGGCCTCGGCCGCTCCGTCGAAGCCGGGGTCCAGCTCCTCGCGGTAGATGCGCTGGGTCAGGTCCCAGTAGACCTTGTGGTGGTACGGCCAGAGGAACTCCGACCCCTCCGGGAAGCCGGCCGCGTGCATCCGCCGCCGTGCCTCCTCGGCGCCCTCGCCGCCCGCGGCGTACACGGGGTGGTCGCGCAGCGCCCGGGGCAGGAAGTCCAGCAGGTTGGGGCCGTCGGAGCGCCACAGCGTGCCCTCCCAGTCCACTCCCCCGTCGTAGAGCTCGGGGTGGTTCTCCAGCTGCCAGCGGACCAGATAGCCGGCGTTGGACAGGCCGGTGACCAGGGTGCGGGTCGGCGGGCGGTGGTAGCGCTGGGCGATCGTGGCGCGGGCCGCGCGGGTCAGCTGGGTGACCCGGTCGTTCCATTCGGCGATGGCGTCGCCGGGCGCTTTGCCGTCCCGGTAGAAGGCGAGGCCGGTGTTCCCCTTGTCGGTGGCGGCGTAGGCGTAGCCGCGGGCGAGCACCCAGTCGGCGATGGCCCGGTCGTTGGCGTACTGCTCGCGGTTGCCGGGGGTGCCGGCGACGACGAGGCCGCCGTTCCACCGGTCGGGCATCCGGATGACGAACTGGGCGTCGTGGTTCCAGCCGTGGTTGGTGTTGGTGGTGGAGGTGTCGGGGAAGTAGCCGTCGATCTGGATGCCGGGCACTCCGCTGGGGACGGCCAGGTCCTTGGGGGTGAGTCCGGCCCAGTCCGCCGGGTCGGTGTGGCCCGAGGCGACGGTGCCGGCCGTGGTCAGTTCGTCGAGGCAGACGGCCTGTTGGTGTGCGGCGCCCGGTACGCGGACCTGCGCCTGGCGGGCGCAGTGCCCGCCGGGCGCGGAGGGCGTCGCCGTCGCCGGTGCGGTGCCGAGGGTGAGTGCGGCGAGTGCGAGTGCCGCGGGCGCGCCCCGCCGCCAGAGGCGGGGTGCGGTACGGAAGGTGGGGCGATGCATCGGTGTGCCTCCGAGGCTCATGGACAGGGACCCGCGGGAGGCTATGACGCGGTCGGGCCGTCAGATATGGGCGTGCCACCCACCATCCATCGATAGCCAATGGGTTCCGACACCACCTCGTCAGGTGGCCGAACGACGCCTTGCCCCGCGGCGGTTCTTCCCCTACATGCCGCCGCGCGGGCCGGACCATGGAGGGCCGTCACACTCGGCCTCCGCCAAGGCTGGCTGTCCCGCCCATGGTCTCTCCGGCGAGCGGGCCCGCATGATGCACGCCACACCGGCGGCCCGAGCCGCGTTCCGCCGGTGCCTCCCCATCCCCCCCTCGGAAGGCATCAGCCATGGGACAGCCGTACCCTCCGTTCCGCGCCGCGAAGGGCCGCCGCGTCTTCGGCGGCATCCGTCGCTGGCTCACCGCCGCGGCGGGCGCCCTCGCCCTGACCGGGGGTCTGGTGGCCGTGGGCCCCCAGGCCTCGGCCGCCGGACTGACCCAGGTCACCGGCTTCGGCTCCAACCCCGGCAGCCTGACCATGCACGCCTACGCGCCGGACGGCCTCCCGGCGGGCGCGCCGCTCGTCCTCGCCCTGCACGGCTGCACGCAGAGCGCGAGCGACTACTACGCCCACTCGGGCTGGCCGAAGTTCGCCGACCAGTACGAGTTCGCGGTCGTCTTCCCCCAGACCACCAGCGCGAACAACGCGAACTCCTGCTTCAACTGGTTCGATTCGGCGGACAGCACGCGCGGCCAGGGCGAGGCCCTGTCCCTCAAGCAGATGGTCGACACGGCCGTCGCCCGCTACGGCAGCGACACCGGCCGCGTCTACATCACCGGCCTGTCCGCCGGCGCCGGGATGACGGCGAACATGCTCGCCGCCTACCCCGATGTCTTCGCCGGCGGCTCCATCGACTCCGGGCTGCCCGCCCTCTGCGCGACCAGCGTGTCCGCCGCGTACACCTGCATGTACAGCCCGCCGAACAAGACGCCCGCCCAGTGGGGCGACCTCGTGCGCTCCGCCGCACCGGCCGGCACCACCTCCTGGCCCCGGGTGGCGATCTGGCAGGGCACCTCGGACACCACCGTCGTACCGGCCAACGCCACCGAGCTGCGCGACCAGTGGACGAACGTCTGGGGCATCGGCCAGACGCCCTCCCGCACCGAGAGCCTCTCCGGCGGCACCACGCTGAGCGAGTACGACGACGCCGGCGGCAGGCCCGCCGTGTCGGTCTACTCGGTCTCCGGCATGGCGCACGGCCTCGCGGTCGACCCGGGCAGCGGCGCCGAGCAGTGCGGCACCACCGGAACGTACTACCTCGACACCATCTGCTCCAGCTACCACACGGCCCGCTTCTGGGGGCTCGACGGCGAGGGCGGCGGCGGGGGGACCCCGGGCACCCTGCCCGCGCCGACGGGGCTGACGGTCGGCGGGACCACCGACACGACCGTGTCGCTGAGCTGGAGCCCGGTCGGCGGCGCCGCCTCGTACCAGGTGTACCGCGGCGGTACGAAGGTCGGCACCACCACGTCGGCCTCGTACACCGACACCGGCCTGTCCACCGCCACCACGTACGCCTACACCGTGGCGGCGGTCGACTCCGCCGGTGCCACGGGCGCGGCGTCGGCGCAGGTCTCCGCCACGACCACCGGCTTCCGGGCCACCTGCCACACGGCGAGCAACTACGACCAGGTGGCCGCCGGGCGCGCCTACCAGAGCGGCGGCTACACCTACGCCAACGGCTCCCAGCAGGCCATGGGGCTGTGGAACACCTTCACCACGCACACCCTGAAGCAGACGGCACCCGGCTACTACGTCCTCGCGGACTCCGGCTGCTCGGCCTGAGGCTGCTCGGCCCGCGTTCCCTCGCCGGCTCCGCTGCCTCCGCCGCGTACCGCGGAGGCAGCGGTCACCCACACACCACACCCCGGTGCTATGGCGGTGACAGACATGGTTGCGCCCTCATCACGCTGCCTAGGCTCCGTGCTCGTCGCTGGTAGCGGCACCGGCTCTGACCGGCGAGGTCATCCGGCTGCCCGAGGGAAAGGGATCCGTATGGGTCTGGACAAGACGGTCGCGAGCGCGGCGGAGGCGGTGGCCGACATCCCCGACGGGGCCTCGCTCGCGGTGGGCGGCTTCGGCCTCTGCGGGATACCGGGCACGCTGATCGACGCCCTGTGGCAGCGTGAGCTGAGCGGCCTGGAGATCGTGTCGAACAACTGCGGCGTCGACGACTGGGGCCTCGGCCTGCTGCTCGCCGCCGGGCAGATCGCCCGCATGACGAGCTCGTACGTCGGCGAGAACAAGGAGTTCGCCCGCCAGTACCTGAGCGGGGAGCTGGAGGTCGAACTCGTCCCGCAGGGAACCCTCGCCGAGCGGCTGCGGGCCGGCGGCGCGGGCATCCCCGCCTTCTACACCCCCGCCGGAACCGGCACCCAGGTCGGCGAGGGCGGACTGCCCTGGAAGTACGCGCCCGGGGGCGGTGCCGTCGCCGTCGCCTCGCCCGCCAAGGAGACCCGGGAGTTCGGCGGGCGCCCGTACCTCCTCGAACACGGCATCACCACCGACTTCGCGCTGGTCCGGGCCACCATCGGCGACCGGCACGGCAACCTCGTCTTCCGCTCCTCGGCCCGCAACTTCAACCCGCTGGCCGCCATGGCGGGGCGGATCACCGTCGCCGAGGTGGACCATCTCGTCGAACCGGGCGAACTCGACCCCGACGAGATCCATCTGCCGGGCGTCTTCGTCCAGCGCGTCGTCCGGGTCACCCCGGGCGACCCCACCGCAGAGCGGCGTATCGAGCGCCGGACCGTCCGACCGGAAGGCGACGCCTGAGATGGCCCTCACCCGCGAGCAGATGGCGGCCCGCGCCGCCCGGGAACTGACCGACGGCAGCTACGTCAACCTCGGCATCGGCCTGCCGACCCTCATCCCCAACCACCTCCCGCCCGGCGTCGAGGTCGTCCTGCAGTCCGAGAACGGCATCCTCGGCGTGGGCCCCTACCCGACCGAGGACGAACTCGACCCCGATCTGATCAACGCCGGCAAGGAGACCGTCACCACCCTGCCCGGCGCGTCCTTCTTCGACTCCGCCCTGTCCTTCGGCATGATCCGCGGCGGCCACATCGACGCCGCCGTCCTCGGCGCCATGCAGGTCTCCTCCTCCGGCGACCTCGCCAACTGGATGATCCCCGGCAAGATGGTCAAGGGCATGGGCGGCGCCATGGACCTCGTCCACGGCGCCGGGCGGGTCATCGTCCTGATGGAGCACACCGCCAAGGACGGCACGCCCAAACTCGTCGACGTATGCAGCCTGCCCCTCACCGGCCGGGCCGTCGTCCAGCGCGTCATCACCGACCTCGCCGTCGTCGACATCACCGAGCGCGGATTCGTCCTGACGGAACTCGCCCCCGGCGTCACGGTCGACGAGGTCCGGGCTGCGACGGGCGCGGAACTGACGGTGGGTTTCCGTAGTACGCGTCCGGGCCGTGCTTGCGCGTGAAGTGACGGTCCAGGAGGTGCTGCGGGGGTTCGACCGGGCCCAGGGCGATGGTGTGGAGGGCCATCTCGGCCACCGCCTCGCAGATGATGGCGTGCTCCAGGGACGCGGTGGCGTCGGCGCCCCAGGTGAAGGGGCCGTGGTGGGCGACCAGGGCGCCGGGGACCTCCCGGGCCCGGGTGTCGTCACGGTCGAGGAGGTCCACGATGACCTGGCCGGTGTGGAACTCGTAGTCCGTGGCGCACTGTCGGGGGGTGAGGGGCGCGGTGACGGGCACGGGACCGTTGAAGGTGTCCGCGTGGGTCGTGCCGAGCACCGGGATCGGGCGCCGGGCCTGGGCGAAGGCGACCGCGTGGGTGGAGTGCGTGTGGGTCACGCCGCCGATGGAGGGAAAGGCCAGGTAGAGACTGCGGTGGGTCTCCGTGTCGGTGGACGGGCGCAGCCGCCCGTCCACGACGCTCCCGTCGGACAGGGAGACCACGACCAGGTCCTTCTCGCTCAGGTCGTCGTAGGACACCCCCGAGGGCTTGATGACGAAGACGCCGGCCTGTCGGTCGACCCCGCTCACATTGCCCCAGGTGAGGGTGGCGAGCCCGGCTCGGGGGATGCGGAGGTTGGCCTCGAGGACCTCCCGGCGCAGTTCCTCGGAAACGGTCGTGCTCACGGAGGACTCCGTTCTGGTGGGGGTGGTGGGGGTGGCGGCGGGCGTGTTCACAGGCTCTGGGCCAGCCGGTGGTAGGCCTGGTTCCAGCGCAGCTCGCGGGTGAAGTCTCGGATCGTGGTGTCCTCGTCGATGACGACGAGTTCGGTCCGCAGCATCTCGGCGAGGTCGTCGAGCTCCTCGCCGACGAGAGCCGTGGTCAGGACGGTGTGGTGCGGTGCTCCGGCCGTCAGCCAGGCCTCGGTGGAGGTACGCAGATCGGGGCGGGGGCGCCAGACGGCGCGGGCGACGGGGAGCTTGGGCAGCGGCTCGGGCGGGGCGACGACGTCGATGCGGTTGGCGACGAGGCGGAACCGGTCGCCCATGTCGGCGAGGCCGACGACGACGGCCGGACCGGCGTCCGCGTCGAAGACGAGGCGGACCGGGTCCTCGCGTCCGCCGATGCCGAGCGGGTGGATCTCGCAGCTGGGCGTCGCCGTCGTGATCGAGGGGCAGACCTCCAGCATGTGGGCGCCGAGGATGAGTTCCCGGCCGGGCGTGAGGTCGTAGGTGTAGTCCTCCATGAAGGAGGTGCCGCCGGGCAGGCCGTGGCCCATCGCCTTCAGGGTGCGCAGCAGGGTGGCGGTCTTCCAGTCGCCCTCGCCGCCGAAGCCGAAGCCGTCCGCCATCAGGCGCTGCACGGCGAGGCCGGGCAGCTGGCGCAGGCCGCCGAGGTCCTCGAAGTTGGTGGTGAAGGCGCGGAAGCCGCCTTCGGTGAGGAAGCCGCGCAGGCCGGCCTCGATGCGGGCGGCGTAGCGCAGGGATTCGTGGCGCTCGCCGCCGGGGCGCAGCTCGGGCGCGAGGGCGTAGCGGTCCTCGTACTCCTTGACGAGGGCGGTGACGGTGTCCTGGTCGGCGGCGTCGACCGCGGCGACGAGGTCGTTGACGCCGTAGGTGTTGACCGAGACGCCGAACCGCAGCTGTGCCTCGACCTTGTCGCCCTCGGTGACGGCGACGTCGCGCATGTTGTCGCCGAAGCGGGCGAGTTTGAGGGTGGCCAGTTCGGCGCGGCCGACGGCGGCGCGGGCCCAGCCGGCGATGCGGTCGATGACCTCGGGCGTGGAGACATGGCCCGCCACGGTCTTGCGCGGGACGCCGAGTCGGGTCTGGACGAAGCCGAACTCGCGGTCGCCGTGGGCGGCCTGGTTCAGGTTCATGAAGTCCATGTCGATGGTGGACCAGGGCAGCCGTCGGTTGGCCTGGGTGTGCAGGTGCAGGAGCGGCTTGCTCAGGGCGTCGAGGCCGGCGATCCACATCTTGGCCGGGGAGAAGGTGTGCATCCAGGCGATCAGGCCGATGCAGCGGTCGTCGGCGTTGGCCTCCAGACAGACCGCGCGGATGGCGGCCGCGTCGGTGAGGACCGGCTTCCAGACGAGGCGGACGGGCAGCTGGGGCTGGTCGGCGAGGGTCGCGCAGATGGCGCGGGACTGGTCGGCGACCTGGGCCAGGGTGTCGTCGCCGTAGAGGGCCTGGCTGCCGGTGAGGAACCAGATCTCGCGGTCGGTCGTGGCTGGCGTCATGTCGGGTGTGCTCCTCGGAGGTGCTGGAGTCGAGTGGTGGGGCCGGTGGAACCCGGTGAGCCGGGGAAGCGGCCCGGTCAGTCGGCGGTGGTGGCGCGTGCGCTGTTACGGATCCGGCGCAGGCGGTGCAGGAGGAGGTCCGCGCCGGTGCCGAAGTGCTCGTGCAGGGCCCGGTACTCGCCGAACAGCGCGTCGTAGGCGTCCGCCCGCGCGGGGTCGGGCAGGTACGCGTGGCGCCGGACGCCGCCCATGACGGCGGCGGCGGCGCGGACATCGGGGTACGCGCCCGCGGCGACGGCAGCGTGGATGGCCGAGCCGAGCGCCGGTCCCTGTTCGGAGGTGCCGAGGGAGACGGGGCGGCGGAGCACGTCGGCGTGGATCTGCATGAGCAGCGCGTTCTTCTTCAGGCCTCCGGTGACGATGAACTCCTCGACGGGGATCCCGCCGTCCTCGAAGGCCTCGACGATCAGCCGGGTGCCGTAGGCGGTGGATTCGAGGAGTGCCCGGTAGACGTCCTCTGGCCGGGTGTCGAGGGTGAGGCCGGCGACGACTCCGGAGAGATGGTGGTCGACCAGGGGGGAACGGTTGCCGTTCATCCAGTCCAGGGCGACCAGGCCGTGCGCGCCGACCGGCTGGGCGGCGGCCTTGCGGGTCAGGAGCTCGTGGAGGTCCTCGCCGGTCGCCTCCGCCTCGGCGCGGTAGTGGTCCGGCACGCCCTGCCTGAGCCACCAGGCGAAGATGTCGCCGACGGCGCTCTGGCCGGCCTCGTAGCCGTAGGCGCCCTGGACGATGCCGCCGTCGACGACGCCGCAGATGCCGGGGATCTCGGCGAGGGCGGCGCCGTTGAGGACGTGGCAGGTGGAGGTGCCCATGATGGCGAGCATCCGTCCGTTCTCGACGGCGCCCGCCGCGGGTGCGGCCACGTGGGCGTCGACGTTGCCGACGGCGACGGCGATGCCCTCGGGAAGGCCGGTCCAGTGCGCGGCCTGGGAGCTCAGCCCGCCGGCCCGGGAGCCGAGGGGGGAGAGCGGGTGTTCCAGACGCGTGGACGGGAAGTCGGCGAAGTCCGGGTGGAGCCCGGCGAGGAAGCCGGGTGAGGGGTAGCCGCCGTCCTGGTGGATGCCCTTGTAGCCGGCGGTGCAGGTGTTGCGGGACTCGGTGCCGGTGAGCTGCCAGACGATCCAGTCGGCGGCCTCGATCCAGCGGGCGCAGGCGGCGTAGACGGCCGGGTCCTCCTCCAGGACCTGCAGGGCCTTCGCGTACTGCCACTCGGCGGAGATCTTGCCGCCGTACCGGGCGATCCACTTCTCGCCGCGGGCGTGGGCGAGGGCGTTGATGCGGTCGGCCTGCTCCTGGGCCGCGTGGTGCTTCCACAGCTTGGGCCAGGCGTGCGGGCGGTCGGCCCACTCGGGCGTCAGGGCGAGCGGGGCGCCGTCCGGGGTGGTCGGCAGGACCGTGCAGGCGGTGAAGTCGGTGGCGATGCCGATGACGCGGGCGGGGTCGACGCCCGCGACGGCGACCGCCGCCGGGACGGCCGTACGCAGGACGTCGCGCCAGTCCTCGGGGTGTTGCAGGGCCCAGTCGGGGCGCAGGGGGGCGCCGGTGGAGGGCAGACGGTCCTCGATGACGGCGTGGCGGTACTCGTGGACCGCCGAACCGAGTTCGGCGCCGTCCCGGACCCTGACCACGACGGCGCGCCCGGAGAGGGTGCCGAAGTCGACTCCGATGGTGCAGTCCTCGGGGTGGTGTGTCGTCACGATGGGGTCTCTCTCGTCATGGGCAGGGGCCGGAGGAGCACCCTGATTGTTAACGCTAACAACGAGGTCGGACAAGAGCTGCTCGCAGTTCCGGGGAAGATTCGAAGGGAGAAGTGACCCTTGAGGTGAGCGCTCACTCAGGCGGGAGCGGCGACCGGTCGCGCCCGGCCCTCCCGGTCAGACGTCGCCCGAGGGGCGCGTGCTCGCGCGCATGATGAGCTGCGGTTCCACCAGCAGGTGCTCGGCCTTCTCGGCCCGCCCCTCGATGTGGTCCACCAGGAGCCCGATGCTGCGGCGCCCGATGGCGGCGAAGTCCTGGCGCACCGTCGTCAGTGGCGGCGGGAAGTACTCGGCCTCCGGGATGTCGTCGAAGCCGGCGACGGCCACCTGGGCGGGGGTGCGGATCCCGACCTCGCGCAGCGCCCGCAGGACGCCGAGCGCCATCTGGTCGTTGGCGACGAAGACCGCGGTGACCGGTGCCGCCCCGCGCCGGGCCAGGGCGAGCCCGGCGAGTTCCTGTCCGGCCCGGTAGCCGGACAGCGGGCTCCAGTCCCCCGTCAGGACGCGCGGGGGCCGGATGCCGCTCTCCTCCAGGACGGCGCGCCATCCGGCGGTGCGGGCCTCGCTCTCCAGCCAGTCCTCGGGGCCCGCCACGTGCCAGACGGTGCCGTGCCCGGCGGCGAGCAGGTGCTCCGTGACCATGCGGGCGCCGAGCTCCTGGTCGAGGGAGACACCGGGCAGGTCCAGCCGATGGCCGCCCTCCACGGTGACCACGGGGAAGGGCGCGTCCAGTTCGGCGAGCGCCCGCACGTGCGAGCGCTGCGGGGTGATGGCCACGACGCCCTCCACGCCCCAGGAGGCGAGGTGGTCGATGGCGTCCTTGAGCCCCTGCCCCTCGCCGGCGCGCAGATTGACGGTCGAGACGAGGTAGCCCTGCTCCCGCGCCGCCTCCTGCAGACCGGTCAGGGTGCTGGCGGGGCCGTACAGGGCGGTGTTGACGGCGATGACGCCCAGCGTCCTCGTACGGCGCGTGACCAGGGCGCGGGCGGCGGAGTTGCGGCGGTAGCCGAGCCGTTCGATGGCCGCGGTGACCTGTTCGCGGGTGGCGGCGCGCACGTTGGGATGGCCGCTCAGCACCCGCGAGACGGTCTGGTGGGAGACACCCGCCTCTCGCGCGACGTCGGCCATCGTCGGCGGGCGGACGTCTTCCGCGGGATGCGCCACGTCTGCCTCCCTTCCCCCTGCTTACGGCTCTGCGTCTGCTTACGGCTGTGCATCGATCCGAGAAAAACCTTAGCGCCTCTTGTGACACACCATTGTGAGCGCTAACAATCTAGCTCGACCGGGGCGCCGACGCCCTGGCACCGAGCCGGAGCGGTGCCCTCCTGGCGGTGCGGGGACACGCGCCGCCGCCGGGCCCGACCGGTCGGAGCCGCCCTCGACGACGGGATTGGGGTAACGCCCATGAAGAAGTTCCGATCCGTATCCGCCCTCCTGGCCGTGACCACCGGCTGCGCCCTGCTCCTGACCGGCTGCGGACAGAACAGCGAGGGCGGCAGCCAGGAGTCCAAGGAGAAGAAGGACCTCACCATCGGCATCGCCATGCCCACCAAGTCCTCCGAGAGGTGGATCGCCGACGGCCGGAACATGACCGAGAGCCTGAAGAAGGCCGGTTTCGCCACGACCCTGCAGTACGGCGAGGACGACCCCGACCAGCAGGTCGCCCAGATCGAGAACATGATCACCCAGGGCGTCGACGCGCTGGTCGTGGCCGCCATCAACGGCGAGGCCCTGTCCAACGTCCTGCAGCAGGCGGCGGACGCCCACATCCCGGTGATCTCCTACGACCGGCTCATCCTCGGCTCCCCGCACGTCGACTACTACGCCTCCTTCGACAACGAGAAGGTCGGCGAGCTCCAGGCCACGTACATCGTCGACAAGCTGGGTCTGAAGGGCGGCGCCAAGAAGGGCCCCTTCAACATCGAGCTGTTCGCCGGGTCCAACGACGACAACAACACCAAGTACTTCTTCAACGGCGCCATGAAGGTGCTGAAGCCCTACCTCGACAAGAAGCAGCTGGTGGTGCGCTCCCAGCAGACCCAGCTCAACCAGGTCACCACGCTGCGCTGGGACGGCGGGACGGCGCAGAAGCGCATGGACGACCTGCTGACCTCCTCGTACGCCACGGCCCGGGTCGACGCCGTGCTGTCCCCCTACGACGGCATCTCCATCGGCATCCTGTCCGCCCTGAAGTCCGACGACTACGGAAGCCCCGCCAAGCCGCTGCCGGTCGTCACCGGCCAGGACGCGGAGGTCGCCTCCGTGAAGTCGATCATCGCGGGCCAGCAGACGCAGACCGTCTACAAGGACACGCGCGCGCTCGCGCAGGTCGCCTCGGACATGGTGACCGCCGTCCTCGCCGGCAAGAAGCCCGAGATCAACGACGACACCACCTACGACAACGGCAAGAAGGTGGTCCCGGCCTTCCTGCTCGACCCGGTCAGCGTCGACAAGTCCAACTACCAGAAGGTCCTGGTCGACTCCGGCTACATCGACGCCGGTGCACTGCGATGACACCGCCCCTCCTCCAGATGCGGTCCATCGTCAAGACCTTCCCCGGGGTCAGGGCGCTCTCCGAGGTGACCCTGTCCGTGGAGCGGGGCGAGGTGCACGCCCTGTGCGGGGAGAACGGGGCCGGGAAGTCGACCCTCATGAAGGTCCTGTCCGGCGTCCACCCGCACGGCAGCTACGAGGGGGAGATCCTCTTCGACGGCGAGCCGTGCCGCTTCAGGGACATCAGGGCCAGTGAGCGGCACGGCATCGTGATCATCCACCAGGAGCTCGCGCTCGTACCGTATCTGTCGATCGCCGAGAACATCTTCCTCGGCAACGAGCCGTCCCGACGGGGCGTCATCGACTGGCACGAGGCGCTGCGCCGGGCGGCGGAACTGCTCCGGCGGGTCGGTCTCGACGAACACCCCGAGACCCGGGTCGCCGACATCGGGGTCGGCAAGCAGCAGCTCGTGGAGATCGCGAAGGCACTGGCCAAGAACGTGCGTCTGCTGATCCTCGACGAGCCCACCGCGGCGCTCAACGACGAGGACAGCGCGAAGCTGCTGCGGCTGATGCGGGAGCTGAAGGATCAGGGCATCACCTCGATCATCATCTCGCACAAGCTCAACGAGATCGCCCGGATCGCCGACTCCGTCACCATCCTGCGCGACGGGCGCTCCATCGAGACCCTCGACGTCAGGGACCCGGCCACCACCGAGGAACGCATCATCCGCGGCATGGTGGGACGCGACCTGGACAGCCGGTTCCCCGACCGCACGCCGTACGAGGGCCCGGCCGACGCCGAACCCGTCCTGGACATCCGGGACTGGACCGTACGGCATCCGCTCGACCGCGGCCGCAAGGTCGTCGACGGCGTGTCGCTCCAGGTGCGCCGCGGGGAGATCGTCGGCGTCGCGGGACTCATGGGGGCCGGCCGCACCGAACTCGCCATGAGCGTCTTCGGCCGTTCCTACGGCCACTACGAGCGGGGCACCGTGCTCAAGGACGGCCGCGAGGTGCGGACCCGTACGGTGCCCGAGGCGGTCGCCCACGGCATCGCGTACGTCACGGAGGACCGCAAGCACTACGGGCTCAACCTCGGGGACTCGGTCAGCCGGAACATCTCGCTCGCGTCGCTCGGCGCCCTCGCCCGCCGCGGGGTCGTCGACGGGCACGAGGAACGCAGGGTGGCCGAGCGGTACCGGCGGACCATGAACATCAAGGCGCCGAACGTCCTCGAACCGGTCGGCCGCCTCTCCGGCGGCAACCAGCAGAAGGTCGTGCTCAGCAAGTGGATCCTCGCCGGTCCCGACGTCCTCGTCCTCGACGAGCCGACGCGCGGAGTCGACGTGGGAGCCAAGTTCGAGATCTACACCGTGATCGACCGGCTCGCCGCCGAGGGCAAGGCCATTCTCTTCATCTCCTCCGAGCTGCCCGAACTGCTCGGCATGTGCGACCGCATCTACACCATGGCCGCGGGCCGGCTGACCGGCGAGGTCTCCCGCGAGGACGCCACCCAGGAGGTCCTGATGCGGCACATGACACAGGACACCCCCACCCCGACGGCCGGAACCGCGAGCGCCGCCCCCGACGAAGGACACCAGGCATGAGCACCGACATCAGCATGGACAAGAGCGCCCCGGCGCCCCCGGGCGGCGCCCCGACGACGCGTGGCACACCGCTGGTCGGGGTGCTCCTGGACGGGGTCCGGCGCAACATGCGCCAGTACGGGATGCTCTTCGCGCTCGGCCTGATCGTGCTGCTGTTCCAGATCTGGACGGGCGGCGACCTGCTGCTGCCGCGCAACGTCTCCAACCTGGTGCTGCAGAACAGCTACATCCTCATCCTGGCCATCGGCATGATGATCGTCATCATCTCCGGACACATCGACCTGTCGGTGGGCTCCCTGATGGCCCTGGTCGGTGGCATCGGGGCGGTGCTGATGGTCCAGCACCAGGTCTCCTGGCCCGTCGCGGTGCTCGTCACCCTGCTGCTCGGCGCCGTCGCCGGTGCGCTGCAGGGATTCTTCATCGCGTACGTCGGCATACCGTCGTTCATCGTGACCCTCGCCGGCATGCTGCTGTTCCGCGGGCTCACGGAGATCTTCCTGAAGGGGCAGACCCTCGGCCCGTTCCCGGACGGACTCCAGAAGCTCGCCAACGGCTTCCTGCCGGAGGTGGGGCCGCGGACCAACTACCACAACGTGACCCTGCTGCTCGGCCTGGGACTGGTCGCCTACGTGGTGTTCCAGGAGGTACGGGACCGCCGCCGGCAGCGGGAGTTCGCCCTGGAGACGCTCCCCACCGGCCTGTTCGCGCTGAAGGTGACGGCGCTCGTCGCCGCGGTCCTGGTCACGACCCTGCTGCTGGCCAGCTACAAGGGCGCGCCCGTGGTGCTGCTGATCCTGGCCGTACTGCTCGTCGGCTTCGGTTACGTGATGCGCAACGCGGTGATCGGGCGGCACGTGTACGCGATCGGGGGCAACCTGCCCGCCGCGAAGCTGTCCGGGGTGAAGGACCGGAAGGTGACCTTCGCGGTGTTCCTCAACATGGGGATGCTCGCGGCGCTCGCCGGCCTCGTCTTCGCGGCACGCTTCAACGCGGCCTCGCCGAAGGCGGGCGTGAACTTCGAACTGGAGGCCATCGCCGCCGCGTTCATCGGCGGGGCGTCGATGAGCGGCGGTGTCGGCACCATCCTGGGCGCCATCATCGGCGGGCTCGTCCTCGGTGTGCTCAACAACGGCATGAACCTGGTCGGGGTCGGGACCGACTGGCAGCAGGTCATCAAGGGGCTCGTGCTGCTCGCGGCGGTCGGCTTCGACGTGTGGAACAAGCGGCGGGCGGGCGCCTGACCCGCCGCCGGACGTCGCCGTGCCCGCCGGCTCCCCCGCCGGCGGGCACGGCCGTGTCGCCGCACTGCCGTGTCGGCGCCCGCTCACACTTCCCCCTTCGTCCTCCGCGCGTCGAGGGAGCGGGTACGGAGGGCGAGCAGCGCCTCGAAGCGGAAGCCCGGGCCGCGCCTGTGCCCAGCAGGTCACCGGCTCCGGCTTCGTGACCGCGCTCAACGAGGGAGGCGAGACGGCGCCGGACGTCTCGTACACGGTGATCGCCAGCCGCTACGACGAGGTCGTCACCCCGTACACGTCGTCCTTCCTCCGGCCGGCCCCGAACGTCGCCGCCCAGACCGTGCAGGACCACTGCCCGCTGTCGCTCACCGAGCACACCGACATCGGCTACGACCCCACCGCCACCCGACTGGTCCTCAACGCCCTCGACCCGGCGCACGCCCAGCGCCCCGGCTGCCTTCCGTAACGGAGGAGGGACCGCCGGGAAGCCGGTCCGGTCCGACGTACGCGGCAGCGGTCCCTGGTGGGCCGACGGGACTCCTGCCGCCGGGCGCGCCCCGCTGCTCCGCCCTGTCGAATCACCGACGGTCGTCCGACTCCCCGCGGCGCGTCCGCGGCCGCCGCGGCGGCGCAGCCGTCACCATCGCTTCGCCCCACGTTCGGCCGCGTCCCCCAGGAGTCTCGTATGTCCGACAGCGCCCCGGAGCCCCGCCCCGTCACCGCGGAGGCGGTCCCCCTGGGCACCGGTACCCGGCGATGGCTCTTCCGCCCGCCCCGGCGCCACGGCGAGGTGGACACCGGTCGCAGCGTCAGCTTCATGGAGCTCTTCTACGACCTCGTCTACGTCGTCCTCGTCGGCCAGGCGGCCCACACCCTCGCCGAGGACCTCTCCTGGCGAGGCACGGCGACCTTCGCGGTGCTCTTCGGGCTGATCTGGATCGCCTGGGTGAACGGCACGCTCTTCTACGAACTGCACGGCCGCGAAGACGGCCACACCCGCTCGCTGATCTTCGTGCAGATGCTGCTGCTGTCCCTCATGGCGGTGTACGTCGGCCACGCCGACGGCGACGACGGGCGCACCCTGGCGGCACTCTACGCACTGCTCCTCGCCCTGCTCAGCTACCAGTGGTACTCCGTCTACCGGCAGGACCTGCCGGAGCTGCGCAGCACGCCCCGACGCTATCTGATCGTCATGGTCGCGGGCATCGCCCTGATCGCCGCATCGGTGCCGCTGTCGGCCGGCGTCCGTCTCGTCGTCTGGGCGGTGTTCGTCGTCGCGTGGTGCGGCGTGGAGTGCGTCATTCTCGTCTTCTGGCGCAGAAGGCCGAGTTACGACGTCGTGACCGACGCCATGGTGGAGCGCTTCGGGCTGTTCATCATCATCGTGCTCGGCGAGGTCGTCATCGGTGTCGTGAACGGCCTGGCCGACACCGAGCGCAGCGTCCTCGTGACGACCACGGGCCTGCTCGGGCTGGCGATCGGCTTCGGCTTCTGGTGGAACTACGCCGATCTGGTGTCCGGGCAGCCGCCCCGCGAGACCGGCCACTCCCTGGCGACATGGATCTTCACGCACCTGCCGATGACCATGGCCGTGGCGGCTGCCGGTGCGGGCATGGTCGGGCTGGTGGAGCACGCCGCCGATCACCGCACGCCGGTCGCCGTGAGCTGGCTGATGGGCGGGTCCGTGGCCGCGATGCTGGTCACCACGGTGGTGCTCCTGGCCACCCTGGCGGACTACGACCGCCACCCCTCCGCCTACACGTCGGTGCAGGCCGTGCTCGTCACGGCCGCCGTCGCCGCCCTCCTCGCCGGATGGTCCCGCCCCGCCCCCTGGCTCCTCGCGCTGGTGTTGCTGCTGCTCCTCTTCGCGACCTGGGCTTTCGCGTTCGTCCGCTGGCTGCGCGAAGGCTCCCTGATCAACGAGCGGCCGGCCGAGTGATCTGATCCCGGCCGGATCCGCACCCGAACGCGCACCGGGTTCCGGGCCGGCGCGCGCTGGATCACGTTCGGTGACACGGGCGGGGTCAGCGCACCCGGCCCCGGGCCTTCAGCTGGGTCGGCGGGACCTCCGGGGCGTCCAGGCGGTCGCCGGCGTAGCCGACCACGTCGCCGAAGCGGTCGCCGGTCATCCACTGTTCGCGCGCCACGCGGATCTCCTCGTCCGTGCGGCCCACGAAGTTCCACCACATGACGATCTCCTCCTCGAACGGCTCGCCGCCGAGGAGCATCAGGCCGGCGTCGGAGATTGCGCGGAGGGGGAGTTCGGTGCGGCCGCAGCCGAGGTAGAGCATGGAGCCGGGGAGTACGGGGACGTCGTCGACGTGGGCCTCGCCGGACATGGCGAGGACGGCGTACTCGAAGTCCGGGTCGAGCGGGAGGCGTTGTTCGGTGCCGGCGGCGAGGGCGAGGTCGGCGCCGACCAGGGGGGTGTAGGTGGTGCCGGGTGAGGCGGCGCCGTCGAGTTCGCCGAGGATGACGGTCGCGGTCAGGCCCGGAGCGGCGACCTGCGGCAGTTCGGCGTGGTGCTGGAAGTGGGGCTCGACGTCGCGGTGGGCGTCGGGGAGGGCGACCCACAGCTGGGCGCCGTGGAGGTAGCGGGCGTGGGACTTCGGGCTCTCCTCGGAGTGGGAGATGGCCCGGCCGGAGGTCATCAGGCCCAGCTCGCGGGGGCGGATGGTCTGCAGGCTGCCGGTGGAGTCGCGGTGCAGCACCTCGCCCTCGTGGAGCCAGCTGACGGTCTGCAGGCCCATGTGCGGGTGCGGCGGGACCTGCATCCCGGGCTCGTCGGCGATGTCGTCGGGGCCGTAGTGGTCGACGAAGGCCCAGGCGCCGACCATGCGGCGGCCCAGGTTGGGGAGCAGTCGGCGGACCTCCGTCGATTCGCCGAGCTGGACGTGGCGGGGGCTGAGGAGCTCGCGCACCGGTTCGGCGACGACGAAGCCCCGGCCACCGCAGACCTGGAGGGTGGCCTGGCGGTCGAGATTGCTCATGGCGCTCAACCTATTCCCGTCGGGGTGCGGAGGGGGTCGGACCCACCCACCGAATATCGGTGGAATGTTCAACGACCTTTCCGTGTTGTCGCGGCCGTAAGAACCCGGCAGCAGGACCGCATGGAGAGAGTGAGCAGTGAGCGACGAGACGTACTACGAGTTCGGCACGCCGGCCGACCGCTGGAGCCGCGCGCAGCTGTTCTTCGAGGCGAAGGAGTACCTGACGGCGGCGCGGATCCTGCGCGGTCTGGTCGCCGAGCACCCGGACCAGACGTCCCAGCGACTGCTGCTCGCCCGGGCGTACTACCACTCGGCGCAGCTCTCGAAGGCCGAGGAGGAGCTCCGCACGGTCCTGGAGCGCGACCCGGTCGAGCACTACGCCCGTCTGATGCTCGGCCGCACCCTGGAGCGGCAGGGCCGCCCGGACGAGGCCGCGCCGCATCTGCGCCTCGCGGCCGCCATGTCCGGCGAGACCGTCGAGTGACCCGCACGCCCTGAGCGTCACGGCGTGAACCGGAGGTCGGTGCCGCCCGCAGCAGCGGGGCGGCACCGGCCTCCGTCCATGTCGGGACTCGGCGCCCGGACGGGCGCCCGGACAGGTACCTGTCCGGGGTATTCGGTAGGGTCGGTGGGGACGAGGGAGAGGAGGAGCGGACGTGACGGGACAGGAACGCGGTCGCGGCCGGACGCCGGTCGGCGGTGCCCTGGCGCACCTGCTGCTCGTCGTCCTGCTCGCGCTCGGGGTCTTCGTCATGCACGCGGTCGGCCACCCGGAGGGCTCCTCCCGCGACGCTGCGGGCGGGGCGGCGGCCCACCACGGCGCCGCGGCCGTCCACCACGAGGCCGGCGACTCCCCGCCCGAGGCGGCGGGCCACGGCGCTCCCGCCTCCGTCCCCTCGTCCTCGCACGACTCCGGCGGCGGAATGGACATGACCACGCTGTGCGTGGCGGTCCTCGGGGCCTGGCTGCTCGCCGCGCTCGTCCGCGCAGCCCTGCGGCGCGCCCGCCTCGACCGCACCGTCCCGCCGCTCGCCCGGCTCCTCGCGGCCCTGCGCCCGAACGCGCCGCCGCCCCGGCCGCCCGACCTCGCCACCCTGTCGATCCTGCGGATCTAGGCCGTACCGCCCCGCGGGCGTTCTCCGACGCCTGCCCGCAGACGCGTACGACCGACCACAGGAACGACATCACACGAGGTGTGACACCCATGCGTGCCATCAAGAACGTCAGGAACACCACCACCCGCCGTCTCGCCGTGACCGGCGCCGTCGCCGCGGCCGGGCTGCTGCTCGCCGCCTGCGGCGGGTCGGGTGACGGCAACGACTCGATGAGCGGGATGGACCACGGCGGGAAGACCTCCGCCTCCGCGACCGCGACCGCCTCCGCCGGGTCCTCCGCCGGGTCCTTCAACGACGCGGACGTGATGTTCGCGCAGATGATGATCCCGCACCACCAGCAGGCCCTGGAGATGGCGAAGCTCGCCGACGGGCGGGCCGAGGACACGGAGATCAAGAAGATCGTCGCGGCGATCGAGAAGGCCCAGGACCCCGAGATCCAGAAGATGACGGCCTGGCTGAAGGCCTGGGGCAAGCCCGAGGCGATGGCCGGCGGTTCCGGCCACTCCGGTCACGCCATGGCCGGGATGATGTCCGACGCCGACATGGCGGACCTCGCCGCGGCGAAGGGCAAGGACTTCGACCGGAAGTTCGCCGAGCTGATGATCGCGCACCACGAGGGCGCGGTGGACATGGCGAAGACGGAGCAGAAGGGCGGCGCCGACCCGGAGGCGAAGAAGGTCGCCGACGACGTGGTGCGGACCCAGACCGCCGAGATCGCCCAGCTGAAGAAGATCCTCGACCGGCTCTGAGCCCGCGCCCTGATCGCCTGGCGGCCCCGCACCTGGTGTGCGGGGCCGCCCCCTCATGGGCCCGGGGTCAGTAGCCGATCCGCACGCCGCTGACGGCGTGCCGGTCGGTACGGCCGCCGGTGGCGCCGGAGAAGCCGACCAGGACGTTCTTGGGGAGGGTCACGGCGACGTCGATGACGCGGGTGCCGTCGACGCTGATCTGGAGGCGTCCGGTGCTGGTGACGACGGCGTCGACGGTGTGGCTGCCGGAGCGCAGGTTGGGCACGTTGGTGGCGGTGGCGGCGTAGCGGAGGGTGTCGGCGGTGCCGCCGGTGGCCACGGCGACGAAGTTCGCCGAGGGGTCGGCCGTCCCGTTGTCGTACGTGTCGAGGGTGACGGCGATGCCCGGCAGCCCGCTGAAGCCGAGGCCGCCACCGCCGGTGCCGAGGGACTTGGGGGTGGCCCGGGTGGCGTCGAGGAGCAGGAGGGCGAGTCCGTCGGCGCCGGTGCCGCCGCCGATCGTCGCGGTGAACCGGGCCTTGAGGCGGGCGGTGGGGACGGCGGTGGCCTGGAGCGCGGAGCCGCGCTGGGAGGTCTGGAGCGGGGTCAGCTGGAGGGTGGTGCCGGAGAGGGTGGCGCTGCCGTTGTAGGTCCAGCCGTTGGGGCCGGGCGGCGGGACGGCGTAGGCGGTGGCGGTGACGGTCGCCCTGCGGACGGCGTGGATGTCGGTGCGGCCGCCGGTGGCGCCGGTGAAGGCGAGCAGGGCGGTCGGCGGGAGGGACGCGACGGAGGTGCTGAGCCGCTGGGTGCCGTCGACGGAGACGGTGAGGGTGCGGCCGGTGACGGCGATGCTCACGGCGTGGCTGCCGGAGCGCAGGTTGGGGACGCTCGTGGTCGTGGCGGCGTAGGTGAGGGTGTCGGCGGTGCCGCCGGTGGCGATGCCGAGGAAGTTGGCGGAGGGGTCGGCCGTGCCGTTGTCGTACGTGTCGAAGGTGACGGCGGTGCCGGGCAGTCCGCTGTAGCCGAGGCCGCCGCCCGCGGCGCCGAGGGCGGTGGGGGTGGTTCTGGCCGGGTCGAGCAGGGCGAAGGAGAGTCCGTCGGCGCCGGTGCCGCCGCCGATGACGGTGGTGAAGGTGGCCTTGAGGCCGTCGGTGAGCACGGGCACGGGCCAGACGGCGGTGCCCCGCTGCCAGCCGGTGGCCTGGGTGAGCTGGAGGTCGCCGCCGGAGACCTGGGCGGCGCCGTTGAGCTTCCAGCCGCCGGCGTCGGGGCCGGGGACGGTGACTCCGGTACCCGCGGCGCCGGTGCCGACCAGGGCCTCGGACAGGGCGCCCTGTCCGTCGTCGGCGGTGAGCTGGTAGGCGGCGTTCACGGTGCCGAGGGAGGTGGGCGAGAAGGTCACGGCCTGGTGGATGACGTCCTCGGGGCCGAGGACCTGGCCCTCGCTGACCGGGTCGGTGACGTGGAAGGGCGCGGCGGGCGCCTTGGCCTTGGTGATGGTGAGCGGGATGTTGCCGGTGTTGCTGATGTCGAAGGTCCTGGTGACGGACTGGCCGACCTTCACGGTCCCGAAGTCGGTGGAGGTCGGGGTGAGGGTGAGCCGGGCCCGACCGGTCACGGCGGTGCCCTTGAGCGTGACGCCGGCGGTGCCGTTCGCGCCGGTCACGGAGAGGTTCGCGGTGTGGTCGCCGGCGGTGGCCGGGGCGTAGCCGATCTGCACGGAGACGGACTGCTGGGGCGGGACGACGGTGCCGTCGGCGGGCAGTCCGGTGGCGGTGAAGGGGGCACCCGGCGGGGCGGTCGCGGTGACGGTCTCGGGCTGGGTGCCGGTGTTGGTAAAGGTGACGCCGAGGGACTTGGTGGTGCCCGTGGCGACGGTGCCGAAGTCGAGGGCGTCGGGCGAGGCGAGGAGGCCCGGCCGGGTGCCGTAACCCGTGAGCCCGACCGCGCTGTCGCCGAGGTCGGTGGCGAAGGTGAGCACGGAGCTGTCGGCGCCGGGCGCGGTCGGGGCGAAGGTGACGGGCACGGAGTAGGTCTCGCCGGTGCGCAGGGTGCGCGGCAGTCCGGTCGGCCGGGCGGTGAAGGCGCTGCCGGCGGGCGTGGTCACGGCGTCGACGGTGACGTCGCGGGTGGCGGTGACGGTGGCGGTCGCGGTGCCGGAGGAGCCGACGGCGACCTGGCCGAAGTCGACGGGGCTGCTGGTGAGCGCGGTGTTGGCGGGGCGGCCGAAGGCGAGGACGTGTCCGTCGCGGGTGCCGACGTAGACGCGTCCGCCGTCGGTGGCCGGGACGGAGAACTTCGCGGCGGTGCCGATGGGCGCGGACCAGCGCAGTTTGAGGGTGCCGTTGACGGGCACGGCGTCGTACGCGCGGAGTTGGGCGTTGGCCCCGCCGGCGCCGTCCGCGGCGACCGCCCAGACCAGGGCGGAGCCCGGGTTGGTGCCGGTGGAGGTGAGGACGGGCGAGCCGGAGGTGTAGCCGAAGGTCTCGGGGCTGCGGCCGGTGTTGCTGAGCGCGGGCCGGCCGTCGCCGGTCAGCCCGTACGCGAAGGCGCGCAGCGGGCCGCGCGAGCCGATGGTGTAGACGTAGCCGCCCTGCCCGCCGTACGCGGCGGGGTGTCCCCACACTCCTTCGTACGGTCCGAAGGCGCCGAGCACCTTGTCCGTGCCGCCCGGCCCCTGGGCGCGGCCGCCGAGGTCGTCGCGGTCGAGGAGGAACAGGCGGCCGTCCTTGCCGATCTGGACGAGGAGGTTCGGGTGGGCGCTGGTCCCGAAGGGCGCGCCGGGGAGGGCGACGGGGCCGCCGGAGCCGAGGTCGGTGTCGTTGAGGTCGAGCTGGTTGGCGTTGGCGGGGCTGAAGAAGTCCTGGGCGGACATGGTGCCGTCGCTGTTGACGCCGAGCCGGACGACGGACTCGGAGAGCTGGCCGGGCGGCGAGGTGCCGGGGCCGGGGGCGGGGGTCACGCCGTTGCCGGTGGAGAAGAGGATCCGGCCGGGCCCGTCGGAGACGAGGCCGCCGCCGCTCATCCAGATGCCGGCCATGCCGTTGGCGGACGAGTCCTCGGTGGCCCACAGGGTGGTGCGGCGGGTGGCGGTGTTCACGCCGAGGACGTAGCCGACGTAGGGGCCGTGGTCGCAGTGGGAGGCGAAGGCCGCGTACACGGAGCCGCCCATGAGCAGCAGTCCGGGGCGCTGGGCCGCGGTGTACGGGTTGAAGGCGCGCCCGGGGTCGTTGACGGGCGCGCCGGCGATCTTGACGGGCCAGCCGGAGCGCTCGGCGCCGGTGGCGGGGTCGAGCGCGTGCACGTACCAGCTCGGGTGCTGGTCGTCGGCGCCGTCGTTCACCTTGGAGGTCAGGTAGAGCGCACCGCTCGCCGGGTCGTAGACGGGCGTCGAGGTGACGCCGATGTTCGGGACGAGGTCGCCGCAGGAGATCGCGGCCGCTGGCCAGGGGGCGCCCGTGCTCTTCGTCCAGTTGACCTTCCCGGAGGCCGCGTCGAGTCCGTACACCTTGTTGTTCTCGGTGGCGACGACGAGGGTCGAGCCGACGACGATCGGCTGCGCGTAGACCTGCCCGTCGACGGTGGTCGAGAACTGCTGCCCGAAGTCGGAGCTGGACACCTGGTCGGGCGCGAGGCCGGGTTCGTCCCGGTCCCAGCCGGTGCGGAAGGTGTCGTGCGAGATGGTGGTCTGGTCGGCGGCGAGGCGCGGGGCCGCCGGGGCGGGGACGGGGGCTCGGGTCGAGGGGGTGGCGGCGGTCGCGGCGGTCGACATCCCGCCACCGCCCACGAACAGACACATCGTCAGCACTCTGGCGAGCGCCCTGCGGCTGCCGGTCATCTTCTCCGCCCTCGAGTCGGCGCGTGGGGGCGGAGACCGGAAGCCGTCCCGCCGAGGGCCATGGTGAGGCGAGCCCGCCCCGCGCGGTAGGGCGCACGACCACGACATGACGCGCTTCACTCCCTAGGGTGGCCGAAACCTCCTCTGGACGGCCCGACCCGTCCGCCGCCGCGCCTCTGACGTGTCCTCACTTCTGCTGCGGTTCCGGCGAGGGGGGCTCCCAGGGCAGGGGCTCGATCTCCTCGAACGGCCAGGCGGGCGCGTCGGGGTGGCGGGTCGTCTGTTCCGCGTACCAGAGGATCTGTTCGGTGTGGAGGGCGGGGCGGGAGAGGCGGGCGAGGGAGGGGTACGAGGCAGGGACGGACTGTGCGAGGGCGAGTGCCGCGGCGGCGTCGGAGGCGGGATCGCCGGGGGCGGGGTGCGGGATGCCGTACCACTCGGCGACGGTGTGGAGGGTGCGGCGGCCGGGGCGGTGGCGGTCGGTGTGCCGGTCGAGGACGAGGGGGTCGCAGACCGGGGCGACCCCGGCGGGGAGCCGGGCGGTGAGCGGGGCGAGGCCGTGGCGGAGCAGCTCGGCGTGCAGGGTGGTCAGGACGTACGGCGCGAACCAGACGACGAGGAGCTCGCCGGACGCGAGGTGGTCGGTGACCAGGCCCGCGATCTCGTCGAGCGCCCGGGCCGGGGGCAGGGCCGACCGGTCGGGCGACGGCCCCACCGCCGCGTCCACCACCCACTCCCGTTCCCGCCCGTCGCTCCCCCGCAGCGCCGCCCCCAGGACACGGTCGACCGCGAAGCGGTGGCCCGTGGTCGTGATGTCCAGGGACAGCAGGGGACGGTGGTGCCAGCCGGGGTGGCCCGTGGGTGGGGGCGGGCCGGGGGCCGGGGCGTGCCGCGGATGGTAGACCTCCCAGCCCTTGGCGGCGTGGCGGAGCAGGCCGGTGCCGGCCGGGACCGGGCCGCCGCAGTGGGCGCAGGTGGCGTCGTACTCGTTGACCCGCTCCCCCGGGCTCATGCCGAGCCCGCTCCGTCCCGGTAGGCCTCCAGGAGCCTGAGCCAGGCCTCGCTGATGGTGGGGTAGGCCGGAACCGCGTGCCAGAGGCGGGCGATCGGGACCTCGCCGGTGACGGCGATCGTGGCCGAGTGGAGGAGTTCGCCGATGCCGGGGCCCACGAAGGTGGCGCCGAGGACGACCTCGCGGTCGAGGTCGACGACCATCCGCGCGTGGCCCTTGTAGCCCTGCCCGTAGAGCCCCGCCCCCGCGACCCCTCTCAGGTCGAGGTCGACGGCGCGCACCCGGTGCCCCGCCCGCTCGGCCGCCGCGAGGCTCAGGCCGACGGCCGCCGCCTCCGGGTCGGTGAACACGACCTGCGGGACGGCGGCGTGGTCGGCCGTCGCCCGGTGCGGACCCCACGCCGAACCGTCGACGGCGTCCGCCCCCTTCGCCCGGGCGGCGATCGCGGCGCCCGCGATCCGCGCCTGGTACTTGCCCTGATGGGTGAGGAGCGCCCGGTGGTTGACGTCGCCGACCGCGTACAGCCAGTCGTGCCCGTCGACCCGCAGACTGTCGTCGACCGACAGCCAGGAGCCCGGCTCCAGGCCGACCGTCTCCAGGCCGATGTCCTCGGTGCGCGGGCGCCGGCCGGTCGCGAACAGCACCTCGTCGCCCTCGACATGGTCGCCGCCCTCCAGGACGACCGTGACGGGGCCGCTGCTCCCGTCCCGTACGACGGCGGAGACCGACACCCCGGTACGGATGTCGGCGCCGCGCTCGGTCAGCGCGGCGGCGACGTGCTCGCCCGCGAAGGGCTCCATGCGCGGCAGCAGTCCGTCGCCCCTGACCAGCATGGTGACGTGCGCGCCGAGCGCCTGCCAGGCCGTCGCCATCTCGGTGCCGACCACTCCCCCGCCGACCACGACCAGGCGCCGGGGCACGCGTTCGGAGCTGGTGGCCTCGCGGCTGGTCCACGGCCGGGCGCCGGTGAGGCCGGGGAGCTCGGGCAGGACGGCACGGCTGCCGGTGCAGACGGCGACGGCGTGCCGGGCGGTGAGCAGATGGCGGTCGCCCTCGGCGCCGTCGACGGTCACCCGGCGCGGGCCGTGCAGGCGTCCGCGCCCGCGGTAGAGGTCGGCGCCGGTGGACCGCACCCAGGACGCCTGGCCGTCGTCCTGCCAGTTGCCGACCACCTCGTCGCGGTGCGCGAGGACCTCCTGGGCGTCCAGGGGACCGTACGCGTGGGCGCGCAGTCCGGCCACCCTGCGGGCCTCGGAGCGGACGATGGCCGGACGGAGCAGGGCCTTGCTGGGCATGCAGGCCCAGTACGAGCACTCCCCGCCGACCAGCTCGCTCTCGACCACCGCCGCGCTGAGCCCGGCCGCCCGGACCCGGTCCACCACGTTCTCGCCCACGGGTCCCGCGCCCAGGACCACCACGTCGTACTCGCGCTCGTGCGTCTGCTCGTGTTCCGCCGCTCGTGTCATGCAGACCAGTCTGCGGGCGGCGGCGCGGATCGGCGCGGAATACCGCGGCCCGGTACGCCGTTGTGCCGGACGAGTCCCCAGGGGACCGCAAGGCAACCGCCAGGAGACGGAAGGCAGGCAGCATGAGCACCGTAGAGCTCACCAAGGACAACTTCGACCAGATCGTGAGCGAGAACGAATTCGTCCTGATCGACTTCTGGGCTTCCTGGTGCGGTCCCTGCCGTCAGTTCGGACCGGTCTTCGAGGCGGCCTCCGAGCGTCACGACGACCTGGTCTTCGCCAAGGTGGACACGGAGGCGCAGCAGGAGCTCGCGGCCGCGTTCGAGATCCGCTCGATCCCGACGCTGATGATCGTCCGCGACAAGGTCGCGGTGTTCGCGCAGCCCGGCGCGCTGCCGGAGGCGGCTCTGGAGGACGTGATCGGTCAGGCCCGCAAGCTGGACATGGACGAGGTGCGCAAGTCCATCGCCGAGGCGCAGGCCGCCGGTCAGCAGTAGGCACGGCCGAGGTGTGAGAGGGGCGGCCCCGGTGGACCGGGCCGCTCCTCTCGTACGCCGTGTCGTGTGCCGTGCGCGCGGTCGGTACGTACCGTCAGCGCTCCAGGACCAGGGCCAGGCCCTGGCCCACGCCGATGCAGAGCGCCGCGAGGCCCGTGCCGGAGCCGGCCGCCGCGAGCTGGTGGGCGACCGCGCCGGCGAGGCGGGCGCCCGAGGCGCCGAGCGGGTGGCCCATCGCGATGGCGCCGCCGCGCGGGTTGACCACGGCGGGGTCGAGTTCCGGCCACTCGGCGAGGCAGCCCAGGGACTGGGCTGCGAAGGCCTCGTTCAGCTCGAAGGTGGTCAGGTCGCCGAAGCCGCGGCCGGACTTCTCCAGGGCCCGGCGCACGGCCTCGACCGGGCCGAGGCCGAAGAGCTGCGGCTCGATGCCGGTGACGGCGGAGGCACGGATGCGGGCCAGCGGCTCGCGGCCGGTCTCGCGCAGGCCGGCCTCGTCGACGAGCAGGAGGGCGGCGGCCCCGTCGTTGAGCGGAGAGGCGTTGCCCGGCGTCACCGTGCCGCCGTCGGGGCGGAACGAGGGCTTCAGGCGCGCCAGGGCCTCCATCGAGGTGTTGTCGCGGATGCACTCGTCCCGTACGAGGTCCACGCCCTGGTACGGGACGACCTCGCCGTCGTACAGCCCCTTGGCCCACGCCTCGGCGGCCTTCTGGTGGCTCGCGAGGGCGAAGGCGTCCTGCGCCTCACGGCTCAGGGCGTGCTTGTCGGCGACGAGTTCGGCGCCCTCGCCGAGTGCGACGGTCCACTCGGCGGGCATCCGCGGGTTGGTCATGCGCCAGCCGAGGGTGGTCGAGTGGAGTTGCTGGTGGCCGGCCGGGAAGGCGCGCTCGGGCTTCTGCAGGACCCAGGGGGCGCGGGACATCGACTCGACGCCGCCGGCGACGGCCACCGAGGCGTCGCCGAGCGCGATGGCGCGGGCGGCCTGGATCACGGCCTCCAGGCCGGAGCCGCAGAGCCGGTTGACGGTCACGCCGGGCACGGAGGTCGGCAGCCCGGCGAGGAGTACGGCCATCCGGGCCACGTCGCGGTTGTCCTCGCCGGCGCCGTTGGCGTCGCCGAAGTAGACGTCGTCGATCAGGACCGGGTCGAGGTCCGGGGTGCGGGCGACGAGGGACCTCACCACGTGGGCGGCGAGGTCGTCGGGGCGCACGGAGGAGAGCACACCGCCGAACTTGCCGATCGGAGTGCGGACGGCGTCGACGATGTAGACGTCGCGGATGCTCATCGGTTCTCTCCCACATGCCCTGTGTCGGAACGGCCCGGACGAACGGACGGACACCGACGACGGCTCCTGTTCGCCTGGTGAAGGCTTCTTCGCCCTCGCCCGCCCGAGTCTCCGCCCCGCCCGCGGCTCCTGTCAACGCCCACCGGCGCGCCCCGGGCGGCCTCGCGGCAGCCCTTCAGCTCCCGCCCCCGGCCGCGCGGCGGCCCGTCTCCGGTCCCCTGATCAGCGCCGTCAGGCCGTAGTCCAGCTCGCGTCCGTCCACGAGCAGCGCCTCCACCGTCCGCGTCTCGGGGTCGATGTCGGCCACCAGGCCGTGGCCCTCGTAGATCGGGTACCCGGTCTCGCCGGTGCGGCCGGTCGCCTCGACCACCGCCGAGCGGACGGCGCTGTCCTCCACGGACGCGGTGCCCCGGTTCTCCACGTGCGCCGGGACCAGCAGGATCTCGAAACGCTTCGGATGTGTCCTCATGCACCGACGCTAAGCCGCCCGCCCGCACCCCGCCGCCCGACCGGAGGCCGGAGGCCGGACCCGATGCCGTACGGCGCAGCCGGGCCGGCCCGCGGGGGCGCCGCCGCCAGCCGGACTCACGCACGACCAACCGCGAGCCGAGCAGCTCATGCACCCTCCAGACCCGGCTCCTCGGGCATCACGCCGATGGCCAGGCAGCCGCGCGCGACCAGGTGGGCGCCGGCCTCCCGGCCGACCCGGGTGAGGTCCGTGACGACGGAGTGGGCGCCGGCGCGCTTGAGCACGTCGACGCCGGACGGGGTGAGGTGGACGGGGCCGAGCGAGACCACCGCGAGGCGTGCGACGTCGGCGCTGGTGGGGACGGAGCGTCCGGCGGACCGCGGACCGGCGGAATGCCGTTCGGGTGACCGACTCATCGATCCGGCATCCTTCCAGAACGATCCGGCGCAGGGTCTGGCGGATGGCCGGACTCGGGTGCCGCACAAGGTCTACCGTTCGGTCATGGACGACGACACTTCGATGGTGGGTCTGCTCGGCCGTGTGACCGGCACCGTCGGCCCCGGCCTCGTCGGTGAGGTGATCGTCCGCATCCGGGGCGGCGCCGAGCACTTCCTCGCCTACCCGGCCGCGGGGAAGGACCGGATCGAGCCCGGGACGGTCGTGATGGTCATGGAACATCTCCCTCCACGCACCGTGTATGTCACAGCCGCGTACGACAGTTGACCGATCCATTGAGTGCCGGGCGGCACCGGGCGCACACTCCCTTCACCGGAACCGCTCGGTTCCGGTGAAGGGGGACCTGTGCAATGAGCCTCGGGATCCTGGCGGGTGGCGTCGTCGGCGCCCTCGCCGTTCTGATCGCTCTGTTCAAACTGATGTGGCGCGTCGCGGAACCGAACGAGGCGCTGATCATCTCGGGTTCGAACCACAAGAACGAGGGCCTCGGCGAGGGGATGGGCTTCCGGATCGTCACCGGCCGGGGCACGCTCGTACTGCCCGGTGTCCAGGCGGTGCGGAAGCTGTCGCTCGACCTCAACGAGACGCAGCTGTCGGTGGAGTGCGTCACGCACCAGGGCATTCCGCTGAAGGTGCGGGGCGTCGTCATCTTCAAGGTGGGCGACGACTTCGTGTCGATCGCCAACGCCGCCCGCCGCTTCCTCGACCAGCAGAAGCTGATGTCGGAGCGCGTCCACATCGTCTTCGCCGGTCATCTCCGCGCGATCGTCGGCGGGTTGACCGTGGAGGACATGATCCGTGACCGGGAGAAGCTGACCGGGCAGGCACGGGCGGCCTGTGGCACGGAGATGGAGAAGCTCGGTCTGATCGTGGACTCGCTGCAGATCCACGAGATCGACGACCCCACCGGCTACATCAAGAACCTGGCGGCCCCGCACGCGGCGGCCGTGCAGCGCGACGCGCGCATCGCGCAGGCGGAGGCCAACCGGCGGGCGACGGAGGCGGAGCAGCAGGCCGCCGCGCGCATGTCGGAGGCGACCAGGGACAGCGAGATCCTGCAGGCGGGCTACCAGGCCGAGCGGGACCAGGCGGGCGCGAAGGCCCGGCAGGCCGGGCCGCTGGCGGACGCGGCCGCGCGCCAGGAGGTCGTGGTCCAGGAGACCCGGGTGGCCGAGCTGGAGGCCAACCGGAAGGAGCAGCAGCTCCAGGCGGAGGTCCGCAAGCCGGCCGACGCCCTCGCGTACGAGAAGCGGACGCTGGCGGCGGCCGATCGCGACGCCCGGATCCTCGCCGCGGAGGCGGAGGCCCGCAAGACCGAACTGGCGAGCGCGGCGACGGCGACGGCCACCCGGGTGACCGGTGAGGCGGAGGCCGCCGCGGCCCACGCCAAGGGTCTCGCGGTGGCCGAGGCGACCCGGGCGAAGGGTCTGGCCGAGGCCGAGGCGATCAAGGCGCGGGCGGCGGCGCTCGCGGAGAACCAGGAGGCCGTGGTCGCGCAGCAACTGGCCGAGAGGTGGCCGGAGATCGTGGAGGCGGGTGCCTCGGCGTTCGGCAACGTCGACCAGATGGTGCTGCTCAACGGCGCGGACGGGATGGCGGACATGTTCGCCAAGGCGCTCACCATGGGCGGGACCGGCCTGGGCCTGGCCCGTCAGCTGCTCGCCAACATGAACCCGGGCGGTCCGTCGCCCACCGCACCGGCCGCCCCGGCGGCGGAGGCCGTGCCCGCGCCGCGTACGGAGGAGATCACCGTCGGCGACGACTCGTAGGAGGGGGAACGCGGAGGGAGGGGCCCGGCGAGCCGGGCCCCTCCCTCCGCGTCGTCAGCGGTCCGCGTCGTCAGCGATCCGTGTCGTGAGCGGTCCGCGTCGTCAGCAGTCCTCGGAGTTCTTCACCGCGCCGATGACCATCTCCTGGCCATCGGTGACTGCGGCGCCGGGCGCCGGGGTCTGGGTGCAGACCTTCCACTCCTCGGCGGCGCCGGACTGGACCGGGACGATCCGGCCCTGACCCGAGACGTCCTCGAAACGCATCGAGCCCGACAGCCGGCCGTAGGCGCTCATGACCGAGACGCCGACCAGGTCGGGCATGAAGCCGTCCTCGACGCGCACCGGTGCGGTGGGGGTGGACCTGGTGGCCGCCCCGGCCTTCGGCGAGCCGGCGTCCGGCGCGGGATCCGTCGAGGTGCAGGCCGTGAGGCCGCCGAGCGTGACGGCGGTCAGAACGAGGACGGTTCCGAACGTGGTGCGGCGCATGTTCCCCCCTGGGACGAGCGTGCTGGGTGCTCATCATGCACACGTCGCCCCGATGGGGATCACGCGCCTCCGGATCCTGTCTCAGTTGTGCCCGAACTTCCGTTCCTTGCGGTGGGACGGGACGTCGATGGCCGGGCGGGGTGCCTCGGGCGCCGACGAGCGCGAGCTCTCCTTGGCCACGGCCGTCTCGCGGTGTTCGTGCCCTCCGGTGCGGGCGCCCTTGTTGACCCGGGTCTGTTTCTTGCCCACGATCGTGCCTCCCGTGGTCGGGGAACTTCCTCCCAGACTCGCACGGGGGTACGAAAGGCGCATGTCAGACGCCGGTCGGCGGAAACACCCGGCGGAAGGCGCCGAGAGTGGCCCGGTCGCGGGTGCGGTCGAGGATGCCGAAGACGACCTCGTCGAAGTGACGGGCGAACCGTCCGTCGCCGGTGAGCAGGACCTTGAAGGCGCCCGCGACCTCGGCGGGGTCGTTCTGGAAGACGCCGCAGCCCCAGGCGCCCAGGACCAGCCGGCGGTAGCCCTGCGCGACGGCGGTCTCCAGGACGCGTTCGGCCCGCGCGGCGAGAGCGGCGGGAACCCGGTGGGCGAGTTCGGGGGTGCGGCGGCGGATCACTCCCGCGTTGGGGGCGGGCGAGGTGAGGAAGCCGACGGCGAAGGGTTCGTCGAGGAGCCCGCCGCGCTCGTCGCGGAAGACGGGGACGGCCGGCGAGTGAATGACCCGGTCGGTGTAGAAGGCGTCTCTTTCCGCGCGGTGGTGTTCGTAGTACTCGGGCGCGCGCAGCAGCGTGGTGTAGAGGGCGGAGGAGCGGCAGAGGGCCTCTTCCTGGGCCTGGGCGCCGTTGAGGTAGCCGCCGCCGGGGTTGCGGGCGGAGGCGAAGTTGAGGACGGCGACCCGCTCGTCCGGCTTCTCGCGGAGCATCCGGCGGGCGGCGGCGAGGCTGCTCTCGCCGGTGACGGCGAGGGTGGTCGTACGGTCGGTGCCGGGGGTGACGGGGACGGGCCCGGGGCCGTACAGCCGGGTTCCGGACAGGGCCGCGGCCAGCGGCTCGGCGAGGAGGACGGTCCGGCCGCCGGGCCCGGTGTAGTGGCCGGCCGCCACGATGTCCTCGTTCTCACGGGCGAGGGCCCGCAGTCGTGCGCTCATGTGTGGAGAGCATGATCGAGAGCCGTGACGGACGGCAACGGATTTTGCGCCGTACGCACACCTGGGGCTCGTGAGGCGCCCTTGCACGCCCGTGCCGGGTGGCTTTAGGTGGAACCAGCGCTTCCCCAGCAGCGCTTTCCCAGGAGGTGGAGCGATGACGACACCGTCGTCGAGCGGCATACCCCGGGGCGGTCCCCCTCTGACCGAGGAGGAAGCCGAGGACCTGCTGCGATGCATCTGTTTCAAGACGGGGCCGCCGCGCGCGGTCGGGGCGGAGCTGGAATGGCTCGTCCACGAACTGCGTGACCCCCGTCGTCCCGTCCCGCCGCGCCGGCTGGCCGCGGCGATCGACACCGTACGGGCCGTGCCGCTGGTGGCGGCCCTCACCTTCGAACCCGGCGGGCAGCTGGAGCTGAGCTCGCCGCCCGCCGCCTCCCTCATGGAGTGCCTGGACTCCCTCGCCGCGGATCTGCGGGCGGTACGGGAGGCGCTCGCCCCGCTCGGACTCGGCCTCAGCGGCTACGGGGTGGACCCGTGGCACGCGCCGCGCGAGCGGGTGCTGCACGAGCCGCGCTACGACGCCATGGAGCTCGCCCTCGGCCGGACGGGTCCGGCCGGACGGGCCATGATGTGCGAGTCGGCGTCCGTGCAGGTCTGTCTGGACGCCGGGCTCGACGACGACGGGCCGCTGGGCTATCGCGACCGCTGGCGGCTCGCGCATCTGCTCGGCGCGGTCCTGGTGGCCGCGTTCGCCAACTCGCCCGTGCACGGCGGGCGCCGGACCGGCTGGCGGTCGACCCGGCAGGCGCTGTGGACGGACCTCGATCCGACCCGGGCGCTCGCCCCGTCGCCGGACGGCGAGCCGCGCGCCGAGTGGGCGGCGCACGTCCTGGACACCCCGGTGATGTGCGTGCGCACGCCGAACGGCCCCTGGGCGGTGCCGGAGGCGCTGACCTTCCGGGACTGGCTGCGCTCGGGTCTGCCGCGCCGGGCGGACGCGGACGATCTGCGCTACCACCTGACGACCCTGTTCCCGCCGGTCCGGCCGCGCGGGCATCTGGAGCTGCGGATGATCGACGCACAGCCGGGACCCGACGGCTGGATGGTGCCGCTCGCGGTCACCACCGCCCTCTTCGACGATCCCCGGGCCGCCGCGGCCGCCCATCAGGCGGTCGAGCCGCTGGAGGCGCTCGCCGCGGACGGCCCCGCGCCGCGCAACGCACTGTGGCGGACCGCCGCCCGGGACGGACTCACGGACCCGGCCCTGCACAAGGCGGCGCTGACCGTCTTCGAGGCGGCCCTCGACGCGCTGCCCCGGACGGGCGCGACGCCCGAAGTGGTGGGCGCGGTCGCCGCGTTCCACGCACGGTACGTGGTGCCGGGCGGCTGCCCGGCCGACGAGCAGCTGGAGGTGGCCTCATGACCGCACCCGCCGAGCAGGATCTGAAGCGTCGGACGACGGTGGCGCTGACCCGGGCCCGCGAGCGCACCGCGCTGCTCACCTCCTGCGTCGAGGACTCCGAACTGACCGCCCAGCACTCGCCGTTGATGTCGCCGCTGGTGTGGGACCTGGCGCACATCGGCAACCAGGAGGAGCAATGGCTGTGGCGGGCGGTCGGCGGCCGTGCGGCGCTGCGGCCCGAGATCGACTCGATGTACGACGCCTTCGAGCACCCGCGGGCCACCCGGCCGTCGCTGCCGCTGCTGGCCCCCGCCGAGGCGCGGGCGTACGCGGCGGACGTGCGCGACCGGATCCTGCACGTGCTCGACGGCACCCGCCTGGAGGGCCGCCCGCTGGTGGACGCGGCCTTCGCCTTCGGGATGATCGCGCAGCACGAACAGCAGCACGACGAGACGATGCTGATCACCCATCAGCTCCGCAAGGGCCCGGCCGCGCTCACCGCGCCTCCCCCGCCGGCCACCACCGACGAAACATCGATGCCGCAGGAAGTCCTCATCCCCGGTGGACCGTTCACCATGGGCACCTCGGACGAGCCGTGGGCGCTCGACAACGAACGGCCCGCGCACACCCGGATCGTGGCCTCCTTCCACATCGACACCGTGCCCGTCACCAACGGCGCCTACCAGGCCTTCATGGCCGACGGCGGCTACCGCGACGAGCGCTGGTGGCGGCCCGAGGGCTGGGACCAGATCCGCCGGCACGCCATCGAGGCGCCGCTGTTCTGGCGCCGCGAGGGCGGACAGTGGCTGCGCCGTCGCTTCGGGGTGACCGCGCCGGTCGCCGAGGACGAGCCGGTGCTGCACGTCAGCTGGTACGAGGCCGACGCCTACGCGCGCTGGGCCGGGCGCCGGCTGCCCACCGAGGCCGAGTGGGAGAAGGCCGCCCGCCACGACCCGGCGACCGGCCGGTCCCGCCGCTATCCGTGGGGCGACGCCGACCCCGCGCCCGTACACGCCAATCTGGGACAGCGGCACCTGGGGCCCGCGGCCGCCGGGAGCTATCCGGAGGGTGCCTCGCCGCTCGGGGTGCGCCAGCTGATCGGCGACGTGTGGGAGTGGACGGCGAGCGACTTCCTGCCGTATCCGGGTTTCACGGCCTTCCCGTACAAGGAGTACTCGGAGGTCTTCTTCGGACCGGAGCACAAGGTGCTGCGCGGCGGCTCGTTCGCCGTGGACCCGGTGGCGTGCCGGGGCACCTTCCGCAACTGGGACCTTCCGGTGCGGCGGCAGATCTTCGCCGGGTTCCGCACCGCCCGTGACGCGGAGCCCGCCTGATGTGCCGGCATCTCGCGTTCGTCGGGGCACCGGTCGCGCTCGGCGATCTGCTGCTGCGGCCGCCGCACTCCCTGGAGCACCAGTCCTGGGCTCCGCGCACCCAGGCGAGCGGGACCGTGAACGCCGACGGCTTCGGCGTCGGCTGGTACGCCGACGGCGATCCGGTGCCCGCCCGCTACCGGCGGGCGGCGCCGATCTGGGGCGATCCCGGATTCGCCGACCTCGCCCGGGTGGTGCGCACCCGGGCGCTGCTCGCCGCCGTGCGGGGCGCGACCCTGCCGGGGGCGGACGGAGAGGCGGCGGCGGCGCCGTTCGCGGCCGACCGCTGGCTGTTCAGCCACAACGGGGCGGTGCCGGGCTGGC
The DNA here is from genome assembly GCF_040681095.1 of Streptomyces sp. NPDC051909. Lineage (NCBI taxonomy): Bacteria > Bacillati > Actinomycetota > Actinomycetes > Kitasatosporales > Streptomycetaceae > Streptomyces > Streptomyces sp. NPDC051909. The sequence continues at coordinate 83,177 of NZ_JBFAYA010000008.1, read as the reverse complement.
CCGGTTCACTCGTGCCGGTCGCGGCGACCCTGCCGGCTGCGGTGCTCCTCGACCTGGCGGCCCGTACCGACTCCGCGCTCGTGTGGGCGCTCGTCCTGCACCGGCTGCGGGCCGGGACCGCGCCCGGCGACGCGCTCGCCGCGACCGTGCGGGAGGTGGCCGGGGCGGCACCCGGCGCCCGGCTCAATCTGCTGCTCACAGACGGCTCGACCGTCGCCGCCAGTACGTGGGGGGACTCGCTCTGGTACCTGACCGGGCCCGGCCGGACGGTCGTGGCCTCCGAACCGTACGACGCCCATCCGGGCTGGACGGAGGTGCCGGACCGCACGGTCCTCACCACCGGCCCCGGCGGGGTCGTCCTCACTCCGATCGAGGAGCCCTCCCCGTGAGCCCGTTCCAGCTGACCCGCACCCTCGCCGAGGACGCCATGGACGCCGCGCTGCGCGCCGACGTTCTCCACGGTCTGACCCGCATGCCCAAGGAGCTGCCGCCGAAGTGGTTCTACGACGCGCGCGGCAGCGAGCTGTTCGAGGAGATCACCCGGCTCCCCGAGTACTACCCGACGCGGGCCGAGCGGGAGGTGCTGATCGCCCGCGCGCCGGAGATCGCGGCGGCGACGGGGGCCCGCACCCTGGTGGAACTGGGCTCCGGTTCCTCGGAGAAGACCCGGCACCTGCTCGACGCGCTGCTGCCCGGCCTGGAGTCGTACGTCCCGGTGGACGTCAGCGAGTCCGCGCTCACGGGCGCGGGCGAGGCGCTGCTCGCCGAGCGGCCGGCGCTGCGGGTGCACGCCCTGGTCGCCGACTTCACCCAGGGCATCGTGCTGCCGCCGACCACCGGTCCGCGTCTGGTGGCCTTCCTCGGCGGCACCATCGGCAACCTGCTGCCCGAGGAGCGGCGGGAGTTCCTGCGGGCGGTACGCGCGGCACTGCTGCCGGGCGACGCGCTGCTGCTCGGCACGGACCTGGTGAAGGACGAGGCGACGCTGGTCGCCGCGTACGACGACGCGGCCGGGGTGACGGCGGCGTTCAACAAGAACGTGCTCGCGGTGGTGAACCGGGAGCTGGGCGCCGACGCCGACCCGGCCGACTTCGACCATGTGGCGCTGTGGGACCCGGAGCGCGAGTGGATCGAGATGCGGCTGCGGGCCCGGCACGCGCTCGCGGTGAAGATCCGGGAGCTGGATCTCGTGGTGCCGTTCGAGGCCGGTGAGGAGGTACGGACGGAGGTGTCGGCGAAGTTCCGTCAGGAGGGGGTACGGGCGGAGCTGACGGCCGCCGGGTTCGCGCCGTCCCACTGGTGGACGGACGAGCGGGGGCGGTTCGCGCTCTCGCTGGCGGCGGTGGTCTGAAGGGGGACCCGCGGCGGCGTGGGGGCGGCCGGGTCGAGCGCGACGGCCGCCTCCGCGGCGCGGGCCAGGCTCCGGCGGGCACCCCGGCCCGGAGGGTCCGGGACCTCGGCCGCCGGAGAGAGCGGCTCCAGGAGCCGTATCTCGGCGACGAGTCCGCGCGTGGTCGCGATCCGCCAGAGCGAGGCGCCGAGAGAGTCCTCGCCGACGTAACCGGCGGGGCCGACGGGCGTGTAGTGGAGGCGTACCGGCTGGATCGCGGCCCCGGCGTCGACAGCGGCCTGGAAGGCGGCCGCGCGGAACGGGCCACGGGCCCGGCCGCACCAGGTGGAGCCCTCCGGGAAGGCGATCACCCGGCCGCCGGCGCCGAGCGCGCCGGCCATGGTGGCGACGGCGCCGGGCAGGCTCCGCAGCCGGTCGCGGTCGATGAAGACGGTGCCGCCGAGCGCCGCGAGCGGGCCGAGCACGGGCCAGCCGCGCACCTCGCGCTTGGCCAGCATCCGGCCCGGCAGCACCGCCGCGACCAGCGGGATGTCCAGCCACGAGATGTGGTTGGCGACGACGAGCAGCGGACCGGCGCCGGGCACGGGCCGGCCGGTGACCCGGATCCGTACCCCGAAGGCCCGCAGCACCCCGCGGCACCACAGCCGGACGAGCAGAAGCCGGGCGGCGGCGGGCAGCGGGGCCGCGAGCGGAGCGAGCAGCACGCCCAGGAGCACCGCGGCGAGGCCGGTGGCCAGCCGGAACGCGCCCGCGGCGGTGCCGCCGCGCGGGGCGGCGGCACCGGGGTGGGCGGCGCACCGGCCCGGGGTGCACGGCGCCGTGGGGAGCCACGGCGAGACGGCCGGGGTGCTCACCGGCCCGGGGCGAGCGGGGCCGGGGCGAGCGAGAGGAAGTGGCGCAGGTAGCGGGGGTTGGTGCGGCGCAGCGAGAGCAGCACGTAGAGGTCGGCGACGCCGAACTCGGGGTCGTGGGCGGGGGCGCCGCAGACCCAGGCGCCGAGCCGCAGGTAGCCGCGGAGCAGCGGCGGCAGGTCGGCGCGGCTGCCGGCGGCGGGCGGGGCGGCGCTGTCGGGGGTCCACAGGCGGTGCGGGGTGACCCAGTACTCCTCGGGGGCGAGGTGCTTGGTCCTGACGGCGTCCCAGGTGGTGGCGGCGAGGGTGCCGCCGTCGGCGAGCGGGACGGAGCAGCAGCCGGACAGCCAGTTGTGGCCGGTGCGGGTCATGTAGCGGGCGAGGCCGGCCCAGACGAGGGCGATGACGGCGCCGTTGCGGTGGGCGGGGTGGACGCAGGAGCGGCCGACCTCGACCAGGTCGTGGCGGATGGGGGCGAGCCGGGTGAGGTCGAACTCGCTCTCCGAGTAGAGCCGGCCGGCGACGGCGGCGCGCTCGGGCGGCAGGATGCGGTAGGTGCCGACGACCTCGCCGGTGTCCTCCTGGCGTACGAGCAGGTGGTCGCAGTAGGCGTCGAAGGCGTCGCTGTCGAGGCCGGGCTCGGGGCCGTCGAGGCGGGCGCCCATCTCTCCGGCGAACACGAGGTGGCGCAGCCGCTGGGCGGCGCGGACGTGCTCCTGGTTCGCGGCGAGGCCCACGACGTAGCGGGGCTGCGGCGCGCCGTCGGCCCGCGGCTGGGCCGGGACGGTGGCGAGGGGCGCGGCCAGGGGTTCGGCGACGGGCTGGGCGAGGGGTACGGCGGCCATGTCGGGCTCCTCCGGCGGTGCGGACGGGGACGGTCGGAGCCGGGCCGTGCGAGCGGTGGCCCGGCCCCTCGTTTCTTCCGCGACCGACTGGATTCGACGTGACCGGACGGGGGCCGGTTGGTGTGGAGGCGCTGAATGGTGGGCGGAGCCGGGACGGTCACCGGCGGCCCCGCCCCGGGCGCCGCGGCTATTCGCCGAGGGCGTCGGTGATCTCCTCGGAGGCGTGCTGCGCTGCCTGCGCGGGGTCCTCGCCGGAGAGGACGGCGGTCATGTAGGGCTTGATCGGGTTGTCCGCCTCGACGTCGGCCCACTGCGGGGAGTTGGGGGTGGCCCGGCCGCGGGCGGCGCCGACGGCCATGGTGGCGGTGGCCTCCTGACCGGCGACGAGGGAGGCGAGGGACTTCTTGTTGGGCACGTAGTTCATGGCGCGGGCGAGCTCGCCCTGCCACTTCTCTCCGGCGAGCGCCTTCACGACGTCGAGGGCGGCGGTGCGGTCGGGCGCGTTGTCCGGGATGATCAGGTCGGAGCCGCCGGTGAAGACGGCGCAGGGCTGCCCGGCCCTCTTGCCCGGGATGGGGAAGAAGCCCAGTCTGTCCTTGAGTTGCGGGTTGGCCTTGGTGATGGCGGTGATGGCGCTCGGCGCGGCGATCATCTGGGCGACATCGCCCTTGGCGAAGACGTCGGCCTGCGGCGGGGTCTGCTCGTCGGCGTCTTTGGGGCCGTCGCCGAGGGCCTGGAGGCGCTTGTAGAAGTCCATGCCGCGCAGGGCGGCCGGGCTGTCCAGGGCACCGGCCCAGGCGCCGCCCTTGTCGACGGCGAGGTCGCCGCCCTCCTCCCAGATGAAGCCGGAGAGGGTGTACCAGTCCTGGCCGGCCAGGTAGATGCCCTGGGTGCCGCCGTCGTTGAGCCTGGCGGTGTCGTCGAGCCACTGGTTCCGGTTCTTGGGCGGCTTGACGCCGGCGGCGGCGAACAGGGCCTTGTTGTAGATGACGATGCGGTTGGCGGCGTACCAGGGGATGCCGTACTGCGCGCCGTCGATGCTGCCGGGCTCGGCGAGACCGGGCAGCCAGTCCTCGCTGCCGAGGTCGCGGACCGACTCCAGGGTGAGGTCGTAGAGCTTGTCGGTGTCCGCGTACTGCGCGACCTGGGTGTTGCCGACCTCGATGACGTCGGGTCCGCCCTCGCCGGTGATGGCCTCGGTGACCTTCTTGCCGATGCCGGTCCACTCCTGGATGGTCACCTCCAGTTCGATGTCCTCGTGCTCGGCCTCGAAGGCCTCGGTGAAGCGCTGGAGGAAGTCGTCGCTGACGCTGTCGCGCATCAGCCAGAGGTTCACCGTGCGGGTCTTGTCGCCGCCGCCGGGGAGCAGTCCGCAGCCGGCGAGGGCGAGGGCGGACACGACTGCCAGCGGACAGACGAGACGGCGGTTCTTCACGTAGGTCACCTTCTGCGGTCCAGTGCGTGGCACCTGGTGGGAGGCCACGGCATGGGGGCTGACCCGACGTGTGGGGGGACCTGACGGGAGGTTCGCTCGGGTATGTGGCCTGGATTCTGGTCTGGACCAAAGCGATGGTCAAGTCCTGGACCATCCGCTTCTCGCGCGCTTCCCGTGCGCTCCTCGCTCGCCGGACCGGACGCCGACGTGTCGCGGACCGCTCCCGTCTGGGGCACGGTGGAGGGAACCCACGTAGGGCACCGAGAGGAGTCCGGCTCCCATGTCGAACCACACCTATCGCGTCACCGAGATCGTCGGCACGTCCACCGAGGGCGTCGACCAGGCCATCCGCAACGGCGTCGAACGCGCCTCCCACACCCTGAGGGGCCTCGACTGGTTCGAGGTCACCGAGGTCCGCGGCCACCTCGTCGACGGCGCGATCGAGCACTACCAGGTGGGCCTGAAGGTCGGCTTCCGCCTGGAGGACGAGAGCTAGGGGGCGAGACACCCCCCAGGGCCCGTCCGGCCCCGATCCGGAAGAGACGGCCCAGTCCTCCAGGGGACCTCTACGGGATGGGCGCGGGCGCCGGGAGGATCCGGCGCCCGCCTCCGTACCGCGGGGCGTCCGTCAGGTCCGCCCCTCCGTCTCCTGCGCCTCGCGCAGCGCCTCCGACGGCACCGCCCAGCGGGCCCGGACCACGGTGAAGCCGGCCGCCTCGGCGGCGTCGCAGACCAGCTCGTCGTCGTCGACGAGCATCCGCACCGTGCGCTCCCGGGACAGCCGGCGCAGCACCTCCAGCTTGGTCTGCCGGGCCGGGCGGAAGTCCCGGTCGCGGCGCATGTGGACGGGGCCCTCCGGCAGGTCCTGGGCGGCGAGCCAGTCCAGGGTGTCCCGGCGGCAGCGCTCGGGCCGCCCGGTGAGATAGACCACGTCGCACTCCTCGGCGCTCTCCCGGCACAGGGCGACGCCCTCCGGCAGCGGCGGGTCCTTGGGCGCGGCGGCGAAGAATCCGGCCCAGTCGCGCGGGCGGCCCTCCAGGTAGTGCTGCCGGTGGGCGGTCGAGGCGAGGGTGTTGTCGAGGTCGAAGACGGCCACGGGCCTGTGCTGTCGGGTCACTCCCCCAGCGTAGGCGGGGCTCCTCCGGCCCGGTCGGCGGGAATCCCTCGGGCCGGGAGGCGTTGGAAGGGGAGTGAGCAGCCTGACGACGATCCCCGAGGCGATCCGCGGCATCCGCTTCTCGGTGCTCGACCGCTCCCGTACCCGGGAGGGTGAGGAGCCCGGGCGGGCGCTGCGCGACACGGTGCGCCTGGCCCGGGAGGTGGAGGAGCTGGGCTTCCACCGGTTCTGGGTCGCGGAGCACCACAGCGTGCCCGGGGTCGCCGGGTCCGCGCCGACGGTGCTCGCGGCGGCCGTCGCCGGGGCGACCTCGCGGATCCGGGTGGGCACCGGTGGGGTGATGCTGCCGAACCACCAGCCGCTGGTGGTGGCCGAGCAGTTCGGGGTGCTGGAGTCGCTGTTCCCCGGGCGGATCGACATGGGGCTCGGCCGCTCGGTGGGTTTCACCGACGGCATCCGGCGGGCGCTCGGCCGGGACAAGGAGGACGCGGACCGGTTCGCGGAGCAACTGGACGAACTGCTCGGCTGGTTCACCGGCACGCAGAGCACGCATCCGCAGGTGCACGCCCGGCCCGCGGAGGGGCTGCGGGTGCCGCCGTACGTGCTCGCGACCGGCGAGGGCGCCCGGATCGCGGCGGCGGCCGGGCTTCCGCTGGTGATCGGGGACCTACGTGGCCGGGCGCGGGTGCGGGAGGCCGTCGAGACGTACCGCTCGGCGTTCGTCCCCTCCGGGTGGTCGGCCGAGCCGTATGTGATGGTCGCGGGCACGGTCGTGGTGGCCGGCAGCGAGGCGGGCGCCCGCCGGCTGCTGATGCCGGAGGCCTGGTCGATGGCGTACGCACGGACGGTCGGCGTCTTCCCGGCGCTCGTTGCGCCGGAGCGGATCGAGGCGCTGCCGATGTCGGAGAGGCAGCGCGGCTTGTACGAGGACGGGCTGCGCGGGCACGTGTACGGCACCGAGGAGCAGGTCGCCGAGCAGCTGGCGCGGGCGGTCGAGGAGACGGGCACGCAGGAGGTCCTGGTGACGACGAGCACCCACGACCGGGGCGCGCTCCTCGACTCGTACCGTGCGCTGGCCCGGCTGGCGGGGCTGACCAGGGCAAACGCGGCAAGCCGGGCTTAGACTCGGCGGATGCGCGACACCGGCACCGACCGCACCGACCCGTTCCCCCTCGGCCCCGCCGCGGCCCGTGATCCGTTCGTGCGGGTGCGGGGCGCGCGTGAGCACAATCTGCGCGGGGTCGACGTCGACATCCCGCGCGACGCGCTCACCGTGTTCACGGGGGTGTCGGGCTCGGGCAAGTCGTCGCTGGCGTTCGGCACGATCTACGCGGAGGCGCAGCGGCGCTACTTCGAGTCGGTCGCGCCGTACGCCCGACGCCTGATCCACCAGGTGGGGGCGCCGAAGGTCGGGGAGATCACGGGGCTGCCGCCGGCGGTGTCGCTTGAGCAGCGGCGGGCGGCGCCGAACGCGCGCTCCTCGGTGGGCACGGTGACCACGCTCTCCAATTCGCTGCGGATGCTGTTCTCTCGCGCGGGCGCCTATCCGCCGGGCGCCGGGCGGCTCGACTCGGACGCCTTCTCCCCCAACACGGCGGCCGGGGCGTGCCCTTCGTGCCACGGTCTGGGTCGGGTGCACGAGACGAGCGAGGAACTGCTCGTGCCGGACCCGGGGTTGTCGATCCGGGAGGGCGCGATCGCGGCCTGGCCGGGGGCCTGGCAGGGCAAGAACCTGCGGGACGTGCTGGACACGCTGGGCCACGACGTGGACCGGCCGTGGCGGGAGCTCGATGCGAAGGACCGGGAGTGGATCCTGTTCACGGACGAGCAGCCGGTGGTGACGGTCCACCCGGTGCGCGAGGCGAACCGTATCCAACGCCCTTACCAGGGCACGTACATGAGCGCCCGGCGCTATGTGATGCACACCTTCTCCGACTCGAAGAGCGCGACGCTGCGGGCGAAGGCCGAGCGCTTCCTGACCAGCGCGCAGTGCCCGGTGTGCGGGGGCAGCCGGCTGCGGCCGGAGGCTCTGGCGGTGACCATCGCGGGCAGCACGATCTCGGAACTCGCGGCGCTGCCGCTCACGGCGCTCGCCCGGACGCTGGCCGCGCACGAGGGTTCGGAGACGGCCCGGGTGCTCACCGAGGACCTGGTGGCGCGGATCGCGACGGTGACCGAGCTGGGACTCGGCTATCTCAGCCTGGACCGGGCGACGCCGACGCTGTCCAACGGGGAGCTGCAGCGGCTGCGGCTCGCCACCCAGCTGCGGGCCGGCCTGTTCGGTGTGGTGTACGTGCTCGACGAGCCGTCCGCCGGACTGCACCCGGCGGACACGGAGGCGCTGCTCGTGGTCCTCGACCGGCTGAAGGCGGCGGGGAACACGGTGTTCGTGGTCGAGCACCACCTGGACGTGGTGCGGCACGCCGACTGGCTGGTGGACGTGGGGCCGCGGGCCGGTGAGCACGGCGGGCGGGTGCTGCACAGCGGGCCCCCGGCGGCGCTCGCCGGGGTGGCCGGGTCGGCGACCCGCCGCTTCCTCTTCGCCCCGGAGCCGGTGCCGGACCGGGCGGTGCGCGGCCCGTCCGGGAAGCTGACGGTCGGGCCGGTGACCCGGCACAACCTCCAAGGCCTGGAGGCCGTGTTCCCGCTGGGGGTGCTCACGGCGGTGACGGGGGTGTCCGGGTCGGGCAAGTCGACGCTGGTCGGTGCGCTCACCGAGACCGCGGAGGAAAGCGGTGACGTGAACCGGGTGGTGACGGTCGATCAGAAGCCGATCGGCCGGACCCCGCGCTCCAACCTCGCCACGTACACCGGGCTGTTCGACGTGGTGCGCAAGCTGTTCACGGAGACGGAGGAGGCCCGGGAGCGCGGCTACAGGGCGGGCCGGTTCTCCTTCAACGTGGCCGGCGGGCGCTGCGAGACCTGCCAGGGCGAGGGCTTCGTCTCGGTGGAGCTGCTGTTCCTGCCGAGCACGTACGCGCCGTGCCCGGACTGTCGGGGCGCCCGCTACAACCCGGAGACGCTCCGGGTGCGGCTGCGCGGGCTCACCATCGCGGAGGTGCTCGACCTGACGGTGGAGGCGGCCGCGGAGTTCTTCGCCGACGTGCCGGCGGCGGCCCGCCCGCTGCGCACCCTGCTCGACGTGGGCCTCGGCTACCTGCGGCTGGGGCAGCCGGCCACCGAGCTGTCCGGTGGCGAGGCGCAGCGCATCAAGCTGGCCGCCGAGCTGCAGCGGCCGCGCCGCGCGCACACCCTGTACGTCCTCGACGAACCGACCACCGGGCTGCACCCGGCGGACGTGGAGGTGCTGATGCGGCAGCTGCACGGGCTCGCCGACGCCGGACACACGGTGGTCGTGGTCGAGCACGACATGGACGTGGTGGCGACCGCCGACCGGGTGCTCGACCTGGGGCCGGGCGGCGGCGCGGAGGGCGGCCGGATCGTCGCCGAGGGGACGCCTGCGGAGGTGGCCCGGACGCCGGGGAGCCGGACCGCGCGTTTCCTCGCGGCCCGGCTCGGGATCTGAACTCCCGGGGCTCTGACGCCCTGACCGGCCAGGCGGTCACCGGGGGTCGAGGAACTGCACCTCCAGGGTGACCTTGATGACGTCGCCGAGGACGCCGGGCGCGAAGTCCAGGCCGAAGTCCCTGCGCCGGAACTCTCCGGTGGCGTCGAAGCCGGCGTGCCGGTGCCCGTCCACGGGGTTGTCCACGACGCCGCCGAACTCGACGTCGAAGACGATCGGCCGGGTCACGTCGCCGATGGTGAGCTCGCCCTCCAGCGTCCAGTCCTCGCCGTCCCCGGCGATCCGGGTGGAGCGGAAGGTCATCGTGGGCCGCTTCTCGACGTCGAGGAGGTCGGCGGCGCGGACGTGGGCGTCCCGGTCCGGGTTGCCGGTGTCGACGGAGGCGAGCGCCACGGTCGCGGTGACCGAGGAGGTCTCCAGGGTGTCGCCGACGACCAGCTCCGCCTGGAGCTCGTTGAAGCGGCCGCGCACCTTGGAGATTCCGAAGTGGCGGATGGTGAAGCCGACCGCGGAGTGCAGCGGGTCGAAGGCCCAGCGGCCCGGGGCGAGCGGCAGGACGGTGGGCGTGGTGGGGTGGGATTCGGTGGTCATGGGCCCCACGCTGCCGTGCCGCCGGGGCGGGAGGAAGGCCGTGCCGAGACGGGTAGTGGCGGAGCCTGGTAGTGGCGAGCCTGGTAGTGACAGGGCCACCCTCGCCCGCGGTCGCGCCCGTACGCTTGACGGATGAGCGACAACGAGCTGGGGGCGTTCCTGCGCGCCCGTCGTGAGGCCGTGCCCCCCGCCGAGGCCGGTCTCCCCGCGGGCCCCCGGCGGCGCACCCCGGGGCTGCGCCGGGCGGAGCTGGCCATGCTGGCGGGGATCAGCGTCGAGTATCTGGCCCGGCTTGAGCAGGGCCGGGACCGCAACCCGTCGCCGCAGGTGCTCGGCGCGCTGAGCGAGGCCCTGCGGCTGCCGCTCGAAGCCCGCCTGCACCTGCGGAACCTGATGAAGTCGGGCTCCCACCACCACATCTGCACCCGGGCGCCCACCCCGGCGCAGGAGGTGCGGGCCCCGGTCCGGGCGCTCCTCGACCGCCTCGGCCCGACCCCGGCGGTGGTCCTGAACATGCTGGGCGAGGTCGTGGCGCACACCGACGGCTACGCGCGCCTCGCCGGCCCGGTCGGCCTGCTCGACGGCGAACGCCCGAGCCTGCCGCGCTATGTCTTCACCGACCCCCGGGCCCGTACGGTCTACCCGGACTGGGACCGGGTGGCCGACCAGCAGGTGGCGGGGCTGCTCCTGTCGATCACCCGCAGCGACCCGCACATGGCGGAGCTGGTCCAGGAGCTGACGGTGACCGCCGGCCCCGCCTTCTCCTCCCGGCTCGACGCGCCCGCGCCCGTACCCTCCCGCTCCGGTGTGGACCGCTTCGTGCATCCCGAGGCGGGTGAGCTGCGCCTCGCGTACGAGGTGCTCGAACCGAGCGAGACGGACGCCCAGCACCTCGTGGTGTACCTGCCGGCGGACGAGGCGACGGAGTCGGCGCTCGACGGCCTGATGGGCCGCCGCCCGGGCACCCTGCGCGCCGTCGGCGCCTGACCGGCGCCCCGTACGCCCCTGGGGGTGTACCCAGGTACACCCCGGTCCGGCACCCGGCACCAGTGGCCCGGCCCGCTCCCGCCGGCAGAGTCGACGGCGACGGAACACAAGCCGGACGACGGGGAGGCCGAGGGGCATGCGGGTGTGGAAGGCGGAGACGGGGGCTTCTGGCGGGACCTGCGCTGGGCGTGGCTGGAGCCGCTGAACGGCGGCCTCCTCGTGGCGGTGCCGCTCTCGCTGTTCTGGTTCGGGGTGTTCGGCGCGGTGGTCCAGCCGTTCGTGTGGCGGGAGTTGGGGGACGGCAACTGGTACTCCTTCGTGCCGGTGGTCTCCCCCGCCACCGCGGTCGCGGCGGCGGGGCTCGGGTGCGGCTTCGTCGCCGGTGCCGTGGCCCTGGCGCCGTGGACGCTGGCCCGGTACGCCCGTTGGACCCGGCGCGCGCTCTCCGTACCGTACGAGACGGTGCTCGTCCGGCGGATCGACCACCTGACCGGCACCCGGGCCGACGCGCTGGACCTCCAGGCGGCCGAACTGCGGTGCATCGAGCGGGACTTGCACGACGGGGCGCAGGCACGCCTGGTGGCGCTCGGGATGACCCTGGCGGAGGCGGCCGGGCGGCTCGACGAGGATCCGACCGCGGCGCGGACGCTGCTCGCGGACGCGCGGGAGGTCTCCGAGCGGGCGCTCGGGGATCTGCGGGAGCTGGTGCACGGGATCCTGCCGCCGGTCCTGGCCGACCGCGGGCTCGGTGACGCGGTGCGCTCGCTGGCCCTGGACTCCTTCCTCGACGTACGGGTGGACTCCGCGCTGCCGCCCGGCCGGCTGCCGGCGGCCGTGGAGTCCGCCGCGTACTTCGTGGTGGCCGAACTCCTCGCCAACGCGGCCAAGCACGCCGGGGCCCGCGAGGTCCGGATCGCCCTCGCGCACACCGGCGGCACCGGCGGGCTGCTGCGGGTGACCGTCGCCGACGACGGCCGCGGCCCCGGACGGCGGCGGGCTGCACGGGGTGCTGCGCCGGCTGCGCGCCTTCGACGGAACCCTCGCCCTGGACAGTCCGCCGGGCGGCCCCACCCTCGCGACCCTGGAGATACCGTGCGCGTCGTCCTCACCGAAGACCTCTTCCTCCTCCGGGACGGGCTGACCCGCACCCTTCAGGAGCACGGCTGCGAGGTGGTCGCCGCCGTCGACAACCATCCCGCCCTGGTCCGCGCGCTGCGCGAGGAGCGCCCGGACGTGGCCGTGATCGACATCCGGCTGCCGCCGGGCTTCACCGACGAGGGACTGCGGGCCGCCCTGGACGCCCGCCGGGAGCGGCCGGGCTTCCCGGTGCTGATCCTGTCGCAGTACGTGGAGCAGTTGTACGCACAGGAGTTGCTGGCCGGCGGGGAGGGCGCGGTCGGCTATCTCCTGAAGGACCGGGTGACGCACACGGCCCAGTTCGTCGACGCGGTACGGACGGTGGCCGCGGGCGGCACGGTGCTGGACCCGCAGGTGGTGGCCCGGCTGCTCGCCCGCTCCGACGCCCGCGGGAACACGGCCGCGCTCACCCCGCGCGAGCACGAGGTGCTGCGGCTGATGGCCGAGGGCCGGTCGAACGCGGCGATCGCCACCGCGCTCCACGTCAGTGAGAGCGCGGTGGCGAAGCACACGGCGGGCATCTTCGGGAAGCTGCGCATCGAGCCGTCGGCCGACGACAACCGGCGGGTCCTGGCCGTCCTCGCGTACCTCCGGCGCTGAGGCTCTAGCGGGCGGCCTTGCGGCGGGCGCGCAGCCACTCCTTGTTCATGGCGGAGATCGAGGGCAGCGGGATGCCCTTGGGGCAGGCGGTGGCGCATTCGCCGGTGAGGGTGCAGCCGCCGAAGCCCTCGGCGTCCATCTGGGCGACCATGTCGAGGACCCGGGTCTCCCGCTCGGGCGCCCCCTGCGGCAGCACGCCCAGGTGGTTGACCTTGGCCGAGGTGAACAGCATGGCGGAGCCGTTGGGGCAGGCCGCGACGCAGGCGCCGCAGCCGATGCACTCGGCGTGCTCGAAGGCGAGGTCGGCGTCGGCCTTGGGGACGGGGGTGGCGTGCGCCTCGGGCGCGGAGCCGGTGGGGACGCTGACGTAACCGCCGGCCTGGATGATCCGGTCGAAGGCGGAGCGGTCGACGACGAGGTCCTTGACGACCGGGAAGGCGGCGGCCCGCCAGGGCTCGACGTCGATGGTGTCGCCGTCGCGGAAGGACCGCAGGTGCAGCTGGCAGGCGGTGGTGCGCTCGGGGCCGTGGGCGTCGCCGTTGATGACGAGGCTGCAGGCGCCGCAGATGCCCTCGCGGCAGTCGTGGTCGAAGGCGACGGGGTCCTCGCCGCGCAGGATCAGCTCCTCGTTGAGGGTGTCCAGCATCTCCAGGAAGGACATGTCGGGCGAGATGCCGTCCACGTGGTAGGTGGCCATGGCGCCCTCGGCGTCGCCGTTCTTCTGGCGCCAGACGCGCAGGTTCAGCCTCATGCGTAGCTCCGCTGGGTGGGGTGGACGTATTCGAAGGTGAGGTCCTCCTTGTGGAGGACGGGCGCGCCTCCGCCGCCGAACTCCCAGGCGGCGGCGTACGAGAACTCCTCGTCGCGGCGGGCGGCCTCGCCGTCCGGGGTCTGGGACTCCTCGCGGAAGTGGCCGCCGCAGGACTCGACGCGGTGGAGGGCGTCGAGGCACATCAGCTCGGCGAGCTCCAGGTAGTCGACGATCCGGTTGGCCTTCTCCAGGGACTGGTTGAACTCCTCACCGGTGCCGGGGACCTTGATGCGGCGCCAGAACTCCTCGCGGATCTCGGGGATGCGGCGCAGCGCCTTGCGCAGTCCGGCGTCGGTGCGGGCCATGCCGCAGAACTCCCACATGAGTTCGCCGAGTTCGCGGTGGAAGGAGTCGTGGGTGCGGTCGCCGTCGACGGCGAGGAGGAGGCTGAGCCGGTCCTCGGTCTCGGCGAGCACGTCCCGTACGGCGGGGTGGGCGTCGGTGACGGGTTCGGCGTGCGGGTGGCGGGCCAGGTAGTCGTTGACGGTGGCCGGGAGCACGAAGTAGCCGTCGGCGAGGCCCTGCATGAGGGCGGAGGCGCCGAGCCGGTTGGCGCCGTGGTCGGAGAAGTTGGCCTCGCCGATGGCGAAGAGGCCGGGGACGGTGGTCTGGAGGTCGTAGTCGACCCAGAGTCCGCCCATCGTGTAGTGCACGGCCGGGTAGATCCGCATCGGTGTCTCGTACGGGTTCTCGGCGGTGATCCGCTCGTACATGTCGAAGAGGTTGCCGTACTTCTCCTCGACCCCGGCCCGGCCCATCCGCCGGATGGCGTCGGCGAAGTCCAGGTAGACGCCCTGGCCGCCGGGGCCCACTCCCCTGCCCTCGTCGCAGACGTTCTTGGCGGCGCGGGAGGCGATGTCGCGGGGGACGAGGTTGCCGAAGGAGGGGTAGATGCGCTCCAGGTAGTAGTCGCGCTCGTCCTCGGGGATCGCGTGCGGCGGGCGGGTGTCGCCCTGGGCCTTGGGGACCCAGATGCGCCCGTCGTTGCGGAGCGACTCGCTCATCAGGGTGAGCTTGGACTGGTGGTCGCCGGTGCGCGGGATGCAGGTGGGGTGGATCTGGGTGAAGCAGGGGTTGGCGAAGTACGCGCCGCGCCGGTGGGCCCGCCACACGGCGGTGGCGTTGGAGTTCATGGCGTTGGTGGAGAGATGGAAGACGTTGCCGTAGCCGCCGGTGGCGAGGACGACGGCGTCGGCGTAGTGGGTGGAGATCTCGCCGGTGATCAGGTCGCGGGCGACGATGCCGCGGGCCCGGCCGTCGACCACGATCAGGTCGAGCATCTCCGTACGGGCGTGCATCTCGACGTTTCCGGCGGCGATCTGCCGGGACAGTGCCTGGTAGGCGCCGAGGAGGAGCTGCTGGCCGGTCTGGCCGCGGGCGTAGAAGGTGCGGGAGACCTGGACGCCGCCGAAGGAGCGGGTGTCGAGGAGGCCGCCGTACTCGCGGGCGAAGGGGACGCCCTGGGCGACGCACTGGTCGATGATCTCGACGGAGATCTGGGCGAGCCGGTGCACGTTGGACTCGCGGGCGCGGAAGTCGCCGCCCTTGACGGTGTCGTAGAAGAGGCGGTGCACGGAGTCGCCGTCGTTGCGGTAGTTCTTGGCGGCGTTGATACCGCCCTGGGCGGCGATGGAGTGGGCGCGGCGCGGGGAGTCCTGGTAGCAGAACTGGACGACGTGGTAGCCCTGTTCGGCGAGGGTGGCGCCGGCGGAGCCGCCGGCCAGGCCGGTGCCGACGACGATGATCCGGTGGCCGCGCCGGTTGGCGGGGTTGACCAGCTTCGCCTGGAAGCGGCGGGTGTCCCAGCGGTCGGCGATGGGCCCGGTGGGGGCGGCGGTGTCGGCGATCGGCCCGCCGGTCGTGAAGTCGGTGAAGTCGGGGGTGCCGGTGAAGACGGGAGCTTCGGTGAAGTCGGGGAGGGACATGGTCAGTTCACCACTCCGGTCATGACGCCGACGGGGACGGCGATGAAGCCCGCGGTCAGCACGAGGGCGAGGGCGTCGGCGAGGAATCTCAGGGCCCGTTCACGGCGGGCGTTGCCGACGCCGAGGGTCTGGGCGGCGCTCCAGAAGCCGTGCCGGACGTGGAGGCCCACGGCGAGCATGGCGACGATGTAGACAGCGTTGCCGTACCAGGTGGAGAAGGTGTCGATCACGTTCTGGTAGGGCTTGCCGTCCTCGAAGCCGCCGGCGTGGACGGTGCCGGTGGTGAGGTCGAGGACGTGCCAGACGATGAAGAGGCCGAGGATCACGCCGCCCCAGCGCATGGTGCGGGTGGCGTAGGAGGAGCCCTTGCGCCGGTGCGCGTAGCGGGTGGGGCGGGCCTTGAGGTCGCGCCGGCTGAGCTGGTACGCGGAGACGGCGTGCGCCGCCACGGCGGCCAGCAGCGTGATCCGGGCGATCCACAGGCCCCACTGGTGGTGCAGGACGGGGGCGCCCATGACGCGCAGCCAGTGTCCGTAGCCGTTGAACTCCTCGGGGCCGAAGAAGACCTTGAGGTTGCCCGCGACATGGGCGACGAGATAGGCGAGCATGATCAGGCCGCTCACGGCCATCACGGTCTTCTTGCCGAGGGTCGACGCCCAGAAGCCGCGGGTGGGGGCGGCGGGCGGGGGCGCGGTCCGGCGTTCGGGCCGCCGTTCGGACTTCGTTGCCAGAGCCATGCGACCGACGCTAGGGCCGAAGAGCCCGAGAGGTCCAAGACATGGTTCGGCTCATCTCGATAGGCGACTCCTATGGGTCCCGGTAGGCTGGTGGCATGCAGTTCCAGCAGCTCCTGTACTTCGTCGCCGTCGCCGAGACCCGCCACTTCACCCGGGCCGCCGAGCGCGTGCACGTCTCGCAGCCCTCGTTGTCCCAGCAGATCAAGGCCCTGGAGCAGGAGCTGGGTGCCGAGCTGTTCAGCCGGGCCCGGGGCAACATCGCGCTCACCGACGCGGGCGAGGCGCTGCTGCCGCTGGCCCGCCGGATCCTCGCCGACACGGACACCGCGCGCCACGAGGTCCAGGAGCTGGTGCAGCTGAAGCGGGGCCGGGTGCGGCTCGGCGCGACGCCCAGCCTGTGCACCGGGCTGCTGCCGGACGTGCTGCGCGACTTCCACGACCTGCACCCGGGGATCCGTCTCCTTATCGAGGAGGGCGGCTCGCACGACCTGGTACGGGAGCTGGCGCGCGGCTCGCTCGACCTGGCCCTGGTGGTGCTGCCGCTGCCGACGCCGTCGCCCGCGCTGACCACGGTGGAGCTGCTGACCGAGGACCTGGTGGTGGTCTCGTCGGCCTCGGCGCCCGCACCGCGCCGGCCGGTGCGGATCGCGGACCTGCGCGAGCAGCCGCTGGTGATGTTCCGGCACGGGTACGACCTGCGGGAGCTGACCGTCGCGGCCTGCCGCGCGGAGGGCTTCGAGCCCTCCTTCACAGTGGAGGGCGGCGAGCTCGACGCCGTCCTCGGCTTCGTCCGGGCGGGCCTCGGCCTCGCCGTCGTCCCGGCCATGGTCGCCGCCCGCGCGGGCCGCGACCTCCGCGTCACGGCCCTGGCCCGCCCGGGCCTGCGCCGCACGATCGCACTGGCCCACCGCAGCGACGTGGCGCCGCCGCGGGCGGCGCGGGAGCTGCAGAAGCTGCTCATGGCCTCGCGACGGGGTGCGCCACAGCCCTGAGCCTGCCGCCCCGGCGCCCCGCCCGGACCGGCGCCCCGCCCGGCGCCGACCGGCACCGCGCAACGGAAAGGCGCCGCCCTCCGCACCGCGTCCGCTACACCGCGTCCACCAGGGCCAGCGACCGGATCCGGTCCGGGGCGCCGGGGCGGGCGTAGTACCAGCCCTGGGCCGTGTCGCAGCCCAGGTCGCGGAGCTGCTGGGCCTGGGCGCCGGTTTCGACGCCCTCGACGGTGACGGCGAGTTCGAGGCTGTGGGCGAGCTGGACGATGCCCTCGACGATCTTGATGTCGACCGGGTCCACGGGGTGCTGCTGCATGCCCTGGGTGAAGGAGCGGTCGAGCTTGAGGACGCTCACCGGGAGGCGGCGCAGGTTGGCCAGGTTGGAGTAGCCGGTGCCGAAGTCGTCGAGCGCGATGTCCACGCCCATCTCGGCCAGCTGCCGCAGCGGCTTGAGAAGGTCGTCGTCGGCGCCGATGAGCGCGGACTCGGTGACCTCCAGGCACAGCGCCCCCGGTTCGAGGCCGGAGCGCTCCAGGACGTCGACGGTCTCGGCGACCAGGCCCGGGTGGTGCAGCTGGGTCGGCGAGAGGTTGACGTTGATCCGCAGCGGCCCGGTGGCGGGGTGCCCGCCGGGGGCCTCGTCCTGCCAGAACCGGGCCTGGCGCACGGCCTCCTGGAGCACCCACCGGCCCAGCGGGACGATGAGCCCGGTGTTCTCGGCGAGCGGGATGAAGCGGTCCGGGCCCAGCACTCCGTGCTGCGGGTGGCACCACCGTACGAGCGCCTCGGCGCCGTGCACGCTGCCGTCGCCGAGGTGGACCAGCGGCTGGTACTCGATGAAGAACTCGCCGCGTTCCAGGGCGGCGGGCAGCGCGGTGGTCAGCCCGTGCCGGGTGATGGCCCGGGCGTCGGCCTCCTCGTCGGCGTACTCGAACCGGTTGCCGCCCGCCGACTTGGCCCGGTACATGGTGATGTCGGCGCTGCGCAGCACCTCGGCCGCGGTCCGCTCGCCCGCCGGTCCCTCGACCACGCCGACGCTGCCGCGCACGGCGAGCTCGCGGCCGTCGATGCTGATCGGGGTGGCGAGCGAGGCGAGCATCCGGTCGGCGAGCTCGCCGACCTTGCGTTCGCTGCCGGCGCCGGTGGTGAGCGCGACGAACTCGTCGCCGCCGAGCCGGGCGACCATCTCGCCGGGCGCGGTGACACAGCTCTGCAGCCGGTCGGCGACCTCCACGAGCAGCCGGTCACCGGTGGAGTGGCCCAGGCTGTCGTTGATCACCTTGAAGCCGTCGAGGTCGAGGTAGGCCAGGCCGAAGCTGGTGTCGCCGCCCGGGCCGAGGGTCTTCTCCAGGCGTTCGAAGAACAGGGTCCGGTTGGGCAGCCCGGTGAGCGCGTCGTGGGTGGCCTCGTAGCGCAGCCGGAGGTTGAGCAGCCGCCGTTCGGTGGTGTCCTCCATCAGCGCCAGCTGGTACTGCGGCCGGCCGGCCGCGTCGCGCAGCAGGGAGACGGTGAGGTTGGTCCACAGGACGGTGCCGTCGCCGCGGTAGTACGGCTTCTCCACGCGGTACGACTCGCGCTCGCCGCGCACCAGCTCGTCGTACAGGCGCCAGACGTGCGGGCCGTCCTCGGGGTGCACCCACTCGACGATGTTCTTGCTGGTGACGGTGCCCTCAAGGCCGCCGAACATCCGGGTGAGGGCCTCGTTCACCTCCAGGATGTTGCCGTCGAGGTCGGCGATGCCGATGCCGATGGCGGCCCCGTCGAAGACCGCGCGGAAGCGGCTCTCGGTGGCGTGCAGGGCGAGTTCCGCGGCGCTGCGGGCGGACAGCGCGGAGTGCGCGATGGACTCCTGCTCGGCGAGGGTGCGTTCACGCAGGGCCTGGGCGAAGCCGGCCGCCATGGCGTGCTGGAGCCGGGAGCAGCGGGCGCGCAGCTCCTCGGCCTCGACACCCTGTTCGTCCCCGCAGTACAGCACCAGATACGCGTCGACCACGCCGAGGCTGCGGGCGAGCGCGTCCGGGTCGGTGCAGTGCGCGGCCACCAGCGCCTGTCCGACCCGGTGCGCGGGCGCCGTGTCGAAGGGCCGGGCGTGCAGTGCGTCGCACAGCTCCCGGGCGGGCGGCAGCAGGTGCCGCTCGAACTCCTGACGGGTCATCGAGGTGGCGGTGACCGGGAACACGGCGCGGCTCCAGATGGTCACGAACCGCCTGAGTCTGTCCTCCGGTCCGTCGGCCACGGAACCGGCAGGCTGGGACGGCAGCTTCACGCCTTGCGCCCCACCCCTGCGAACCCGGAGAAGGCGAAGGGATCCTCCTCCTCGTCGGGACTGTCGGGCCGCCACAGGGGCATGGGCACGACGCCCGGCTCGACGAGCTCGGTGCCGTCGAAGAAGCGGGTGATCTCCTCGTGGGTGCGCATCACCAGCGGGTTGCGGATGTCGCGGTAGACGCCGACGGCCCCGCCCGCGCGCTCCTGCGGCACCGGGATGCCCTCGTACGAGGCGTGGGTGAGGACCAGCATGCTGCCGGGGGCGAGCGCGTCGACCAGCTCGGCGACGGCGGCGCCCGGCTCGTCCGCGTCCTCCAGGAAGTGCAGCACGGCGACGAGCAGCAGGGCCACCGGGCGGTCGAGGTCGAGGAGTTCGGCGACCTCGGGGCTGTGCAGGATCTCGCGCGGCTTGCGCAGGTCCGCGGCGACCACGGCGGAGCGGGGGTCGTCGCCGAGCACGGCCCGGCTGTGGGCGACGGCGACCGGGTCGTGGTCCACGTAGACGACCCGGGCCGCCTCGCTGGCGGCCTGGGCGACCTCGTGGACGTTGCCGAAGGTCGGTATCCCCGAGCCGATGTCCAGGAACTGCGTGACGTCGTTGTCGACGGCGTGCCGCACGGCCCGGCGCATGAAGGCACGGTTCGCCTGCATGATCTTCGGGAGTCCCGGCAGGAACTCCATGGCCCTGCGGGCCGCTTCCCGGTCCACTTCGAAATTGTGCGAGCCGCCCAGATAGAAGTCGTACATACGGGACACGCTCGGCACCGAGATATCGATGCCCGGCGGAGCCCAGGCGGGACGCTCCATCAAAGTCTCCAACAAGTCGCCGTGAGATGTGGCCAGGTGTTCGCGGCCTGTGTTCGAGCTGAGGCTACTGATCGCCCGCCAAGAGAGCGAGCGGAAACGGAAATTCTCGATCCGTTCTTGGTCACACGCCAATGGCACGTGCTCGGGGTAAGGAAGAGTTCACGCCTTCAGGTCGTGCAAATTCACGTGCATATGGTCGTGCGGCCCTCTGACCTGCGTTCCGTCGCAGCCCGCGGGCGGGGTGGGCGGGGATCGGAGTCCAACGGGCGGCGACAACCGGCCAGTTCCCGGATTCGGGCCCGCGGAGTGCCGCGCGCCGCTCGCGCACCACCCTCACACGCCGCCCTCCCGGGCGGGGCCGATCCACGTGAATCCACCGCAACGGACGAGCCGTTGGCACCGTTGGGCAGCCCGTGAGACGACAAAGTCGGTGGAAACGTCAAACCAGTGCACGCCCAGATCCGCTCCATCCGGGGAATCGGGGGCCGTTCCGACCCGTCCGGCCCACCCGCCGGATCATGCTGCTCGGCGTGTCTCTCTTGCCTCGATGCCCGTTCTCCCGCTATGGGACACGGCTGACGCGCCCGCTCGCGGCCGGCGCGCTGGTGTGGCTGCTGACCGCACCGGCCACACCGGCGACCGCCGACGCGTGCGCCTGGGCCGTGACCGGGCCCGGTGGATCGAGCGGGGTGGCGATCGCCGGGGACGGGCCGTGTCATCCGACCCATCCCCCGCACCCCACGCATCCCCCGCACCCGACCCATCCGACCCATCCGCCGCACCCGACCCATCCGCCGAAGCCGAGCCCCAAGCCCACACCCGCCCCGAAGCCGACCCCGAAGCCGAAGCCACCGGCCCCGCCGCCGCCTCCGGTGCGCACCACACCGCCACCGAGGCCCGCACCGCCCCCGCCTCCGCCGCCGCGCCCCGCGCCCCCGGCGCCCGAGCCGGAGCCGGAGCCGGAGCCGGAGCCCCCGAGCCCGGCCCCGGCCCCCACGGCGCGTCCCCGGCCCACCCCGGTCGCACTGCCGCACTACCGGCGCACGGCCCGGGTCAAGCCGAAGAGCGCGCCCAACGTGCTCACCACGACCCTGCTCGTCACCGCCCCCGCGGTGCTCGCGACCGCGATCCTGCGCCCGCGCTCCCGCTGACCCCTGTGCCCCGACCACCCCGCAACGGAGGAAACACCCTTGTCCGAATGGGTAGTGCTCACCATCGCGATGGCCGCCGCGTGCGCCGTCGTGCTGGCCATCGTCGTCATCAACCACCGGCGGATCCCCGAGGACGACGACCCCAGCGAGACCCCCGACGTCATCGAGTACATGACCATGATGATCGGCGTGGTGTACGCGATCGTCCTCGGCCTCGCCATCGCCGGCGTGTGGGAGGCCCGCAGCGCCGCCCAGGAGACCGTGCGCCAGGAGGCCCAGGCGATGCACGAGATCTCGGAACGGGTCGAGGTCTATCCGCTCGCCACCCGGGAGCGGATCCGCGCCGACATCGACGCGTACGTGGCGTACGTGGTCGAGGACGAGTTCCCGTACATGACCGAGCACGGCGAACTGAGCGAGACCGGCACGGAGCTGCTGCAGAAGGTGCGCCGCAGCGTCACGGACTACCAGCCCGCCAACGACTTCGAGGGCCAGGCCTACCAGCCGCTGGTCGACCAGGTCGCGGTCGCCGACGACGCCCGCAACGCCCGCGGCGAGAACGCGGGCGCGACGATGCCGGGGGTGGTCTGGTTCGGCCTGATCGCCGGCGCCCTGGTGACGGTGGGCCTGATCTTCACACTGCAGATCCGGCGCACCGGCCGGGAGTTGCTGCTCGCCGGCCTCTTCAGCGCCCTGATCGCCTTCCTGCTCTTCCTGATCTGGGACTTCGACGCACCGTTCAGCCGGGGCCTGGCGGCCACCGCCGCGCCGTTCGTCGATCTGTTCCCGCAGGTCACGGGCTGACAGCAAGGGGCGTGACTGGGCCGAGCGGGGGACATCGGTGCCCCATTCGCACGTCTGGGATCGCGGCTGTGGTAGAGGGCTCCTAGCGTTTCGGGCATCGAGGTGCACGTCCCGCCTTTCTCGCGGATACCCCTTCCGCGGCTGCTCCTCGGGACCCGGAGGATTGACCATGCGCGCGATACGTGCCGCGTCCACCGCTCTGCTGGGGGCGGCCGCCCTCGCCCTGGCCGCCCCCGTCGCCGTCGCCGCCGACGGCGCCCCGGCGCCCGCCCGTCAGGCGCCCCGAGCGAAGGCCCCGGGCGATTTCGTCGTGTCGCCCGGGGTCGTCGCGCCCGGCGGCCGGATCTCGCTCAGCGCACCCGGCTGCGCCAGTACGGCGACGGCCTCGGCCGGCATCTTCGACACCGTGACCATCGCCCCGAACTCGGTGGTCACCGCCACCGTGGACACGGACGCCAAGCGCGGCGCCGTCTACACGGTGTCGTTCAACTGCACCGGCGGCATCCAGGGCACCGTCGACCTGACCATCAGCGGCGGGACGACGGCGACGGCGACCGCCCGGTCGACCGTGCTCGTCACCCCGCGCGGCGTCGCGGGCGGTCTCGGCGGCTCGTTCGACGCCACCGACACCTGGACCTTCGCGGCCGGCGGGGCGCTGGTGCTCGCCGCGGCGGGCGGTCTGGTCTTCGTGATCCGCCGCAGGTCGTCGGCCTCCGACGGCCGCCGCCACTGACGGCGTCCCGGAGTGTCACCGCACCCCGCCCCGTCGCGCCCCGCCCCGTTCCGCCCGTCGGCACACGCCCGTCGCCCCCGAGCCCTGGACGGGACTCGGGGGCGACGGGCGTTGCGGGCCGACCGGGAGGTTCGGCCGGTCAGACCCCCGCGCCGGTCGTGCGGCGCCGGCGGGCGATGAACAGCCCCCCGCCCAGCGCGGCGGCGGCGACGAGGCCGCCGCCCACCGCCATCTCGGTGGAGCCCGGGGCGAGCGAGCCGCCCAGACCGCCCTGCGAACCCTGGCCGGCCAGCACGCGGAACTGCGTCGTGAGCTTGCGGCCGTTGACGCACGTGGCGGTCACGGTGTGCAGGCCGGGCGTGGCGTTGTCGAAGATGCGGACGCTGACAGTGGAGAACCCTTGGTTGGAGCCCGAGAGGGTGCCGGACGGGAAGGCCGCGGACGAGACCGTGCCCGCGGCGCAGTCCCTGGTGGTGACCAGGAGAAGCGCACCCTGGTGAACCGCGAAGGGGGAGACGGTGATATTGGAGTTGTTGTTGTCGCCGCCCTTGGGGGCCTGGAAGGAGCCGACGGTCACGCTGCTCGGCCCGTTGGTGGCGGTGGCGAGGGGGGCCGCGAGCCCGAGCGCCGCGAACGCGGTCGCCGTCACCGCCAGAGTGCGTGCAGCACGCATGGTTGAACCTCCAGTGGAAGACGCCCCGAAGCCGTGCTCCGGGAGATTCGACGAGTACGTCTTCCATGACGAACCATCACAAGTTGCGGCGACCCCCGCATTTCGGCACTGGGCCACCCCGGTGAGGCCGGAGACCGGCCGAATGGGGTAGCAATCTGACGGATCCGCAGGTCACGCAGCGTCAGAACGATCATCTGATGATGACTCGGATGGCTGATCACCCGTTCCCCCGC
Organism: Streptomyces sp. NPDC051909; assembly: GCF_040681095.1. NCBI lineage: Bacteria > Bacillati > Actinomycetota > Actinomycetes > Kitasatosporales > Streptomycetaceae > Streptomyces > Streptomyces sp. NPDC051909. The sequence continues at coordinate 59,603 of NZ_JBFAYA010000008.1, read as the reverse complement.
GCGGGACCGCCGGGGCGGGGTCGCTCCTCCGGCGGACACCCGTTCGCTCCGCCCGGGAAGCCGGTTCGCGTCCGCGCCCTTACCGTTCCCGTGACGCCACCAAGGGAGAACCATGAGCCCCAAGGACTTCAGCCTCTTCGACGCCGCCAGGAGACGCCAACCCTGGGGCGCGCTGGCTCTCGTCATGCTGTCCGGCCTGGCGATAATGCGCAACGGGGTCGGCTTCGAGTCCGGCCCGCCGCAGCCCACCGCGGCTGCGCGCCCGGTCGCCCGGCCGGTCGCCCCCGTCCCCACGGCCGGCGCCGTCCAGGAACTGCCGTTCGCCCCCGCCTCACGCATCAGGATCCCGGCCATCCAGGTGGCGGCCCCGCTCATGGACGTGGGCCTGGACGACAACGGCTGGGTCGCCGCCCCGCCGCCCGAGGAGAAGAACCTCGCCGGCTGGTACCAGAACGGCATCGCGCCGGGCATGCGCGGCACCTCCGTCATCGTGGGGCACGTCGACAACCTGGCAGGGCCCGCGGTGTTCTACGGACTCGGCTCCCTGCACCAGGGCCAGCACATCGAGGTCGACCGTTACGACGGCCGGGTGGCCGTGTTCGAGATCTACGGGGTCGAGGTCTTCTCGAAGAACGACTTCCCCGGAGCCCAGGTGTACGGGGACACCGGCCAGCCGGAGCTGCGGGTGATCACGTGCGGCGGCGGCTACTCACGCGCCCACGGCTACGACGGCAACGTCGTGGTCTTCGCCCGGATGATCGGTCTCCGCTAGGCGGTCCGCAAGGCGAAGGGCCCCGGCACCGGGTGGGTGCCGGGGCCCTTCAGGGTCTGCTCAGCGGCGCGGCACGGTGATGCTGTAGCCGGCGTCGAGGAGGCGCGGCAGATAGCGCTTGAGGGCGGCGACGGAGTGCGAACGGTTGCCGCCCGCATCGTGGTTGAGGACGACGACGCCCTCGCCCGCGCCGTCGAGGACCCGGCGGACGATGCTGTCGGTGGGCGGCTCCTGCCAGTCGAGGGTGTCCACGGTCCAGGCGAGCGGCTCCATGCCGAGTTCGGCGCCGATCTCGAACGACAGCTTGTTCCAGGCTCCGTAGGGTGCCCGGTACCACGACGGCGGTGCGCCCAGGGCCTGTTCGATGACGTCGCTGGTGGAGCCGAGCTCGTGGCGGATGAGCGAGGGCCGCAGCTTGGGCACGAGCGGATGCGACCAGGAGTGGTTGCCGACCACGTGCCCGTCCTCGGCCATCATCTTGAGCAGGTCCTGGTTGTCGACGGCCATCTCGCCGCAGACGAAGAACATCGCCCGGCAGCCGTAACGGCGCAGGGTGGCCAGGATCTCCGGGGTGTAGCGCGGGTCCGGGCCGTCGTCGAAGGTGAGCACCATCGAGCGGCCGACGCCCGTGAGGTGGAGGAAGGGCCGGGTCCGGACGGGCGGGAGGGCGCGCCGAACGGCGGGCGGAGCATAGCCGGTCATCGGCTGGAGCCTATACGCGGCGGGCCGCAGCCGCGCCTGAGCCTTCGCCTGCGCCCCGCCCCGGGCCTGGGGTCCGGCGGCGGGTGCCGGGCGCGCGGGGCGGGCCCCGGCCACCGTGGTCCCCTCGTCCGTGCCTCCCAGGCGGTCCGCGGCGAAGACTCCGACGGTGGCGGTGGCGCCCAGGGCGGCGGCGAGGCGCAGCAGCGCCCGGCGCCCCGTGGTCGTCTCATCCTTTTTCATGACCAATGGTGCGAACGGTGGACGGCACCGGCCGCGCAGCGACACCGGCCCCCCGCCGGAAAACACCTGATGAGCCGATAGCCTCGGAGGGTGAGCGGATTCGAACGAGGTACAGACGGCCCGAAGGTGATCGTCGCCGGGGTCGACGGTTCGGCGTCCTCGCTGCGCGCGGCGGCGTACGCGGCCGGGCTCGCCCGGCGGCAGAACGCACTGCTCGCGCTCGTGTACGTACAGCCGGTGCTCGCGGCCGGCGCGGCGATGGGGGCACCGGTCTCCGGCGCCACCGAGGAGATCGCCGAGGGTCTGGTGGCCGAGATCCGGGAGTCCGCGGAGCGCGTGAAGGAGATCTTCCAGGTGCGCTGGGAGTTCCACACCTTCCGCGGGGACGCGTACGCGGGTCTGGTCTCGGCCGCCGACGAGCTGAAGGCGGACGCGGTGGTGGTCGGGGCCTCGGAGTCGGCCGGGCACCGTTTCGTGGGGTCGGTGGCGGTGCGCCTGGTCAAGGCGGGCCGCTGGCCGGTCACGGTGGTGCCGTAACCCGTACCCCCCGGGGCTACTCCCCCATGGTCAGTCCGTCGCGGGCCGCGCCCCGGTCGAGGACGACCGAGCGGATGGCGTCGCGGGGCTCGGTGTACTGCGCCTGGCCCTTCCTGATCGCCTCGTTGAGGTCGACCACCCGGCCGCGCGCGGTGTCGAAGAACTGGGGCACGAACTCCGCCTTGGTCACCTCCCAGCGGCGGCCGGGCGCGGTGGGCGGGGCGAAGGTGAAGCGGCCCAGGGTGCCCATGTTGCCGCGGCGGTCGTAGGCGCTCTCGTAGTTGATCATGTCGCCGGCGACCTGGTCGCCCATGCCGTAGACGATCCAGGTGCCGTTGACCTTCTCGTAGGCCTGCGGCACATGGGCGTGGGTGCCGATGATCAGGTCGATGTCGGGGCGGTCACCGGTGCGGGAGGCGGTGAGTGCCCGGCCGAGGGTGAGCTGTCGCCGGTCGGGCGCGGTCTGCCACTCGGTGCCCCAGTGGATGGAGACGACCACGACGTCGGCGCCGGCCTTCCGGGCGGCCCGGGCGTCGGAGACGATCTTCTCCTGGTCGATCAGGTTCACGGCCCAGGGCTGCCCCTCGGGGAGCGGATAGCCGTTGGTGTCGTACGTGTAGGCGAGCTGGGCCACGGTCGCCCGGCCGGCCTTGAGCAGGGCGGGGCGGGCCGCCTCGTCGGCGGTGCGGGCCGAGCCGGCGTGCCGTACTCCTGCCTTGTCGAGCGCGTCGAGGGTGCGGCGCAGTCCGGCGGCGCCGTCGTCCAGGGTGTGGTTGGAGGCGGTGGAGCAGGAGTCGTAGCCGGTCTCCTTGAGGGCCGCGGCGACCTCGGGCGGGGACTTGAAGGCGGGGTAGCCGGTGTAGGGGCCGCCGGGCTCGCCGTACACCGTCTCCATGTGACAGATCGCCAGATCGGCGCGGGAGACCACGGGTCTGACGCCGGAGAGCATGGGGCGGAAGTCGTAGCCGTTGCCGCCCGCGTCGGCGGCGGCCTGCCGGATGATCGAGTCGTGCGGGAGGACGTCGCCGGAGGCCACGAGGGTGAACGGGGCCGGGGCGGAGGCGCCGCCGGGGGCGGCGGTGCGCTGTGGCGCCCGGCTCTGCGCGGGGCCGCCGCCGGGGCGTTCCGGGGCGCGGTCGGCGACGGCGCAGCCGGCGGCCGCGGTGAGCAGGACGGCGGCGAGCGCGGCCGTTCCGGGTCTGGTGCGTGGGGTCATCTGCCGGACTCCGCTGGTTCGTAGGATGAACAGCTGTTCCTATGAATTCACGGCTGGCGATAAGCCTCAGTCAAGGTTCAATGCCGCAACAGGCCACAAACCCGCTGAATCGGACGCATGCCTTCCGCCCGTCCGTTCACCGGACCATTCACCGCTCGGTGTGACCGTTCGTCGCAGATCCCTGTCCGTTCCCTGTCGCCCGACGTTCGGATGCGTTCACATACGGCGCATGACGACGGCACTGACGCCACCGACCGCACCGGCGGCGACCACCGACGAGCGGGCTCTGGAGGAGCTCCAGCGCGAGCACGGCCCCGCCCTGCTCTCCTTCCTGCTCGGCCTGACCCAGGGCGACCGGCAGCGCGCCGAGGACCTGGTGCAGGAGACCCTGGTCCGGGCCTGGCTGCACCCCGAGGCCTTCGACTCCTCCTACACCTCCATGCGGCCCTGGCTGTTCACGGTCGCCCGGCGGCTCGCCATCGACGCCCGCCGCTCCCGGCTCTCCCGGCCCACCGAGATCGGCGACGACCTGCTCGCCGTCACCGCCGACCCGGCCGACGCCACCGAGTCCGCGGTCGCCGCGCTCGACGTCCGGGCGGCGGTACGCGGGCTGCGCCCGGAGCACCGGGCCGTCCTCGTCCGGCTCTACTTCCACGGGCTCACCGTCAACGAGGCCGCCGCCGATCTCGGCATCCCGGCCGGCACCGTCAAGTCCCGCTCCCACTACGCCCTGCGCCAGCTCGGGCACCGGCTCCCCGGCTACCGGCCGCGCCACCGCGGACCCGTTGCCCGGGCCTCGGCCGGGGCCGCACAATGACGCCCGTGACAACGACGCCCGTGGCCCTGACCACCGCCGCCGCCGAGAAGATCCTCGCCGACAACTTCGCCCCCTGGGTGCTCGACCTCGGCCTCTCCGTCGACTCCGTCGACGGGCACGAGGCCGTCCTCCGGCTCCCCTGGTCGGAACGGCTCGCCCGCGAGGGCGGCGGGATGTCCGGCCAGGCCCTGATGGCCGCCGCCGACACGGCGACCGTGATCGCGGTGGCCGCCGCCCGCGGCGGCTTCGTCCCGATGACCACCGTGCAGCAGTCGATCAGCTTCCAGCGGCCGGTCGTCGGTGCCGACGTCCTGGTGCGGGCCCGGCTCACCAAGACCGGCAAGCGGATGGCCTTCGCGGACATCACCATGACCGCCGAGGGCAGCGAGGAGACGGCCGCGCACGCGACCGCCGTGTACGCGCTGCTCGGCTGAGCCGTCTCCCCCGTCCCGGATCTCACCCCCGCCACACGGCGCTCACCAGCACCGACGCGGCGGGGACGCATTCGCCGATCCGCCGGTCCAGTTGAGCGAACCGCCCCCGCGCGGCGCCTTCTCAGAGGAGGCTCGTCCCGGGGACGAACAAGACCTGGCGTCCCAGAAGAACCGGGAGAAGGTGGAACCGTGCTGCCCGAGAGCACGAACGGCACCGGCGGAGGCGGCGGAGGCGGAGGCGGAGGCGGACTCGCCGTGCCGATGGACTGGCTGTGCGCCGAGTACGTCGCCGACGACGTGATGCGGACGAGCGGGCTGGTCGCGCCCGGCTCGCTGGAGTTCCGGGCGGGGGTACGCACCCTGGCCCTGACCGTCCTGCTCGACGGGCGGGGCGTCGACGGCCCCGGCCTCGACGGCTGGCTGCGCCGCACCGCGCACGACCACCCGTGGGACGCGTGGGTGACCGCCCGGCTCGCCGACCCGCCCGCCGCCACCCCGGAGCCGGATCTGGCGCTCGCCCGGGACACCTGGCGGCTCCTGAAGGACACCGAGCTGCGCGCCGCCGACCTGGCCGGGCTCGCGGGGCTCGGCGGACCCGGCCGGGCCCACGTTCTCGACGAGGAGCGTCAGGTGTGGCTGCCCGCCTGGCAGTTGGGCGTGGCCCTCGGCCATCTCGCGCTGCACCTCTGCTGAGCGGCCGCCGGGGCGCCGCGATCAGCCCCGGGCGCGCCGCATCAGCAGGTCGCGCAGCTCCCTGGCGTGCCGGCGGGAGACGGCGAGGACCGCCTCGCCGACCCGGACCGAGGTCGCGCCGCCGTCCAGGCGCAGTTCGTCGATCCGGCCGAGCGCGACCAGATGGCTGCGGTGGATCCGTACGAAGCCGCGGGGGGCCCAGCGCTCCTCCAGGACGGACAGCGGGATGCGTACCAGATGGCTGCCCTGGTCGGTGTGGAGCCGGGCGTAGTCGCCGTGCGCCTCCGCGTACGCGATGTCGTCGACGGCCACGAACCGGGTGACGCCACCGAGTTCGACCGGGATCTGCTCGGCCGCGGGCGCGGCCGCCGGGGCCGCCGCGGCACCCGCGTGCACCAGCTCGCGGACCCGGCGCACGGCCTCGGCGAGGCGTTCCCGGCGCACCGGCTTGAGCACGTAGTCGACGGCCTCCAGGTCGAAGGCCTGCACCGCGAAGCCCTCGTGGGCGGTGACGAAGACGATCAGCGGCGGCCGGGCGAGGCCGCCGAGCACCCGGGCCAGGTCGAGGCCGCCGAGCCCGGGCATGTGGATGTCGAGGAAGACCACGTCGATGCCCTCGGGCCCGTCCGGCCCGGACTCGACCGCCCGGCCGATCCTGCGCAGCGCCTCGGTGGCGTCGCCCGCGCCCTCGGCGGTCCGCACGCGCGGGTCGGCGCGCAGCAGATAGAGCAGTTCCTCGAGGGCCGGCGACTCGTCGTCGACGGCCAGTACGCGCAGCATGCCCGCGAGTGTATTTCAGCTATTTGAGCAGCTTGGACAGGCGGCGGTCGGCGAGCGGCCGGCCGCCGGTCTGGCAGGTGGGGCAGTACTGCAGCGAGGAGTCGCTGAAGGAGACGCTGCGGACGGTGTCGCCGCACACCGGGCAGGGCTCGCCCGCCCGGCCGTGCACCCGCAGGCCGCTCTTCTTCTCGGCCTTGAGCCGGCCGGCGGCAAGTCCGTGGGAGCGCTCGACGGCCTCGCCGAGGGTGGCGCGCATCGCCTCGTACAGGGCGGCGGTCTCCTCGGCCGTCAGGTTCTGGACGGGCTTGAACGGGGACATCTTCGCGGCGTGCAGGATCTCGTCGCTGTACGCGTTGCCGATGCCCGCGATCAGGCCCTGGTCGCGCAGCGCGCCCTTGATCTGGCGCCGTTCGCCGGCGAGCAGGGCGGTGAAGGCGGCGAGGTCGAAGTCCGCGGCGAGCGGGTCGGGGCCGAGGCGGGCGACGCCGGGCACCTCGCCGGGGTCGTGGACGACGTACACGGCGAGGCGTTTGGTGGTGCCGGCCTCGGTGAGGTCGAAGCCGTCGCCGCCGGTGAGCGCGATCCGCAGGGCGAGCGGTCCCCTGCCCGGTTTCGGCGGGCCGGACGGCAGCACGTCCTTCCAGTGCAGCCAGCCGGCCCGGGCGAGATGGGTGACCAGGTGCAGTTCGCCCGCCGCGCCCTCGGTGGCCAGGTCGAGGAACTTGCCGTGCCGGGCCACGCCGGTGACCCGGGCGCCGTCGAGCGCGGTGACGGGCGGGTCGTAGGTCTTGAGCACGCTGATCGCGACGGGCAGCACGCGGGCGATCTCCTTGCCCACGAGGTGCTCGTCGAGGAACGCGCGGAGGGCTTCGACCTCGGGCAGCTCGGGCATGCCCCCACCCTGCCGTACGCGCGGGGCGCCCGCCCGTCGGACGCGCGCCCCGGCCCGTACCGCCGCCGGTTCAGGACCCCTCGGCCCGCTCCCCCGGCTGTTCGGTGGCGAACTCGCACCACACGCACTTGCCGCCGCCGCGCGGTTCGACGCCCCACAGGTCGGAGAGCTGGTCGACGAGCAGGAGTCCTCGGCCGGAGACGCCGGACTCGCCGGCCTCGCGGCGGCGCGGCAGGGCGCTGGAGCGGTCCTCGACCTCGACGCGGAAGCGGCGTTCGGGCCCGCCGAGCAGCCGCAGGGTCACGATGGCGCCGCCGTCGGTGTGCATCAGGGCGTTGGTCATCAGCTCGTCGGCGACCAGCTCGATCTCGTCGGAGCGGCCGCCGGCGCCCCAGGCGCGCACGGCGGCGCGGATCATGTGGCGGGCGGAGCTGAGGGCCTCGGGGTCGTTCTGGCCGACGTGCTGTTGGAGCCGCCCGCCGGCCTGCGGCGACCGGTCGCCCTCGCGGCGCAGCAGCAGGACGGCGACGTCGTCCTCGCCGCCGCGCTCGTCGACGACGTCGCAGAGGTGGTCCGCGAGCAGGCCGAGATCCCGGGGGCCGCGCTTGACCAGCGAGGTGAGCCACTGCAGGCCCTCGTCGAGGTCGGCGCCCGGCTTCTCGACCAGGCCGTCGGTGTAGAGCAGCAGGGTCTGGCCGGGGTCGAGCTCGACGGCGGTGACCGGGTACTCCAGGCGCCCGAACTCGGCGGACAGGCCCAGCGGCAGCCCGCCCTCCACGGGCAGCCGGCGGGCGCTGCCGTCGCGGTCCTGGAGCATCGGGTCGACATGCCCGGCGCGCACGATCTGGACGAGTCCGGTGGCGGGGTCGGTCTCGGCGTAGGTGCAGGTGGCGAAGCGGTCGGTGTCGAGCTCGTGGAGGAAGACGGAGGCGCGGGCCATGACGGTGGCCGGGGTGTGGCCCTCGGCGGCGTAGGCGCGCAGCACGATCCGCAGCTGGCCCATGACGGCGGCGGCGTGGGTGTCGTGGCCCTGGACGTCGCCGATGACGGCGCCGACCCGGCCTCCCGGCAGCGGAATGATGTCGTACCAGTCGCCGCCGATGTCCCGGCCGAGCCGGGCGGAGCGGTAGCGGACGGCGATCTGCGCGCCGGGCACGTCGGGGATGCGGCGCGGCAGCATCGCCTGCTGGAGGCCTTCGGCGAGGTCGTGGTCCTGCTCGTACAGCATGGCGCGCTGGAGGCTCTGGGCGATGGAGCTGCCGAGGGCGACGAGCAGATTGCGCTCGTCGGCGCTGAAGCCCGTCCGGTCGCTGTAGAGCAGGCCGAGGGCGCCGATGGGGCGGGCCTGGGCGATCAGCGGGAGGTAGGCGGCGGAGGTGATGCCGAGGCCGCTGATGTGGGGCCACAGGACCGGGTAGGAGGTGGCGAAGTCCTCCGGGGACTCGATGAAGCGGGGGCTGAGGGTGCGGACCACCTCGCTCATCGGGTACTGCTCGTCCACCCGGGTGAAACGGGTGCCCGGCACGAAGGCACCGGCGGGTCCCTCGGCCACCAGGTGGATGCGGCCCGATTCGAGCAGGCCCATGACGAGGCTGGCGGCGCCGAACTGCTCCAGGCCCTGGGAGTCGTTCAGGAGGTCGATGATGTCCTGCACGGTGCGGGCGTGGGCGAGGGCGGCGGTCATGCCCTCGACGACGCTGGTGCGCTGCCGCCGGCCCTCGTCGAGGCCGAGCCGGGCGGCGGACTCGGTGAGCTCCTCGGAGGCGTCGCGGACGAGCCCGATGATGCGCACCGGGCGCCCGTCGGGGTCGCGGCGGACCACGCCCAGGGTGTGGGTCCAGCGCTGGACGCCGGCCCGGGTGCGGATCCGGAAGTAGGCGCCGTAGTGCGCGCTGCCGTCCTTGAGGGCCTGGGCGACGAGGGAGTCGAGGCGGCGGCCCTCGTCGGTCAGGACGCGGGATCCGAGAGTGGTGGGGTCGCCGTCGTAATCCTCGGCGGGCATGTCGAAGATCTCGAGGGCGCCCTCGTCCATGCTCATCCGGCCGGTGAGCAGGTCCCAGTCGAAGGTGCCCATCCGGAATTCCCGGCCGAAGTCGTGGAGGAAGCAGCAGGTGGACGCCGTCGAGCCCGCCTGCCCGGCCGTGCAACGGCACGGCTCGGCCGCCGTCCCGCCCCCTCTGCCCACAGTCATGGGGCCACGCTAGGCGCCGCGTCGGCCGCGCGCACGGCGAAGATCGGAACTCGTTCGCAACAACGTTCGTCAGCCTTCGAAGGTCTCGGGCTGCCGGGGCGCGGTGTCGCCGGGCAGCAGCTCCTCGAAGGAGGGCGGCGGCTCGGGCAGCGGCTGCTGCTCGCCGGGGCCGTCGGGCACCGGGACGTCGGGGGCCGGGACGTAGGGGCCCGGCGGTACGTCGGGGATGGGCGCGTCGTTCGGGGCGTCCGGCAGCGGCGGGGCGACCGGGTCGCCCGGCCGTTCGTTCTCGCGGGGCGCGGACGGGGTGTGGGGCACGACCGGCACCGAGGGGGCGGTGGACGGCGCCTGGGGGCGCGCCGGGGTGGCGGCCGGGACGGAGGCGTCCGGCACCGGCTCGGGCGGGTTGGTGACCAGGTCGCAGGACGCCGGGTCGCAGGACGGCAGGACGTCGGGCCTGCGGTCCTGGTCGCCGTCGGTGCCGGTGCGGCGCTCCAGCCAGGTGTTGTCGGCGGTGCTGGCGATCACCAGGCTGCCGACGGTGCCGCTGGTGGGGGTGATGACGACGACCCGCTCGGGGCGGTAGCCGGGCCAGGCCTCGCCGGTGTGCACGGCGCCCTCGGCGGCGGCCGGGGAGCGCAGCGGGTTGCCGCACGCGCAGCGGAGCCGGGGGGTGCCGTACTGGTCGACGAGGACGGCGGTGCCGGCCTGGAGCACGGCCTGGTAGGCGTTGGCGCGCCCGTTCTGGAAGCCGTGGCTGGTGACCCGGGTGTCGGCGCGCAGCAGGACGGGGGTGAGGCCGCGCAGCCAGTCGGCGAGGTTGCTCTCGGGGATGCCGGCGGACTCGGCGAAGGCGCGGGCCTTGGCCGGTTCGGCGGTGAGGTAGGAGACCTGCTGCTCGACGTTGCAGCTGGCGACGGCGCGGGTGCCGCCGTAGAGGCCGGGGGTGGAGCCGGCCAGCGCATGGCCGGCGGGGGCGGGGTCGGCGACGCCGGTGACGGGCGGCGCGTCCTGCCGTACGGGGGCGCCCTCCTGGGCGGTGGAGGCGGTGAAGGGGGCGGGGCCCTGGGACCCGGCGGGCTGGAGCAGCACCTCGCGGGCGGGGCCGGTGGCGCTCTGTTCGGCGCCGGGCTCGCCCGGGTCGCCGCCGGAGCAGCCCGCGAGGAGCAGGGCCGAGGCCAGTGCGGCGAGGGCGCGCGCGGCGGGGCGCGAGGGTCCGCGGCCGTGTCCTGGTGGTGTCGAGGGCCGTCGTCTGGCTGCGTCGCGCACTGGGTCTCCCGCCTGTCGCCCCCGGTCGTTCCTTCATGTCTGACGCAGGCCTCCGGGGCCCGCAATCCAGGCGCGTCCATCCGGCGCCGCACCCACACCCACCGCCACTTGAACACGTTCAAGGAAGGCTCTAGGCTCACCACCGAAGGGTTGAACATGTTCAACCGATCTCGCTCGTGGGGGTGGCGGTGCCATGTCCGTGCTCGTCGGACTGATCGTGATGCTGGGGATGCTGGTCGTCGTGCCCGTCGGGCTCCGGCTGCTCGACGGACCGCAACCGGCCACCCTCCGGCTGCTCCGCCGCGTCTGGCCGCTGCTCGCACTGCCCGGCGCCGTCGCCCTGTGGCTGCCGCGCTCACCGCTCGCCGTCGCGCTCGCCTCGGTCTACGCCCTGGCCACCCTCGCCCTCGCCCTGCACGCGCCGGTCCGGCTAGGTCGTGTCTTTCGGATCAGGCCGGATCAGCGAGCGGCGTTCGGCGCCGTGGATCGCAAGGCGGAGGAGGGAGACGATGCGGAGCATCGGCGACCGACGACAACGCGGCGAGGCGCGGCGCCGGGCGTCGGGAGCCCGGCAAGATCCGGAAGACACGGCCTAGCCCTGACCAGGACCCTGGCCCCCGCCGAGATCGCGGCGCTCACCGCACTGGCCACCCCGGCCGTCGCGGGGCTCGCCCTGGTCGCCGAGCGCGCCGGGTACGAGCTGTTCGGCTTCGAACTCGGCATCCTGGCCCTCACCGTGCCGCACTTCCACTTCGCGGGCTTCGCCGCCGCCCTGGTCGCGGGCCTCGTCTGCCGTACGGCCGAGAGCCGGGGCACCCGGTTCGCGGCGCTCAGCGTCCCGCTCGGCACCCTCTTGGTCCTCCTCGGCTACTTCGTCGACGACTGGGCCGAGCTCGCCGGGGCCCTCGTCCTCACCGCCGGAATGTGGGCCGTCGCCCTCGCCACCTGGCGCGAGCTGCGCGCGGACGCCCCCGACCCGGCCACAAGGCTGCTGCTCGGCACCTCGGCCGCCGTCCTGGTCGCCACCATGCTGCTCGCCCTGAGCTGGGCGCTCGGCGAGGCCACCGGGCTGCCGCACCCGAACCTGACCTGGATGGCCGCCACGCACGGCCTCGGCAACGCCCTCGGCTTCGCCCTCTGCTCGCTGCTGGCCTGGCGCCGGCTCGCCCCGGCCCGTACCGCCGGCGCCGCCCGTACCCCCCTCGCCCTCCCCACCCACCGAACGGAGCTCCCGGCATGAGCCGCCTCATCCGCAGTCTCTCGGACGTCCTCGCGACCGGCCCGGCCACGGCCCTCAACTACCCCGAGGTCGGCGCCACCCGCACCGGCCCGCTGCCCGCCGGCTACCACCACCTGCACCACACCGTCCGGATCGGCCACGGCCGGGCCGCGTACGAGGCGGCCGGCGCCGCCGTCACCACCTGGGCGATGCACCGCGCGACCGGCGCCCGGGTGGACAGCGCGGCCGACCGGGCCGCGCCGGGCGTCACCCTGGAGGTCTCGCTCGGTCTCGGCCCGGTCCGCTTCACGGCGCCCTGCCGGGTGATCTGGACGACGTACACGGAGCGGGAGACCGGCTTCGCCTACGGCACCCGCGCCGGGCACCCGGAGTGCGGCGAGGAGTCCTTCGTGGTCGACCTGCACGACAACGGCGACGTGTGGTTCACGGTCACCGCCTTCAGCCGGGCCGCCGTCTGGTACACCCGGCTCGGCGGGCCCGTCGTCCGGGCCCTGCAGCACGCCTACGCCCGCCGGCTCGGCCGCGCCCTCACGGCTCTCGCCGCCGGCCGATGAGAGTTACGCTCGTTCCGTACTCACCGGTGCACCTCTCCGAGGAGGCGGCCATGAGCCAGTACGACGAGTACACCAGCCCCTCGCAGGCCGAGGGCGAGCGCCTCGACGAGGACATGGACGAACAGCAGAAGGCGCATGTCCACCCGCAGGTCACCCGCACCACGCCGTCCCAGGCGGAGGGTGAGCGGATGGCGGACGAGGACGAGCGGAAGAGCTGACCGCTCGCGCCCGGCGCGATGGACTGGTTCACCGCCCCCGACTACTGGCTGAGCCGGATCGTCTTCCAGCGAGGCCTCGCCGGCCTCTATCTCGTCGCCTTCCTGTCGGCGGCCCTGCAGTTCCGGGCGCTGATCGGCGCCCGCGGCATGCTGCCGGTGCCCGAGTTCGTCCGGGCCGTGCCGGCGCGGCGGGCGCCCAGCCTCTTCCAGTGGCGCTACTCGGACCGCCTCTTCGCCGCCGTCGCCTGGACCGGTGCCGCACTCGCCCTCGCCCTGGTGGCCGGGGCCGGCGACGCGGTTCCGCTGCCCGTGTCGATGCTGCTGTGGCTGCTCGCCTGGGCCCTCTACCTGTCGATCGTGAACGTCGGGCAGACCTGGTACTCCTTCGGCTGGGAGTCCCTGCTCCTGGAGACCAGCGTGCTCGCCGTGCTGCTCGGCAACGACGACACCGGGCCGCCGATCCTCGTACTCCTCCTGCTGCGCTGGCTGCTCTTCCGGGTCGAGTTCGGCGCCGGGCTCATCAAGATCCGCGGCGACCGCTGCTGGCGCGACCTCACCTGCCTCTACCACCACCACGAGACCCAGCCGATGCCCGGACCCCTCAGTTGGTTCTTCCACCACCTCCCCGGTCCGCTGCACAAGGTCGAGTGCGCCGCCAACCATGTCGTCCAGCTCGGCGTCCCCGTCCTGCTCTTCACCCCGCAGCCGGTCGCCACCATCGCCGCCGGCCTGATGATCGTCACCCAGCTGTGGCTGGTGCTCTCCGGCAACTTCGCCTGGCTGAACTGGATCACCATCGTGCTCGCGCTGTCCGCCGTGGACGGCTCGCTCCTCGTGGGCGACGACCACCCGCAGCCCGAGGCGCCGCTCTGGTACGTGGTCGTGGTGTGCGCCGCCACCGCAGGAATCCTCTACCTGAGCCGCCGCCCGGTCCTCAACCTGCTCTCCAAGCGGCAGGCGATGAACCGGTCCTTCGACCCCCTGCACCTGGTGAACACGTACGGCGCCTTCGGCACGGTCGGCCGGGTGCGCGACGAGATCGTGGTCGAGGGCACCGCGGAGCCCGGGCGGCCGCACGCGGGGACCGAGTGGCGGGAGTACGGGTTCAAGGGCAAGCCCGGCGACCCGGGCCGGATGCCGCGCCAGTTCGCCCCGTACCATCTGCGCCTCGACTGGCTGATGTGGTTCGCGGCGCTCTCCCCCGGCTACGCCCGGGACTGGTTCGGGCCGTTCGTGGAGCGGCTGCTCACCGGGGACCGGGACACCCTGCGGCTGCTCCGGCACAACCCGTTCCCGGACGCCCCGCCGGTCTTCGTGCGGGCCCGGCTCTACCGCTACCGCTTCACCACCTGGCAGGAGCTGCGGGAGACCGGGGCCTGGTGGCACCGCACGCTGGTGCGCGAGTACCTGCCGCCGGTCCGGCTGCCGGAGCCCGCCGGACGCGGGCGGAGCTGACCCGGGCTCGGCACGCCCGTGCCCCGGCTCCGCGTGGGGCGGGGCCGGGGGCACGGGGGGGACGCGTCGGTCAGGACGCGGTACTCGGTCAGTCGATGCCGGGCAGGATGTGCGGCTCGGCGAGGTCGTCCTCGTAGCCGGCCAGTCGGATCGGGGCCGAGCGGGCCCACACTTCGAGGCTTCCGAGCTCTCCGGAGCGGCGCGGCCGCTCCTCGGGTTCGGACGGGCTCTGCTCCTGCTGGGTCAATTCCGGTGTCACCGCGCACTCCTCTGTGTCGCGAGTCAATGGGTCTGGGCCGGTCGGTCGCGGTGGCGCCGTATCGGGGCGGGACCGCGGCCTAGGTGTCAGGCCTGTCCCCTGGCCGGCCGTGGGGGTTCGGTGAAACCCCCGGTGGCCGACCGTGGACATCAGACTAACCATCTGAGCACGCTCGCGCTCTATGGGGCGTGAAAGTGTGACGCGATCGAGTGAAAGTGGCTCGTTCGGCCCCGTTTACCGAGGTCAACGGGGGTGCGAACGCTCGATCATCGATCAACCGGAAGGGGCCGCGAGGCGGGTGCCGGCCTCCCCTTGCCGGTCACCACTTGCCGGGCAGGTAGTCCTTCATGAACACGCCGTACAGGTCCTCGCCGTCCTCGCCACGCACGATCGGGTCGTAGACCCGGGCCGCGCCGTCGACCAGGTCGAGCGGGGCGTGGAAGCCCTCCTCGGCGAGCCGCAGCTTGTCGAAGTGCGGGCGCTCGTCGGTGATCCAGCCGGTGTCGACGGAGGTCATGAGGATGCCGTCGGCCTGGAACATCTCCTGCGCGCTGGTCCGCGTCACCATGTTGATCGCGGCCTTGGCGGCGTTGGTGTTCGGGTGCCCGGCGCCCTTGTAGCCACGGCTGAAGACGCCCTCCATGGCAGAGACGTTCACGATGTACGCGCGCCCGCTCTTCGCCCGCGCGGCGGCCTCGGCCATCGCCGGGCGCAGCTTGCTGATGAGGATGAAGGGCGCGGTGTAGTTGCAGAGCTGGGTCTCCAGGAGCTCCACCGGGGAGATCTGGTCGATGGTCTGCACCCAGGTGTTGGTGTCGACGACGTCGGGGACCAGGCCGCCGGCGTCGATCGCGGTGCCGGCGTGGTGCCGCTCGATGCTTGCGTTGCCGGCCACCAGGGCCAGGTCGGCGACCTGCTGCGCCTCGATACCGCTGGTGCCCAGCGGCAGCGCGGCCAGACCGTCGACGGCGCCGGAGTTGAAGGCGCCGATGACATGGTGGGCCGGCAGCTCGCCGGCGGGGAGCGGCGCGGTCTCGCCGTCGACCAGGGCGGCGTACGCGGAGGGCAGCCGGCGCACGGTCTGCGTCGCGTTGTTCACCAGCATGTCCAGCGGGCCGGCGGCGGCCACCTGGTCGGCGAGGGCCACGGCCTGGGCCGGGTCGCGCAGGTCGATGCCGACGACCTCCAGGCGGTGCATCCAGTCCGCGGAGTCCTCCATCGCCTTGAAGCGGCGGATGGCGTCCTTGGGGAAGCGGGTGGTGATGGTGGTGTGCGCGCCGTCGCGGAGCAGGCGCAGCGCGATGTACATGCCGATCTTGGCGCGGCCGCCGGTGAGCAGCGCGCGCTTGCCGGTGAGGTCGGCGCGGGCCTCCCGCTTGGCCCGGTTCAGCGCGGCGCAGTCCGGACAGAGCTGGTGGTAGAAGTAGTCGACCTCGACGTAGCGGCTCTTGCAGGTGTAGCAGGAGCGCGGACGCTGGAGTATGCCCGCGATCTTGCCGGCCTCAGTGACCGACGAGGGCAGGATGCCCTCGGTCTCGTCGTCGATGCGCTGCGCGGAGCCGGTCGCGGTCGCCTCGGTGACCGCCTTGTCGTGGGCGGTCTTCGCGGCCCGGCGCTCCTGGCGGCGGCGCTGCTTCACGGTCCGGTAGATGCCCGCGGTGGCGCGGCGGACGGCGATGGCGTCCGGGTGGTCGACGTCGATCCGGTCGAGCTCGTCGAGCACGCTGAGGCAGACGGCCAGACGCTCCGGGTCGATGCCCGGCCCGTACTCCTGGGCCTCCCCGAGGTCCTGGGTCTCTTCGGTCACCGTCATGGCCTTCGTCGTTCCTCGATCGCTCGCGCCTGCAAGTACTCCCGTACTCCCGAAAAGGCAACTTTACGGAGCCGGGGGCCGTCGCTCCAAACCCTTACCGGGCGGGTGGTCGAACACACAGTCGCCGCACAGGCCTCCGGACGGGCAGCGGTAGTAGAGGCAGCAGGTGGTGCGGCGCAGCGCGGGGCCGCGGACGGTGCGCTCCAGGTCGGGGTGGGCGAACAGGCCGCGGGCGAGGTCGACGGCCCGGTCGGCGGCCTCGGGCCGGTCGTGGGCCCGGGCCCAGCGCAGCAGTTCGCGCAGGGCGCCGGCCAGCGCGGAGCCCGCGTTGCCCCACAGCAGCCGCGGGGAGATCCGTCCGTCGCGGGCGAAGGCGGCGTGCAGCGGGACCAGGTGCGCCTCCTGGACGGCGGACCGCAGCGCTTCGACGGTGGCGGGCCGGCTGCCGGTGCCCGACCACCACAGCTCGTCGGGGGCGCCGAGCGTGCCGTCCCAGTGCAGGGTCTCGGGCGTGAGGTCGGGGAAGCGGCCGGAGAGCGCGGCGGGGCCGAGCACGAGGGACCAGAGGCGGGCGGCGAGACCGAGGTGGGCGGCGGAGGCGGCGACGCGGCGCTCGGGGGCACGAAGGCCGGCGGCGACCCGGTCGACCCGGGCGGTCAGCGCGGCGTCGGCCCCGCCCGCGTACAGGAGCGCGAGGGGGACGGCGGCGGGAGCCCGGGGTGGTGCCGGCGGGGTGCGCGGGGCCGGCGGCGGGCTGGTGCGCAGGGTGAAGAAGCCGCCGATCCGGGCGCTCTGGTCGAGATCCACGCCGCACACGGTACGGGCGGGCGCCCGGTGCGGGCCAATGTGGCCCCGGCGGGGGCCGCGGTGGCTCGGAATGCGGGCCGCCGGGGGCGCGGGGCGGGGCGCGCGGGATGCCGGACGCGCCCCTGAGGGGTTCGCCGGTACCGGCCCTGACCTGCGCGGGCGTACATCCAGGGGTGTACGGGGTGTCCTCGTACTCCGTCCGCGGTATGCGAGATCGCGTTCCCAGGTACGACGACGCGGACGCCCGGAAGAGAGATCGTGGAGGTATGAGCTCCCTCACGCTGTCCGTGCTCCTCGCCCTGGTCTCCGCGGTCGCCTACGCGGCCGCGGCGATCGTGCAGGAGCGGGTCGCGGCCGCGGCCGACGGCCCGCGGTACGCGCCGCTGCGCCGCCCCGCCTGGTGGGGCGCCGTCCTGCTCAACGGCCTCGGCGCCGCGCTGCACGTGGCGGCGCTCGCGTACGGCCCGCTGAGCCTGGTCCAGCCGCTCGGCGCGCTCACCATCGTCTTCGCGCTGCCGATGGCGGCGCTCTTCGTGGGCCGCCGGGTCGGGCGCACCGCCTGGCGGGGCGCGCTGATGGCGACCGCGGGCCTGGCCGGGCTGCTCAGCCTCACCGGCGGCCCCGGTTCGCACCCGCTGTCCGACACCGACCGGCAGCTCCTCGCGGTGGTCACCTTCGGCGCGGTGGCGCTGCTCTTCGTGCTCGCGCACCTGGTGGGCCGATCGGCGCTGCGCAGCGTGATCCTGGCGACGGCGGCCGGGGCGTCCTTCGGCATCGCCTCGGTGTTCACGAAGGCGGTGGCCGAGGAGTGGACGCCGGACGCGCCGCTCGCCGAGTGGACCAGCCTGCTGATCCTCTCGGCGCTCGCGATCACCGGTCTGCTGCTCTCCCAGGCCTCCTACCGGGGCGCGGGGCTCGCCGCGCCGCTGGCCACGCTCACGGTGGTCAATCCGGTGATCGCGGCGGCCGTGGGACTCACCCTGTTCGGCGAGTCCTTCCGGTACGGGGCGGCCGGCACCGTCGCCGCGCTGATCTGCGGCGCGGTGGCGGCGGGCGGCCTGGTGCAGCTCACCGTGGACCGGCTGGCCCGGCCCGAGGACTCCCCGGCGGTGTCATCGGCGGTGTCGTCCGCCCGGGGCGGCGCGTCAGATGTCGACGCCGCGGGCCCGCAGATAGGCCAGGGGGTCGATGTCGGACCCGTACCCGGGACCCGTGCGCATCTCGAAGTGGAGGTGCGGTCCCGAACTGTTGCCGGTCGATCCTGACCGCGCGATCCGCTGCCCCGCGCCGACCCGCTGTCCCTCGCGGACGGAGAGCGCCGAAAGGTGCGCGTACTGGCTGTAGCGCCCGTCCCGGTGCCGGATGACGACCTGGTAGCCGTACGCGCCGCCCCAGCCGGCCGAGACGATCGTGCCGTCGGACACGGCCCGTACGGAGGTGCCGGTGGGGACGGGGAAGTCGACGCCCGTGTGATAGCCGCTGGACCAGGAGGAACCGGCCTTGCGGTAGCGGGTGCCGATGTCGGTGTCGGCGACCGGGGTGGCGAAGCGGGCGCGCTCGGGAGCGGGCTTGGCGGCGGCCGGCTTGGTCACAGGCTTGGTCACGGGCTTGGTGACCGGCCTCGGCGCGGGCTTGGCTGCGGTCGGCCGGGGCGCGGGACGGGCCGGGGCCTTGGTCGCGGGAGGGGCCGGGGTGGGCGGCTTGACCGGGGTCTTCGCGGTCGGCGGCTTCGGGGTGGCCGGCTTGGTCTCCGGCTTGGGCTTGGTTTCCGACTTGGGCTTGGGCTTCTGCGGCGCGGCGGGGGCGCTGATCCGGAGGGTGAGCCGCTGGCCGGGAAGGATCAGATCGGGGTCGTCGCCGACGACCGTACGGTTCGCCGCGTAGAGCCGGGGCCAGCCGCCCCGTACATGCTCGTCGCGGGCGATCTTCGAGAGCGAGTCGCCGGGCGCGACGGTGTACATCTCGCGAACCGTCGGCACGGTGGTGGGGCTCGCCGGGGCGGCGGTCCGCTGGGCGGGTAACGCGGCCTTCCGGGCCTGCGGGGCGTCCGTCAGCGGCCGGGTGCGCTCGGTCTGGGTGGTGACGTCGGGGGCCGCGTCTCCACGTTCGAGCCCGGCGCGCGGCGCACAGGCCGGCCAGGCACCGGGGCCCTGGCCCTTGAGGACGCGCTCGGCGATCTCGATCTGCTGGTCCTTGGAGGCCAGGTCGGCGCGGGGCGCGTAGTGCGTCCCGCCGTACCGCTCCCAGGTGGACTGGCTGAACTGGAGCCCGCCGAAGTAACCGTTGCCGGTGTTGATCTGCCAGTTGGAGGAGGATTCGCAGGAGGCGAGCTTGTCCCAGACGTCGAGCGAGGCGGCCTGCGCGGTACCCGCGCCGACCAGCGGCAGGGCGATTCCGGCACCGCCCGCGGTGACGGTCAGCGAGGCACGGTTGATCCGGCTCGGCTGGTACCGACGGTGTTTTCCGCGATTCTCGCGATTCCCGCGTACGGCTGGCATGGGCCCCCCTCGAACGCATCGGCAGTCGCCCACGGTAGGGGCTGGCAACCGTGCGTGACAAGGGCTTCGGGCCGATCCCCCGTCCCTTCCGTCACATCCCTGCGGTCAGGTCACAGAGTCAGCTGACAGGGTCGGGTCACAACCCGGCGGGGCCGGGCTGTGGCTGCGGTTCGGGTTCCGGTACGGGCACGGGGTTGGGCGGCGGCACGGGCGGCGGGACCGGCGGGGGCACGGGTGACGGCGGGCCGGGCGGCACGGGGCCGGGCGAGGGCAGCGGGTCGGGGATCGGGGGCTGGGTCATCACGGACTCCCGGTCTGCGGTGCGGGCGGGGTGGGGACGCGGGGCGCCAGAGCCCGAGGGAAGGGGTGGTCCCGACTCCCAGCGTCCCCTTGTCCGTCTGCCCCGGCGCGCCGGACCCATTCGTTCGGGTGGCGGCGCGGCCGGGACCCGGCCGGGTCACCAGAGTTCCGGGGTGGCCTTCAGCTGTCGTCTGGCGGCGCGGACGACCTCCGCCGCCGGCACCGGGGCCTCCTCGGGGTGCCGTTCGGCCCACTTCGCGGCGTACGGGCAGAGCGGCACGACGGGGACGCCCGCGGCGGCGGCGATCCGGTAGAACTCCTTCACGAGCCGCCCGGCGACGCCCTTCCCCTCGTGCGTGGCCTCGACGACCGTGTGCACGGCGACGAGGGCGTGCGGCTCCTCATCGAGGACGAAGTAGACGACGACTCCGGCGTAGTCGCCGTCGTCGAACGCCTCCAGGCGGCCCTTCTCCCGGTCGTCGCGGATGGTCAGGTCGAGCTCTGCCATGCTGCGGGCCTCCTCGGCCGTGGTCAGACCTGCGCGGGTACGGCGTGCGGCGGGCGCACCGTGTCTGTCCCGGGCACGGGCGCCGACGCGTCGCCCCCGAGCTCCACGATGCGGTTCTCGGCGTCCACGTGCACGACGCGCGGCACGAGCGCGCGCGCCTCGGCGTCGCTGACCTGCGCGTAGCTGATGAGGATGACCAGGTCCCCCGGGTGCACCAGATGCGCGGCCGCGCCGTTGATCCCGATCACTCCGGAACCGCGCTCGCCCTCGATGACGTACGTCTCCAGGCGGGCCCCGTTGTCGATGTCGACGATGTGGACGAGCTCACCGGGCAGCAGGTCGGCGGCCTCCATCAGCTCGGCGTCGACGGTCACGGAACCGACGTAGTGGAGATCGGCCTGCGTCACGGTGGCGCGGTGGATCTTGGACTTGAACATGGTGCGCATCATGGAGGTACTCCTGAATCTCGGCTCCCTGCCTGCGTTTTTGCAGGTCAAGGGCTGTTTCCTCACCCTACAGCGAGTCGCGTGTCCGGGCAGCGTTCCCCAGGTCCTTCAGGACTCACGCTGACCGCCTGCCGACTTTCCTGACGCGTCGCCAGGCGGTGTTCAGGAGCTTCGCCTACTCTCCCCGCCTCACCGCGACGACCCCACCAGCGTACGCAGCACTCCCCCGAGATCCCTCGTGACCACCGTCACCCCGACGAGTCACGGGGATCGCCGGTCTGGCCGGCCCGGGATTCGCCGGTAGCGGCCAAGATGACCGGGGGTTGCCCAGGTGCTGTCCCGGGTTCCGTTCCTGCCGCCCGCAGGTCGGACGCATGGCCTGCGCACCGCGGGCGGAGATCCGCGGGCAGCGCCGCGTAGATGTACTCGCTGCCCCAGCGATCCCCGTCGAGGTCGTTCTCGACCAGGTGTGCCTCCCGGCGCATCCCAAGGCGCTCACAGACCCGCACAGACCCGGTGTTCTCCACATCCAGCCGCGCGTAGAGCCGGTGCACGCCCAGCGTGCCGAAGGCGAACCCGGCCAGCGCCGCGGCCGCCTCGGTCGCGTAGCCGCGCCCCTGGTGAGCTGGGTCGAGAGTCCAGCCGATCTCCGCCTGGGCGGCATGGGCGTCGGCCAGGGCGAGGCTCACCTCGCCAAGGATGCCGGGCTCATCGTGTCGGCAGACGGCGAGCGTCAGCTTGTCCCCGTCGGCGCGCCAGGCCGTCTGCGCCGCACGCTCGGCGGCAACCTGCTCGCTGCGCCCACGCGTGTGCGCAGGCCGGTACAGGTAGCGCGCCACGCTTGGCAGGCTCTGGTAGGCGTACAGGTCGTCGGCGTCGCCGGGAGTGAACAGACGCAGCGACAAGCGGGCCGTGGTCAACGGCAGCAGTGAGGCGACGTCCATGCGGAGCTCCGGAGGCGGATGTGGATCACGTTGCGGACTGATCTTCGCATCACGACTCCCCGCCGGCCACCCCTTTCGAGAGCAGTGCTCGGCAGCCGCACTTCACCAGCGGCGCGGCATCTGGCGAAAGGCAGAGGGTGGGCGGACTGGACATACACATAAGCGGAGTCGCGTGCCGGCATGGACGCAACGAAGCCGTGGTGGGTGTCGATCTGGAGATCGTCGCCGGTGAGCGGATCGCGTTGACCGGGACGAACGGGTCCGGGAAGACCACGCTGCCGCGGGCGGTCCCGGGGCTGCACCGGCAGGTGAGCGGCACCATCGAGGTCGGCGGGCGCGAAGCGCGCTCGGCCGCCGAGTGGGTGTGGCGGCGCCGGTCGTGCGCGTGGATCCCGCAGAAGCCGGCCGCCGGGCTGAGTTCCCGCCCCGAGGGAACCGAGTCACCCGACGGTCCGACTCCTCCAGAGAGGCGTCCGGGCCTCGCCGACCGGGCGCCGCAGGCCGGCGAGGCCCTTGGGAGGCTACGTCCGCGTTTCCGCCGCCAGACGCACCGACGTCGCCGTGAGGGAAGCCGTGAACGGGTGCCTTGGAGTGGTCAGCACCTCACGGGCCGGTCCCTGTTCGACGAGTTCTCCGGCGTTCACCACGGCGATACGCGTGGCCAGGGCCGCGATGTCGAGGTCGTGGGTGATCAGGACGAGGGCCAGGTCCGGGCGATCACGCCGAACGGCGGCGAGCAGGTCCAGGAGGGCGCGTCGGGTCACCGTGTCGAGAGCGGAGGTGATCTCGTCGCAGATCAGCACCCTCGGCCGGGCGAGCAGGGCGCGTGCGAGCGCGGCGCGCTGGAGTTCGCCGCCGGACAGCCGTCCCGGCCTGCGCCGTACCAGCTCCTCCGTGAGGCCGAGGGTGGTGAGGAGGTCCAGGGCCTCGGTACGGGCCTGGTTCGGCGCGGTGCCGCGCAGCCGTAAGGCCGTGCGTGCCACCTGGTCGAGGACCGGGCGGTGTTCGTCGAAGGCGGCCCGCGCGTCCTGGAAGACGTACTGCACCGCGGCCAGTTGGCCGCGGTTCCTGGCGCGCAGGCTGCGGGGCAGTGGCACCCCGTCGAGCAGGAGCTCGCCCTCGTGGTCGCGGTGGAGCCCGGCCAGGCAGCGGGCGAGTGTGGTCTTGCCGCCGCCGGAGCGGCCGACGACGGCGAGGCACTCGCCCGCGCCCAGGGTGAGGGCGCCGGTGCGGAGCACCACGGTCCGGCCGTGCCGGGCGGTCAGGTCGCGGACCTGGAGCACGGCCGTGGCCTGCACGTCCCCCATGGGTTCGGGGAATCGGGTTTCCGCAGCGAGGAGTTCGTGGGTCCACGGGTGTCGCGGTGCGGTCCAGAGCCGCTCCGCGGGGCCCGACTCCACCACGTGACCGCCGCGCATGACCAGGACCTCGTCGGCGAGCGCCCGTACGACGTCCAGGTCGTGGCTGAGCAGCACCACCGCGATCCCCTGGCGGGCGACCTCCGCCAACTGGTCGACGATGCGCCGCTTCGTCAGGGCGTCCTGCCCGGTGGTCGGCTCGTCCGCGACCACGACCCTGGCGCCGAGCAGCAGGGCCTGGGCGAGGACGACGCGCTGCTGCTGGCCGCCCGAGAGCTGGTGCGGGTAGCGCCGCAGCAGCTCCTCGCCCTCCAAGAGCTGGGCCAGGGACAGGGCGCGCACGATGCGCTCCCGGGCGGCGGCCCGGCGCTCGGACCGGGGCAGGGTCCGCACCTGGGCGCGGGCGATGTCCCACAGCAGCGCACCCGCCCGGCGGGCGGGGTTGAGGACGGAGCCCGGGTGCTGAGGCACGTATCCGACGAGGCCGTCCGGCACGCGGACGCAACCGGACACCCGTGCGCCCGCCGGGTACTCGCCGAGCAGCGCGAGCCCTGTGGTCGTCTTGCCGCTGCCGGACGCGCCGACCAGTGCGGTGACCTGGCCGGGGAGGACCCGGAGGTGTACTCCGTCGACGATCGCCCGGGCACCGATCTCGACGCGCAGATCCCTGATCTCGGCGACCGCGCTCATGTCCGCATCCTCTTCTTCCTCTTCTCCCGTACGGATTGTGTCGCCAGCGTCGCGTCGAAGAGCAGGTTGGTCCCCATGGTCAGGGCGACGATCAGCAGGGCCGGCACCACCACGGCCCAGGGCTGCACGAACAGGCCCGTGCGGTTGCGGTCCACCATCACGGCCCAGTCGGAGGCGTCCGGCGCGACCCCGACGCCGAGGAAGGCCGCGGTCGCCACCAGGTAGAGCACGCCGGTCAGGCGTACGCCGGCGTCGGCGGCGAGCGTGCGGGTGATCGACCGGCCGACGTATCCGACGCCCATGCGCCACCATGTCTCGCCCTGCATGCGCAGCGCCTCGACCGCCGGGCGCGACGCCGCCTCGGCGGCCGCGGCCCGGACGATCCGGGCGGCGTCGGGGATGTTGACGAACGCGACGAGCAGTGCGAGACCGACCGCGCCCGGGGTGAGGACCGAGGCCACGAGCAGGATCATCAGGAGCGACGGCACGGCGAGGAGCACGTCCAGCGGCCGCATCAGCACCTCTTCCAGCCACGTCCGGTGGGTGAGCGCGCTGACGAGGCCGAGCGGCAGCGCCACCAGACAGGCGAGCGCCGTCGCGGCGAGCGCGACGAGCACCACCGACCGTCCGCCGAGCAGGACCTGCCGCCACACGTCCCGGCCGACGAAGTCGGTGCCGAGCCAGTGGCCGCCGCCGGCCGTGAAGGAGGCGGCACGCGGCCCCGCCTCGCCCGTGAACAGCGGGCCGAGGAGGGCCAGTGCGAGGGGCACCCCCACGATGACCGCGCCGAGCGCGAAGCGCGATTTCACGCCGCCGCCCCCGCCCGGGGAGCGAAACGGCGGGCGACCAGGTCGGCGCCGAGATTGAGGACGACGGTGCTGACCCCGAACACCACCGCCAGGCCCTGCACCACCGGCACGTCGCGTTCCGCGACGGCGTTCATCAGCACGGTTCCGAGACCGGGGATCACGAACAACGCCTCCGCGACGACGACTCCGCCCACCAGCCAGTCGATCGTGCGCACCAGCTGCTGGGCGGCGGGCGCGACCGCGCCCGGCAGCGCGTGGGCGTACGTGACGCGGGTACCCGGGACTCCGTAGCGGCGGGCGTGCGCGACGTACGGCGAGGCGAGCGTGTCGATCAGGCCGGCCCGTACCAGGCGGGACAGCGAGCAGACCGGACGGGACAGCAGGACGAGGACGGGAAGCACCAGGGCCGCCGGGTGGGCGAGGAGGTCGGTGCCGTAGCCGACGGCGGTCGGCGGCAGCCAGCCCAGGCGCAGCGCGAAGACCGTGACCAGCAGCACGCCGAACGCGAACTCCGGTACGGCGTACACGCCGAGCGTCGCCGAGCTGACGAGGCGGTCCACGAGCCGCCCCTCGTGCCGGGCGGCCAGGACGCCGAGACCGACGCCGAGCGGCACGAGCAGCGCCACCGTCAGGGCCGCGAGCAGCAGGGTCGGCCCGAAGCCGTCCGCGAGGTACGTGGCGACGGGCCGCCCCGACGCCAGTGAGGTGCCCAGGTCGCCGTGGAGCAGCCCGGCCGCCCAGTCCGCGAGCCTGACGTGGGCGGGCCGGTCCAGGTCCATGGCCTCGCGGATGGCGGCGATCCGTTCCGGGTCGGGCTGGTCGCCGGCGAGCGCCACGGCGGCGTCGCCCGGCAGCGCCTCGGTCAGGCCGAAGACGAGCAGCACGACGGCCGCCGTCTGCGCCACGCCGAGCAGCAGCCGCCGGGCGAGCCAGGATCGTGGTCCGGTCACGCGAGCCAGACCTTGTCGAAGCGGGCCCAGTCGAGGGAGTTGGCGGGCGCCTTCGCCTCGACACCCCGGACGTGACGGGCGGTGCCGATGATCCAGTCGGCGAAGCCCCAGATCAGGAAGCCGCCTTCGGCGTGGAGTCGGCGCTGCATGCGCTCGTAGACGGCGGCGCGCTCCTGCTTGTCCTTCGTGGACTGCGCCTGCTGGTACAGGGCGTCGAAGTCCTTGTGCCGCCACTGGGTGGCGTTGGTGGTGGAGCCGGTGAGCAGCCGCTGGGAGATGTGGGACTCGATGGGCATGGGACCGGAGCGGTAGGAGGCGAAGGTGCCGGAGTCGAGGATGTCCTTCCAGTAGCTGTCCTTGCTGCCGGTCTTGACGTCGACGGTCACTCCGGCCTTGGCCGCCTGGTCGCGGAAGATCGACGCGGCCTCGGTGAATCCGGCGGCGACGGGTGAGGTGTCGAGGGTGACCCTCAGGTTCTCGGCGCCGGCCTGCTTGAGCAGTGCGCGGGCGCGGTCGAGGTCCTGTTCGCGCTGCGGCAGGCTGCTCGCGTAGTACTCGTAGCCCTTGCCGAACAGGTCGTTGCCGATCTCGCCCGCGCCGGACAGGGCGCCGTCGACCAGTTCCTTGCGGTCGGCGATCAGGAAGAACGCCTCCCGTACCCGCTTGTCGTCGAACGGCGGGCGGTCGGTCTTCATGACGAAGCCCTGCATGGCGCTGCCCGGGAGCCGGACGATCTGGATGCGGCCCTGGCTCTCGTGTGCGCGGGCGGTGGCGGGCGTGAGTTCGTGGGCGTACTCGACCTGGCCGCCGAGGAGGGCGTTGGTACGCGCGGACTCCTCGTTGGCGACGACGAACTCCAGCTCGTCGAGATACGGGGCGCCGTCCCAGTAGGCGTCGTTCCGCTTGAAGACGGCGGACGTGCCGGGGGCGAAGGAGACGAAGCGGAACGGGCCGCTGCCGACCGGCTTCTTGTCGAAGTCCTGCTCGCCCTCGGGCACGATGTAGGCACCGAACGCGGCGAGCACGTTGGGGAACTCGGCGGTGGGGCGCTTGAGGACGAACTCGACGGTCCGCTCGTCCAGCGCGCGGCTCGCCCTGAGGTCGACGGGTTCCAGGGACGCCTTGGCGCGGAACGCCTTCTTCGGGTCGGTGATGCGCCGGTAGCTGTACAGGACGTCCTTCGCCGTGACCGGCTTGCCGTTGTGGAAGCGGGCCTCGCGCAGCGTGACCTTCCAGCGGTCCAGGCCGGCGTCGGGTTCCCAGGTCGCGGCGAGCCGTGGCTGGGCGGACAGGTCGGGGCCGTAGTCGGCGAGCTTGTCGAAGAGGGCCTTGGCCCGGGCCACGTCCGCGAAGAGGTTGGCGAGGTGCGGGTCGAGCGTCTCGCTCGCGCCGCCGCCGGCGAAGGCGGCGCGCAGGCGTCCGCCGCGCCGGGGCTTGTCTCCGTCCTTGCCGCCGTCCTTGGCGGTGCCGGCGGCCGGTCCGGAACCGGCGCAGCCGGCGAGCGTGAGGGCGCCGAGGCCGGCCACCCCTCCGGCCGCGGCGAGGAAGCCGCGGCGGCGCAGGCCGGGGAAGCGGCGGCCGTCCACGGTGGCGTCGTGCACGGGAGAGTCGTTCATGGGGTGTTCCTTGCTGGTGTGCGAACGGATGGGACGCGTGAGGGGCTCAGGGGCCGGGTGGGGAGGTGAGACGGGCGACGACATGCAGCCGGTCGCCGTCGGCGGTCGTGGCGGGCAGGTCGCCCTCCTGCCAGCGCGGCTCGGTGCGGGGGCCCGGCCCGTCGTGCAGGGCGAGGACCTCGAAGCCGTGGGCGGTGAGGACGTACCGGAGCTCCTGGGGGAAGAGCAGTCGCCACGCGGATCGCTGCTCGACCGGCGGCGCCCCGTCGTCGGAGGTCCACACCCTGGTGCGGCACAGCAGTTGGGCCGCCCGGTCCAGGTACAGCGTGGTGGTGGACCGGTAGGTGACGCCCCGCCAGGTCAAGCCGTTGACCGACGGTGCGTCCAGGAGTTCCGTACGCCCGAGGAAGAAGGCGCCGTTGCGCATTTCGGCCACGAGCAGTCCACCGGGGCCCAGGGCGCGTCGGCAGGACGCGAGGAATCCGTCGAGTTCGTCGTTGGTGTGGCAGTACAGCAGAGCGCTGTCCAGGCACACCACCGCGTCGAAGGTCCGCTCCCCCAGGTCGAAGCCGTGCAGGTCGGCCCGGACGTACGCGGGGCCGGGGTGCCGTTCGCGGGCGTACGAGAGCATCGCGTCGGACAGGTCGGCGCCGGTGACCGTGCGGCCGGCACGGTGCAGGGATGCGGCGTCGCGGCCGGTGCCGCAGCCGATGTCCAGCACGCGGTGCCCGGGCGCCCCGTACCGGCGCAGGCAGTCTTCGGCCCAGCGCCCGGCGAGCCGTTCGGGGTCGGGGAAGCGGGCCTCGTACAGCGCGGGGTTGTCGGTGAGCAGGTTCGCGGTGGTGTTGACGGTCATGTGCGGCACGCTCCTCAAACGGTCGCCGGCACGGATGCGGGGCGGGCGGGAAGGACCCGGTGGCGGTGCAGCCAGGCGACACCGGCGGCGGAGGCGAGCCCGAAGGCCAGGCAGCACGCCCACGGCAGCCACGGCGTGTCCGTGCGCACACCGGTGTCCATGGCCCAGCCGACGAGCGTGTTGCCGACGGCGGCGGCGACACCGGAGACGACGTGGAACAGGCCGAAGTACGTGCCGGTGAGTTCGGTCCGGCCGAAGCCGGGGATCAGTTCCATCACGAACGGCTGGGCCAGCATCACGCCCAGGTAGAGCATCAGGGCGCCGGCCAGGACCGGCAGCGCGCGCAGCGTCGCGTCCGCGAGGCCGTCGGGGGGAGCGCCGTACCCCGACACGGTCATCGGCGGGACGAAGGAGAGTCCCATGAGCGCGAGCCCGGCGCCGATCCAACGTGCCCTGCTGCCCCGCTCCTTGAGGGCGGTGGTGATGCGCAGCTGGAGCGAGAGGCCGGCGACGGTGCCGACGAGGAAGACGAGCCCGGCGGCGCCTTCCCAGCCGGTGGCCCGCCGCGCGCCGTCGGGCAGCAGCAGGTACAGCTGGTTCTGCAGGGTGAACAGGCCGACCAGGACCAGGGCGAAGGCGACGAAGCCCCGGTTGCCGACCGCCTCGCGCCAGTCGGCGAGGACGCTGTTCCCGGTCGGCTCGATCTGACGGACCGGCAACACCAGGGCCTGAGCGAGGGTGAGCACGGCGAAGATCCCGGCCGCGGTGAGCGCGGAGGCGCGGAAGTCGACGAGCAGCAGGGCGCTTCCGAGCAGCGGTCCGAGCAGGGCGCCGGCGGTGGCGAAGACGTTGAACAGGGCGAACGCCTCGGCCCTTCGCTCCCCCGCCTCCAGGGCGAGGTAGGCCCGCACGGCCGGGTTGAACAGCGCCCCGGCCAGACCGCTGAGCAGGGATGCGGCGAGGAACACGGGGAGTCCGTCGCCGAGTGCGAAGAGCCCGAAGCCGACGGCGCGCAGGGCGCATCCGGTGATGATGACGCCGCGCGCTCCGAGCCGGTCCGAGGCCGTGCCGCCGATGAGGAACAGCCCTTGCTGGCTGAGGTTGCGCACGCCGAGCACGATCCCGACGACGGCCGCCGACATCCCCAGGTCCTCGGTCAGATGCAGGGCGAGGTACGGGACGAGCAGGTAGAAGCCGGTGTTGACGCCGAACTGGTTCACCAGGAGAAGCCGGAGGGCGAGCGGGAAGCCGCGTATCTCGTGCCAGGTCTTCACGCCAGGGCCTCCGCGTCACCGCGCTCCCGTACGCCGAGGCCCGGGCTCCGACTCGCCCGTACGGTGCCGTCGCCGCCGCCGATGCCCGTCCACGGGTCGTGGGCGAGCAGCAGATGCCCGTCGAGGTCGATCCACCGGGCGCGGTCGGCGAGATGGACGGCGGGAGCGATGCCCAGCGTGCTCGCGGTCAGGCAGCCGAGCATCAGCTCGGTCCCGGTGCCCGCGATCACTTCGGCGATGCGGAGGGCGGCGCTGACGCCCCCACACTTGGCCAGCTTGACGTTGATCCCCTGGACGCGTCCGGCCAGCCGCCGGGCGTCCTCGACGTCCACCGCGTCCTCGTCGGCGATCACGGGGAGCGGCGAGCGCTCCGCGAGCTTCGCCAGCGCCTCGGGATCGCCGGGAGCCAGCGGCTGCTCGACGGCCTCGACGCCCAGCTCGCAGAGGAGCGGGAGCAGTCGCTCCGACTCCTGAACGGTCCACGCTCCATTGGGGTCGAGCAGCAGCCGGGTGTGGGGGGCGGCGGCACGGACGGCCCGTACGCGGGCCAGGTCGTCGGCGGGGTCGGGGGCGCCGGCCTTGAGCTTGAGGACCGAGAACCCGTCCCGTGCGAGGCGGGCCGCCTGCGCCCCGGCCCGCTCCGGCGCGGTGATGCCGATGGTGCGGGCGGTCGCGGCGGAAGGCTCGGCTCCGTGGGCGCCCAGGAGCCGGTGGACCGGGACGCCCGCGCGCTTGCCCACGAGGTCGAGCAGCGCGGACTCCACGGCCGCGGCCACGGCCGGCGGAGCGGTGGCCTCCCCTCTCCTGCTTCGGAATGTCTCCAGGGCGGTCTCTGGATCGCCGAAACGGGCCAGACCTTCGGATTCCGCGTACAGCAGACGTCCCAGGGTCTCGGTGTCGAGTCCGTAGTACACGCTGGTGACGGCCTCTCCGTGGCCGCGCTGCCCTTCGTGCTCGATGGTGAGCCAGACGGCCTCACGGGCCGCCATCGTGGAGCGGGAGATGCGCAGTGGCTCGGTGAGTTCGAGGCGTACGGTGCGCTGACTGGCCTTCACGTGTTCTCTTCCGGGGGTGTGGCGAGCGGATCGGTGACGGTGCGGCACCGGGCCCAGCCGGTGGCCTCCACGGCCTGGGGGTACGGGATCTCGACGGGGCGGGTGGCGGCGGTGGCCGGGTCGACGCCGTGGGCGGTGGTGAACTCGTCGTCGAAGACGCTGTCGAGGTAGCGCTGGGGGCCGTCGGGGAAGACGGTGGCGACGACGGCACCGGGGTGGACGCGGGCGGCCCAGGCGGCGACGCGGGCGACGGCGCCGGTGCTCCAGCCGCCGCTGACGAAAGCGGAGCGAGCCAGTCGGCGGCAGGCGTCGACGGCCTCGGCGGGGCCGACCCAGTGGACCTCGTCGAAGGCGTCGTAGGCGACGTTGCGCGGATGGATGCTGCTGCCGAGGCCGCGCATGAGGCGCGGCCTGGCGGGCTGGCCGAAGATGGTGGAGCCGGTGGCGTCCACGCCGATGAGCCGCAGGCCGGGCCAGTGACGCCGCAGCGCGCCGCTGATCCCGGCGCTGTGACCGCCGGTTCCGACGCTGCACACGAGCACGTCGAGATGGTCGAGCTGGGTGGCCAGCTCGGCAGCCAGGGAGGCGTAACCCGCCGTGTTGTCCGGGTTGTTGTACTGGTCGGGCCAGTACGCGTCCGGGAGCAGCGCGAGCACTTCGCCCAGTCGGGCGAGCCGCGCGGCCTGCCAGCCGCCCTCGGCCGCCGGGCGGTCGACCAGCTCCAGGCGAACGCCGTACGCGCGCAGCAGCTGCCGCATCGAGGGCTCCAGCTCGATGTCGCCGACCAGCACGACCGGGTGGCCGAGGGCCTGCCCGGCGAAGGCCAGCCCGATGCCGAGCGTCCCGGAGGTGGACTCCACCACGGGGGCGCCCGGCCGCAGTTCGCCGCGCTCCTCGGCGCCAAGGAGCATGGAGACGGCGGCACGTGCCTTCATACCGCCGACGCCGAGCCCTTCGAGCTTCGCCCAGAAGCCCGGCTGCGGGTACGGCAGATCGACCGAGACGCGGGCGAGCGGAGTACGGCCGAGCAGGGCGAGGAGCTCCCGGTCTCCCGCGACGCGCGCGGAGCCGAGGACGGCCGTGGTCACCGGGCGCCTCCGTAGCAGTGGATGGTCCCCGGGCCGCCGTCCAGCCAGAAGAAGGGATACGGCTCCGCACACACCGCGCTGACGCCGGAGCCGATCAGGCGCGGCAGGACCGCGCTGCCGGTCTGCGCGAACATCACCAGGGGGATGCCGCGCAGTTGCGCGCGCCGGCGCAGCGGCTCGAAGCTGCCATTGCCGAGGGTCATGCCGGAGGCGAGCACCGCGTCGCAGCGTTCCAGCTCCGCCAGGGCGTCGGTGCGGACCGGCTCGCCCCACTCGGTCGTGCCGCCCTTGAGGTCGCAGGGGATGTACGCGAGTCCGCGCGCCCGCAGGGCCTCCAGGAGGGAGTTGACCACGCCGACGACGAGCACGGTCGCTCCGGGCGCGGCGTCGACCAGCTCCACCACGGCCCTGGCCCTGGCCCGGGACTTCTCCAGCGACGTGCCGGCGGACAGCGGGCAGGGCCGCGCGCCGTTCTCCGGACCGTGCGGCAGGGTGTGCAGGAGGTACGCGTCGAGGGCGGCGACCCGGACCGGAAGCAGCTCGTGCGCCAGGAGCCGGGCGACGTCGGCGCCGACGCAGTCCTCGACGGCGCCGTCGGGAAGCTCTCCCGGCTCGACCGCGCAGGACCCCACGGCTTCGGCGAGGCGCAGGCTGAGCACTTCGTTGCGATAGCCGGAGCCGCGCCCTTCGTGGCGTACCGCCTGGCGGGTGGTGAAGGCCACCGAGATCCGCCGGGTGCGCGGATCGGGCCCGAAGCCGCCGGCCAGTACGCGCTCGACGAGCTCGTCGTACGAGGAGGCCGCGAGGGGCAGTTCGGTCAGGGCGGTCATCGGGTCACCACCTGGGGACGGAGCTGGGCGAGGAGGTCTTCGACGCGAGCCCGGGCGGCCGGGCCCCGCGTATCGCCCGCCATGACGTGGCCGAGGTACTCGTTGTTGCTGCCGGCGGCCTTGACGGCCCTGCCGGGATCGGCGAGTTGCAGTTCGAGCAGGCCGTCCGCGGCGCGCACCGCGTCGGCGCCGTCGACGGCCTCCAGCACGCCGTCCTCGTCCGGCACCAGGAAGCCGATGGCGGCGCTGGTCAGTCCGGTGGCGCGACGGCGCAGGTCCGGTGCGCGGCCGAGGGCGACGTCCACGCAGGCGGCGGCGAGGTCGATGCCGGTGACATGCCGTACGAGCTCGGTGATGCGGTTGCCGGCGGGCCGGGGGTTCACCTCGACCAGGCGCGGCCCGTCGGCCGTCAGCTTGATCTCGGTGTGGGCGACGACGCCGTCGAGTCCGAGCGCCTTGAGCGCCCGGCGCGCGGTCTCCTCGGCAGCTACGGTGTCCGCCGGGTCCAGGGCGGCGGGGAACATGTGGCCGGTCTCGACGAACGCGGGGGCCCCGCCGACGCTCTTGTCGGTGACGCCGACGACGTGCACGGTCCCGTCGTACGACACGGTCTCGACGCTCACCTCCGGGCCGTCGAGGAGTTCTTCGAGCAGCACCACGGGGTCGCGGCGCTGTCCTCGGGCGTTGACGGGGAACGCGGCGAGCGCGCGGTAGGCGTCCGCCAGCGCGGCGTCGTCGTCGACGCGGCGGACGAACATCCCGGCGCACAGGTCCACGGGCTTGAAGACCAGCGGGTAGCCGAGGTCGTGGGCCGCGGCGGCGGTCTCGGCCCAGTCCGCGCACACGGCGAACCGCGGTCCCGGCAGCCCGGCTTCGGCCAGGACCCGGCGGGTCGCGTCCTTGCGGCAGGCGTTCTCGACCGCCTCGGGCGTGGGGCCGGGCAGGCCGAGGCGCCCCGCGATCCGTGCGGCCGTCCTGAGGTAGTAGTCGCAGGAGGTGACCACTCCGTCGAAGCGCAGGACCTCGTGGGCGCGCTCGACGAAGGGCAGCAGCGCGTCGGTGTCGTTGGTCTCCGCGGTGAGCACATGGCGGGCCGCGAGGAGGGGGTGTGCGGTGCCCTCCGGGGCGGAGCGCAGGTAGTGGTGCAGGTCTCGGGTCAGGAAGGTGAACTCGTGGCCGGCCTCGCGAATGGCCCTTGGCAGCAGCCTGCTCATAGACCCTACCCAGCTCTCGACCATCAGCAGATGAGCCACGACTTGCCCTTCTCACGGCGCGGTTGAGGTGCGATGCGGTCGCGGAGGCAGCGCCGGTCAGGGCGCGCTCGCTTGACCGAGAGGGACCTTATCGACAATCGTTTTCATTGTCATCTGACGGAGAGCGACTTCTCCGCAAGCGAGACACACCACGCACCCCAGGAGGCCCCGATGAACCACCGCCCGCACACGCCCTACACGGTGCGCCCCGCCGGGCGGGCCGATGTCGACGGCGCTCGCCGGGTCATGCTCGACACCTTCTACCGGGACTTCGGCTACGGCTACGTGCCCGCGTGGCACCGCGACGTCGTCGAGATCGAGACCACCTACCTGGACGATCCGCGCCACCTGCTGCTGGTCGCCGTGCACGGTGGCGAGGTGGTGGCCACCACCGGCGTCCGCTCGGCAGGACCGGCTCACCCGCCGCACCCGCGCCGGCTCGCCGAGCGCTACCCCTCGGGCACCACCGCGCAACTCGTCCGGGTCTACGTACGCCCGGAGCACCGGCGGCACGGCCTGGCCCGCACCCTCGTGGACCATGCCTGCGCCTTCGTCGCGCGGACCCCCGGGTACGACAGCATCTACCTGCACACCAACGTCGACATCGAGGGCGCGGAGGCGTTCTGGCGCAGCATGGCCAAGGAGATCTTCGACGCCCGCACCACGGGAGAACACGGTCCCGGTGTCGGCACCGTGCACTTCGAAATCCCGTTGCCCGGATCCGACGTGGCCTGAGGCCGGCCTCGCGGCGGCCGCAAAGGATCAGCTTGAGAATGGAATCCATTTTCATATAGCCTCCGCGGGTCGGAACCGAACCGAGGAGTCTCACGATGGCCGTCCCCAAGCGGAAGATGTCCCGCAGCAACACCCGTCACCGCCGCGCCCAGTGGAAGGCCACCACGCCCCAGCTGGTGCCGGTCACCGTCGACGGCGTCGTGTACCAGGTCCCGCAGCGACTGGTGAAGGCGTACGAGCGCGGCCTCATCCAGCCGGAGGGCTGACCGCTCATGGCGTCCACCGACCGACTGCCGGTCACGGTTCTCTCCGGGTTCCTCGGGGCCGGGAAGACCACGCTGCTCAACCATGTGCTCGGCAACCGCGAAGGGCTGCGGGTCGCCGTCATCGTGAACGACATGAGCGAGGTCAACATCGACGCCGCGCTCGTGCGCGGCGGCGAGGCGGCCCTGTCCCGCACCGAGGAGCGGCTGGTCGAGATGACCAACGGGTGCATCTGCTGCACCCTGCGCGACGACCTCCTCGAAGAGGTCGACCGGCTGGCCCGCGAGGGCCGGTTCGACTACCTGCTCATCGAGTCCAGCGGCATCTCCGAGCCCATGCCGGTGGCCGCGACGTTCTCCTTCCCCCGGGACGACGGGGCCACCCTCGGCGACCTCGCCCGCCTGGACACGATGGTGACGGTCGTGGACGCCGCGGACTTCCTGGCGGAACTCGACCACGGCGACGAACTCGTCGCACGGGGCCTCGATCAGTACGAGGACGACGAACGCACCGTCAGCGATCTCCTCGTGGACCAGGTCGAGTTCGCCGACGTCATCGTGCTCAACAAGCTCGACCTCGTCGACCCCGAAGAGGCGCGCCGGCTCCGCGCCGCGCTGTCCCGGCTCAACCCGGAGGCCCGGATCGTCCCCGCCGTACGTGGCCAGGTCCCCCTCGAACACATCCTGGGAACCGGCCTGTTCGACGTGGAGAAGGCCCAGCAGGCCCCGGGCTGGGTGAAGGAGCTCAACGGCGACCACGTACCGGAGACCGAGGAGTACGGCATCTCCTCGCTCGTGTTCCGCTCCGACCTTCCCTTCCACCCCGGGCGCCTGTGGACCTTCGTCACCAAGGGCCTGGACAGCGGCACGTACGGGCGGGTCCTGCGCTCGAAGGGGTTCTTCTGGATCGCCAGCCGGCCCCGGGTGACCGGACTGTGGTCCCAGGCCGGCGCCGTCGCCCGGTTCGAACCGTCCGGCGCCCGCGGCCCGGAGACCACGCAGGGCCAGGAACTGGTCTTCATCGGCACCGGACTGCGCGCCGACGCCCTCCGCGCGACCCTCGACGCCTGCCTGATGGCACCCGGCGAGGCCGTCCCCGTCGACGACGACTTCCCGGCCTGGGAGACGTACGGCTTCGAGGACGCCTGCGAACACGAGCAGGCGGCCTGAAGCCGCGGCCCCGCGCACTCCGGGCCGTCTGGCCAGGCTGTGCAGCGCGACCACGAGGGCCACGAGTGGCTCTCCACCGCCCCCGATCGACTCATCGGCGTTGCCACTCCTCTGCCAGAAGTCGGTAGGAGCGGACCCGGTCGGCGTGGTCGTGGGTGATGGTGGTGATGATCAGTTCATCGGCGCCGGTGGCCTGTTGCAGTTGTTCGAGTTGGTCCGCGACCCGACCGGGTGAGCCGACGAACTGGGTGTCGACACGATCGGCGACGAGGGCGCGGTCCTCTTCGGTCCAGGTGCGGGCGTGGGCCTCGTCCGGGGT
Source organism: Streptomyces sp. NPDC051909 (assembly GCF_040681095.1). Taxonomy (NCBI): domain Bacteria; kingdom Bacillati; phylum Actinomycetota; class Actinomycetes; order Kitasatosporales; family Streptomycetaceae; genus Streptomyces; species Streptomyces sp. NPDC051909. Next base: position 23,752 of record NZ_JBFAYA010000008.1, on the reverse strand, counting down.
CGGGAAGGGGATGGCGCCCTCGGCGGTGCGGATGCTGCGCACCCACGGGCCGTAGCCGGTGGCGAGTTCGCGGGCGGTCTCGTCGTCCTCGGCGACCACGACGTCGGCGGAGACGCTGACGTAGGGCTTGTCGAGGTGGTCGGAGGGCTGGAACGCGGCGCGGTAGCCGTCGGCCGCCTCCAGTACGGTGGCGGGGCTGACGTGGTAGTTCGCGGCGAAGCGCAGCCCGTTCCGGCCGGCGACGTCGGCGCTCTGACCGCCGCTGCTGCCGAGGATCCATACCTCCACCTCCGCGCCCTCGCCGGGGACCGCGTGCGCCTCGGTCCCGTCCGCCGAGCGGTAGTCGCCGCGCAGGAGGGCGAGGATGTCGTCGACCTGCTCGCCGTAGTCCTGGGGGCGGGCGCCGGGCTGGTGCAGGAGCTGCTGCTGGAGCCGGAAGCGGGGGGAGGCGATCAGGTGCTCGAAGGAGAACCGGGGCGGGATCTTCAGGCCGTTGGGCGCGTGGCCGTCGACGACGGGGGTCGTGGTCGGGCGCGATTTCGCCGTCTGTCCGGAGGGGCGGCCGCCCGAGCGGCCGAGGCCCAGGTCGAGTCGCCCGGGGTGCAGGGCGTCGATCAGTCCGAACTCCTCGACGGTGGACAGGGCCGTGCGGTGACCGAGCAGTACAGCACCGGAGCCGATCCTCATGGTGGACGTCGCGGAGGCGGTCAGGGCCAGTACGACGGCGGGAGAGGCGCCGGCCACACCCGGGTTGAGGTGGTGCTCGGCGAACCAGTAGCGGGTGTAGCCGAAACGCTCGGTCTGCCGGGCCAGGTCGATCGTGTTGCGCAGTGCCTCGGCGGCGGTGGCGCCGGACGGGACCGGGACGAGGTCGAGGACTCCGAGGGGGATGCCGGACATGGTCGGGTGGTGCTCCTCAGCGGTCGGTGGGTGCGGGCGCCGCGGTGACCGGGGCCCAGAGGAACGGCGGGTCGGGGATGTCGCGTCGTAGAACTTCACGACGCCACCCGCCGGGACTCGGCCGCCGCCTGCGCGCGGGCGTCGGGGTGCGCCAGGCCGAGGTGGTCCCGGAGCGTGGTGCCCGTGTAGTCGTGGCGGAACACACCACGTTCCTGGAGCAGCGGGACGACGGTGTCGGCGAACTCGTCGAGGCCGCCGGGGGTGAGGTGCGGGACCAGGATGAAGCCGTCGGCGGCGTCCGTCTGGACGAAGTCGTCGATGGTCTCGGCGACGGTGGCCGGTGAGCCGATGAACGACTGTCGGCCGGTGGTCTCGATGACCAGCTCGCGGATCGACAGGTTGTCGGCCGCGGCGCGCTCGCGCCATCTCCTGGCGACGGCGAGTGGGTCGCGGAACGACCGGACGCTCGCCCGGCCGCGGGCGACGGTGTGCTCGCCGGGGTCCGGGTCGATGTCCGGGAGCGGGCCGTCCGGGTCGTAGGCGGACAGGTCCCGGTTCCATACCTGTTCGAGGTACGCGATCGCCGTCTGGCCGCTGACCTGCCGGCGTCGTACCTCTCGGGCCAGTTCCTGTGCCTCGGCGTCGGTGTCGCCGAGTACGAAGGTCGCCGCGGGCAGGATGAGCAGCTGGTCGGGGGTGCGACCGTGGCGGGCCAGGCGTCCCTTGACGTCGGTGTAGAAGGCCCGGCCGGCCTCCAGGGTGCTGTGCCGGCTGAAGATGGCGTCGGCGTCCGCGGCGGCGAACTCGCGGCCCTCTTCGGAGTCGCCGGCCTGGAAGATCACCGGACGGCCCTGTGGGCTGCGCGGGACGTTGAACCGGCCGGCGATGTCGAAGTGCTGTCCCTGGTGGACGAAGGCTCCGGCTTGCGCGTCCGTCACGAAGACGCCGGACTCCCGGTCGGTGACGAGCTCGTCGCCGTGCCAGGAGTCGAACAACTCGGTGGCGGTGGACAGGAACTCCCTGGCCCTGGAGTAGCGCTGGTCCTCCGGGAGGAAGCCGCCGCGCCGGAAGTTCTCGCCGGTGAAGGCGTCCCAGGAGGTGACGACGTTCCAGGCGGCGCGTCCGTCGGAGAGATGGTCCAGGCTGGCGAACTGGCGGGCCACCTCGTAGGGCTCGTTGAAGGTGGAGTTGATGGTGCCGGTCAGGCCGAGGCGTTCGGTGACGGCGGCGAGCGCGGACAGGACGGTGAAGGTGTCGGGCCGTCCCACCACGTCCAGGTCGTATATCCGGCCGCCCTGTTCGCGCAGTCGCAGTCCCTCGGCGAGGAAGAGGAAGTCGAACTTCGCGCGTTCGGCGGTCCGCGCGAAGTGCGCGAACGAGCTGAACTCGATGTGGCTGCCTGCCCGCGGGTCGCTCCACACGGTGGTGTTGTTGACGCCGGGGAAGTGGGCCGCGAGATGGATCTGCTTCAGGGGCTTGCCCGTGGTCGGGTCGGTCATGGTGGTACGGCTCCTGCGGCTCAGACGGCGGCGGCGTAGCGGTTCGCGGGGCGGGTGAGCCCGAGCAGCCCCCGGAGGGTGTCCGCCTCGTAGGCGTGCCGGAAGGCGCCCCGGCGTTGGAGTTCGGGCACCAGGCCCCGGGTGATCTGTTCCAGGTCGTGGCCGATCACTCCGGGGCGCAGTCGGAAGCCGGTCAGACCGGCTCGGCTCAACTCCAGGAGATGGTCCGCCAGTTGCCCGGGCGTGCCCGTGAACACCTTGGCGTCGCTGATGTAGGCGTAGCCCGCCACGTCGTCCAGGCGAGCCTTGTGGTACTTCGCTGCCGCGGGCTCGTCGTCCAGGAACACGACCAGGTCGCCGAAGACGTGCAGCCGCTCCTCCGCCCGCCCTGCGGCGGCCTGGGCGGCACGGATCTCGGCGACGATGGCCCTGGCGTGGTCGGTGTCGTGCGGGGTGACGTACCCGATGTCGGCGGAACGGCCCACCAGTCGGTACGGCACGCTGTCGTGCGCGAGCGCGCTGACAAGGGGCTGGCCCTGCGGGGGCCGAGGGGTGATCGAGGGGCCCTTGACGCTGAAGTGCCTGCCCTCGAAGTCGATGTGGTGCAGCTTGTCGCGGTCGATGAAGCGTCCGGTGGCGACGTCACGGATCTCCGCGTCGTCCTCCCAGCTGTCCCACAGACGGCGCACCACCTCGATGTGTTCGGCGGCCTCCTCGAAGAGTTCGACGGCCAGGTCCCGGCCGGCCGGGGTGTCCCGGTCCTCGATGCGGAGGGGCGGGAAGGTACGGCGGCCGAAGTGCGCGGCCTCGTTCCGCCGTGCCGTCACCTGGACGCGCAGGCCCGCGCGGCCGGTGCTGACGTAGTCCAGGGTGGCGATCGCCTTGGAGATGTGGAACGGCTCGGTGTGCGTGGCCACCACCGTCGGTACGAGCCCTATGTGCCGGGTCAGCGGTGCGATCCGGGCGGCGACGAGCACGGCGTCCAGTCGGCCCCGGACCTGGTCCGTACGCCCGTCCGGCTCCGTGGGGTGCGAGGACTGCGGCCCGAGCCCGTCCTCGAACGTCACGAAGTCGAGCAGGCCGTGTTCGGCCTCGGCCACGAGGTCGGCCCAGTAGCGGGCGGTGAACAGGTCGTGGGGCCGGGCGTCCGGCTCACGCCACGCGGCGGGGTGCCAGCCGGTGCCGTCCAGCGCCACGGCGAGATGAAGAGGGGGATGTGCGGGCACGAGAAGGGGGCCTTCCTGGTCGACCGTATGGGTCATCGGCCCTCGTACGGAGGGTCCGATGGCGGGGAACAGGTCAGGAACGACAGAGGGCGCCGGCCACCCGTCGCAGATCGATGTGGGCGCGGGAGTACAGGCGGACGCAGCCGCGCGCGACGAGAACCGGGGCAGCCGGGACGAGTACACGGGAATCGGGGAAGACGGGGTAAGACACCGTCACCTCCGCTCTTCCGGTTGGTCGTCCTGCTCGGGCCGGGGCCTGCCGCACGCTCCGGCACGCTGCGGCACGGCAAGTCCCCATGTCCTCGCAGCCTAGGCGGAGCTGGACGGACGAAGGTGGAGGGCGTGTTTCGGCTCCATGAAACCGTCCGGATCCTCCTTCTCCGTGCCGGGCGGGCAGTGCCGTACGGCGCCCCCGCCCGCGATGTGAGCCGCCCAGTCCAGAATCTGCACGGCCGCCCCCGCGGCCTCCAGTCCCCTGCAGTGGGCATGGTGCCTGCGGGCGATGCCGTCGAGATCGAGGTGCCGGCCGAAGGCGGGGTGGGCGGCCAGTCTCCGTGCGTAGGACCACAGATGCGGATGGTCGGCCACGGCGTGCACCGCGGCGGCGTCCAGATGCAGGCGGTGCACGGTGTCGAGCTGGACCAGGGACACCCACAACCACACGTCGCCGGCGGTCGGTTCGTCGCCGAGCAGGAACTCCTGGTCGGCGAGCCGCCATTCCAGTGAGACCAGGGTCCGCAGCAGGGAACCGAGGGCGGTCCGACGCGCGGTGGCGTCGGCACCGGCCTGGCCGGCGTGCTGTGCGGCTCGGTCGATCCGGTACGCGCAGAGGTGCTCGACGGCCTCGATCTCGGCCTCCGCACCGTGCGGGTACAGCACGGGCCCGTCGGGGGCGTCACCGGAGAGGCGCCGGGCCAGGTCGCTCAGGATGTCCGGGGTGTGCGTGCTGACGATCCGCCCCGTCCAGGTGTCGCTCAACACCGGTGCGGCAGCGGGTCCCTTGTACCTGTGCGAACCGGCCTCGTACAGCGGGCGCAGAGCGGAGTATCCGCCCCCGGGTGCGTCGGGCACGGCAGGAAGCAGCACCACGGGGACGGCCTCATCCAGGCCGAGCAGACTGTGGGTGATGGCGATCCGCAGACAGTGGGGGCAGGACGGCGTGAGATGGAGGCGGTAACGGCGCGGCACGGCGTAGTAGCCGCTGCTCTCGTCACAGCCGATCCTGCCCCGGAACGACGGCACGGAGGGGAGGGTCAGCGCGGTGGGCGTGTGTGCGGCGGGCATGTGTCTCCCTGGGTGTCCAGGTCCGGCTTCAGGTGCGCAGAGGTGCGGCTGCGGCGGCGCACGGGGGATGACGGGCACACGGCGGTATCGGCGCGCGCCCGTGACGCGGCGGGTTGCGGTGCCGGTGGGACCCGGCGGTTCAGCGCCGAGAACTCGCCGCGCTGCAGACACGTAGGAGATCGATGTGGCGGCGGGAGGTCAGCAGGAGCGGCGGGCGACCCGCGCGCGCCACGCGGTTGGCGGGCGACTCCGGACACTCCATTTTTCCCACCCATCCACTAGGGATTCTGTGAGCGAGTGTCCGGCGCCCTTCGACCGTCGTCAAGACCTCAGCCGGCGCTGCGAGGCTGAAGACCGTCAGGCTGCTCGTCCGGCGGGGACGGTACGGACGTCCAGGGGGATCACCTCGTGGCCCTGGGCCGTGAGCCGCCGGTCCAGATGACGCAGCGGCCGGGCGGTACGGGAGGTGGCGGAGGGGCTTCCGGAGACGGACAGGACGGTGGCCATGGCGGACCCTTCGAGAGCGTGAGACGTGGCGTGGGACGGGTGCGGGGCCGCGTACCGCGGCGTATCGCGGCGTGCCGCGGCCCCGCTTCCCGCGACGGCTACTTGTTGGTCTTGGGCAGGCCGGGCGGGTTGATCTGGGACGTGGACACGGCCTCGTCGGACAGGCCCCAGCGCTTGAGCACCTGCGCGTATGTGCCGTTCTTGATGACCTCATTGAGCGCGTCGGCAAGCGGCTCGGCCAGGCCGCTGTCCTTCTTGGTGGTGGCCGCGATGAGGCCCTGGAGGGTGGCGCCCGCGCCGGAGTACGTGCCGACCACCTCCGTCCTCCCGGTGGTGGCCGCGTGGTAGGCGGCGGTCGGGTTGGGGCCGAGGTAGAGGTCGATGCGGCCGGACTGGAGGGCGAGGTAGGTGTCGCTGTCGTTCTGGTAGTACTTGATGTCCACCGGCTTGCGGCCGGCCTTCTCGTTCTCCCTGCTCCACTCGACGAGCAGCTTCTCCTGGTTGGTGCCGCTGCTCACGGCGACGGTCCGGCCCGCGACGTCCTCGGGCCCGGTGATCTTCAGACCGCTGCCCTTCTTCGCCTCGAAGCCCAGGTTGTCCTCGCGGTAGGTGGCGAAGTCGTACTTCTCCTTGCGCTCCTCGGTGACGGTGATGTTGCTGAAGCCGACGTCGTACTTGGCGCTGTCCAGGCCGACGAAGATGTTCTCCCAGGAGACCGTGTTGATGTGCGGCTTCAGGCCGAGCACGTCGGCGACCAGGTAGGCGAGGTCGGGCTCGACGCCGATGACGGTCTTGTTGTCGGTGGCGTGGAAGGTCAGGGGCGCCGCCGAGCCGGAGGAGTCGACGATCTCCAGGGTGCCTCGCCTGCGGATCTCCTCCGGGACCTCGGCGGCTATGGAGTCGACTTTTCCGGTGGTGACGCGGTTCTGGTCGGGGCTCAGGTTGATCTTCACCGTGCCGCCCGACGTGGCCGCGACCTCGGTCGTACCGCCGTCGGAAGGGTTGCCGCACGCGGCGAGGACGAGGGCGGCGGTCAGCCCCAGCGCTGCGGCGGTGGCGCGGCGGGCGATCGAGGTGGTGGACATGGTCGTGCTCCTTGCTTACGGGGATCGGGGGGGAGAGAGCAGAGGGGGTGGTCAGAGGACCTTGGAGAGGAAGGCGCGGGTGCGCTCGTACCTCGGGTCGTCGAGTACGGCCGCGGGCGGGCCCTGTTCCACGACGACGCCGCCGTCCATGAACACCACGGTGTCGGCGACCTCGCGGGCGAAGCCGATCTCGTGCGTCACGACGATCATGGTCGTGCCGGCGCGGGCCAGGTCCTTGATGACGTCGAGGACTTCGCCGACGAGTTCCGGGTCGAGCGCCGAGGTGGGCTCGTCGAACAGCAGCACCTTGGGTTCGAGGGCGAGCGCGCGGGCGATGGCCACGCGCTGTTGCTGGCCTCCGGACAGCTGACGCGGATACGCGTCGGCCTTGTCGGCGAGACCGACCCGGTCGAGGAGCCGGCGGGCGTTCTCCTCCGCCTCCCTGCGCGGCCGGCGCAGTGCGGAGACCGGCGCCTCCACGAGGTTGTCAAGGACGGTCAGATGCGGGAACAGGTTGAAGTTCTGAAACACGAACCCGATGTGGGTTCGCTGCTTCAGGACGTCCTTCTCCTTCAGCTCGTGGAGCTTTCCCGCCCGTCGCCCACCACCACCCTCAACCGAGGCCCTTCGGGCCGCTCTCTTGTCTTCGGAGCGGCGGTAGCCGATGAGCTCGCCGTCGATGCTGACCCAGCCGCGGTTGACCTTCTCCAGGTGGTTGATCGTGCGCAGCAGGGTGGACTTCCCGGAGCCGGACGGGCCGAGGATCACGGTCACCTCACCGGCGCGGACCTTCAGGTCGACGCCGCGCAGCACCTCCAGCGGGCCGAAGCTCTTGTGGACGTCGTGGACGTCGACCATGACGTCGTTCATGTCTTCTCCGTCAGGTGGTGGGTGGCGGCCGGGCGCTGCGCTGCCAGGAGGCGGCGGGCGCGCTGGAACGGGGTGGGCGGCGGGGTCCGGTCGGCGCCCCGGGCGAAGTGGCGCTCCACGTAGTACTGCGCGACCGACAGCAGAGAGGTGAGAAGCACGTACCAGGCGGTGGCGACAAGGAGCAGGGGGATCACCCGTCCGTTGCGGCCGTAGATCACCTGTACCTGGTAGAAGAGCTCGCCGATGGCCATCACGTAGACCACCGAGGTGCCCTTGAGCAGGCCGATGATCTCGTTCCCTGCCGTGGGCAGGATGGCGCGCATCGCCTGCGGCAGCACGATCCGGCGGATCTGCCGCAGCCGGGGGATGCCGAGTGCGGCAGCGGCCTCCAGCTGCCCGTGGTCGACGGCGATGACGCCGCCGCGCACGATCTCGGCGGCATAAGCTGCCTGATGGAGCGTCAGGCCGATCACGGCGGCGCCGATGGTGCCGATGAGGCTGTTGCTGTCGACGGACCAGAACACCGGACCGAAGGGGATGCCGACGCCCAACTCCTGGTACAGCGCACTCAGGTTGAACCAGAACACCAGTTGGACGATCATCGGGATCGACCGGAAGATCCAGATGTAGGACCAGGCGACGGTCTGCAGGACCGGGCTGCGCGACAGCCTCATGAAGGCCAGGACGGTGCCGAGGAGGAAGCCGAGGACGGTGGCGTACGCGGTGAGCTGCAGGGTCACCCACACCGCCTGGACGATCGTCTCGGACAGGAAGTAGGCGCGGAAGACGCCCCACTCCCAGACCGGGTTGGTGGCCAGCCCGTGCACGAACTGGGCGACCAGCACGATCACGACGACGGCCGCCGCCCAGCGGGCGTAGTGGCGGGCGGGGACGACCTTGAGCGAGGCCGGGTCGTCCGGGGCGGGCCGTGTCTCGGGGCCGGCGCCCGGCGAGGCCGCGCCGGGTGGCGCGGAGGCTGAGCCTGTGGTGAGAGCCATCGTGGTATTCCTGTGTGGTCGTTACGTGTGCTCGGGCGGGTTGACCCGAGACGTGTCGATCGCGGAGGCGGTGGTGCCCCACTTCTTGAGGATCCGGGCGTACGTGCCGTCCTTGATCAGCTCGTTGACGGCGGCCTGGAACGCCTTGGCGAGCGGGGAGCCCTTCTTGAAGGCGAAGCCGACGTCGAGGCGGTGGTACTCGCCGAGGAAGGCGGTCTGGGCGGCAGGCTGTGCCGCCTGGTAGCGCAGGCCGTTGATGGTCGACATGACGACGTCGATCCGGCCCTGCTGGAGCGCGGTGAGAGTCGCCCCGTTCTCCGAGTAGACCTTGACGTCGTACGGCTTCTTGCCGGCCTCGGCGCACACCCCCTGCTTCGCGGTCAGGGTCGCCTCGAAGGTGGTGCCGGCGCCGGTGCCGATGGTCAGCCCGCACAGCTGGGTGAGGGCGGTGACCTTCGTCGTGAGTGTGGGGTTGCCCTTCTTCACCGCGAAGCCCTGGCCGTCGTTGATGTAGGTGACGAAGTCGACGGTCTTCAGGCGTTCGGTGGTGACGCCGAAGTTCCCGGTGCCGACGTCGTACTTGCCGCTGCCGAGGGCGGGCAGGATGGTTTCGAAGGAGGCGTCCTGCCGCTCCAGCTTCACGCCCAGAACCTTGGCCACCGCGTCGGCGATGTCGATGTCCTGGCCGGCGGGCGGCTTGTCCTGGCCGTTCGGGTAGTACGCGCCGGGCGGGAATCCGATCGAGCTGCCGATCCGCAGCGTGCCGCCCTGGCGTACGTCGGCGGGCAGCAGGGCGGCGACGGTATCGACCTTCCTGACGGGGGCGACCGGGTCGTCGGTCGGCGCCGGGGATGCCTGAGCACCCGCCGGCGTGGTGCCGGAGGTGCCGTCGGATCCGCAGGCGGTGAGTACCAGTACGGGCAGCAGCGCGGTGGCGATGCGCAGGCGGCGCGGACGACGCAGACGTGTTCCGCTGTCATGGGCGCTCACAGATGTGCCGCCTCTCCTTGGTGTGTCGCGGTTGTCGGCAGGTGCTTCTCGAAGGGCAGCGGGCCGATGGTCTCCGGGTCGGCCTCCGTGTCGAACAGCGGGGCGTAGCCGGTGGCCAGGTACAGACCGCGGGCCTCGGGCTGGCGCGGGCCGGTGGTCAGGTAGATCCGCCGGTAGCCGCGGGCGCGCGCCTGGTGCTCCAGTTCGGCGACGACACGGCGGGCGAGGCCCCGCCGCCGGTGGGCGGAGTGCGTCCAGATCCGTTTCAACTCGGCCGTGCTCGCGTCGTACCGGCGGAACGCGCCGCCCGCGACCGGCTCGCCGTGTTCGAGGAGCAGGAGCAGGATGCCGCCGTGCGGGACGGTGAACTCCTCGTCGGGGTAGCGGGAGATCTCGGCGTGTGCGTCCTTGCCGTAGCGCCGGGAGTACTCGTCGCCGAGTTCCCGCAGCAGGGGCCGTACTCGGGGATCGGAGACAGGGACGTGAATCACCGTCAGTTCTGCGGCGGACGTCATCCGTTCACCGCCGCGAGGGTGCCGCGTGCCGCCCGTTCGGCGTCGCGCCTGGCGACCTCTTCGCGGACGATCGGGATCACGTAGCGGCCGAAGTCGATGGCGTCGTCCAGGAGGTCGTAGCCGCGGGCGGAGAGGATGTCGACGCCGAGGTCGTAGTAGTCGAGCAGCGCCTGGGCGACCGTTTCCGGGGTGCCGACCAGGGCGTTCGAGTTGCCCGCCCCGCCGGTGGCCGCTGCGGTCGGGGTCCACAGGGCGCGGTCGTAGCGCTCCCCCGCCTCGGCGATGGCGAGCAGCCGCTGCGAGCCCGTGTTCTCCGGGTTCCCCTGGGTGCCTCTGCGGTGGTGTCGTACGAGACCCGCCTCGCGCCGCTTCCGGATCGCGCCGACGGTGCGTTGGGCCTTCTCCCAGGCCAGCTCCTCGGTCGGGGCGATGATCGGCCGGAACGCCACCTGGATACGGGGCGCCTCGGTGCGGCCCGCCGCCTTCGCGGCGGCCTCCACGGCCTCGATCTGCTCGGCGGTCCTGGCCAGGGGCTCGCCCCACAGGCAGTAGATGTCCGCCTCGGCGCCGCCGGCGGCGTACGCGGCGGGCGACGACCCGCCGAACGACACTCCGGGGCGGGGCTGTTGGACCGGGAAGACGTCGCTGACGAAGTCGTGGAAGCGGTAGTGGTCTCCCTCGTGGTCGAAGGGCTCGTGCGTGGTCCAGATCTTCTTGACGATGCCGATGTATTCGCGGGTCCGCGCGTAGCGCTCGTCCTTGGTGAGGGTGTCGCCCTCGCGGGCCTGCTCGTGGTCGTTGCCGCCGGTGATGAAGTGCACGGTCAGCCGGCCGTCGCTGATCTGGTCGAGGGTGGCGAAGGTCTTCGCGGCGAAGGTGGGATACGAGACGTTGGGCCGGTGGGCGAGCAGGATCTGGAGCCTCTCCAGTCGGCTCGCGACGTAGGCGGCGGCCGGGGCGGGGTCGGGCGCCCCGGAGCCGTAGGCGAACAGCACCCGGTCCCAGCCGTGGTCCTCGTGCGCCCGGGCGAGCCGGAGCGTGTACTCCTTGTCGAAGGCGGCGCCGGAGCGCGGGGTGGATTCGGATCCGTCGTTGGTGGCGGCGATGCCAAGGAACTCCACGGGCATGGGAGATGGCCTTTCCTCAAGTCCTCGGGTCCGTGCCGTGATGTGGTGGCGCGGGCCGGGCACGGCGGAGCAGGGCAGCCCTTCGGCGCGGCCGGCGCGACGGCGCTTCAGGGGGCGGGGAATCGGGGGGAGCAGGTGTGACGACGCCGGGGCAGGGGCGGGTTCAGGGCCTCGGGCGAGGGAGGGCGGCGGCAGCGCGCGTCAGGTCCCGCAGGGCCGCCCGCACGCGGACTCGGCGTGTGCCGAGCGCGCGGTGTGCAGGACGGTGCCGCGAAAGGACGAACTCGGCCCGCGACGGGGCCACCGAGGGAGGGAAGGGCCGGTCAGACGGCCCGCTGCCGCGTCAGGCGCAACACGCCGCGGACCACACCCGACCGAAGTCGATGTGATCGCGCGTGACCAGCCGCTGCTCGGCATTCATGCGCCCAATTGAGCATCACATCGCGCCTCTCGTCAACCACGGCCCGGATACCGGACCGGTGTCGGGCGACTCCCGGGCGTGGTGCGGTTGACACCTGCGCGCGGTGCGCCCGTACGATCGAGGCCGGACCGGCTCCGCCGCGCGCGGCAGCCGTACCGGCCGCGTTGAGGGACGCGGCGAGCGTGACGACGCCGGAAACCGGCCACCACCCGGTGCCCCGCACCGCGTCTGCCCGGAGTCCACGCACGTGCACCCGCCGGGTGGACACCTCCGCCCGCGCGCCTCCCTCACCTGGAGAGCCTTCTGATGGCTTCACCGTCCGACATCTACGATCCCGCCCGCGTCCCCGCGTCCGTCCCGCCCGCACCACGCCTGAGCGCCTCCGACGGCCGAGGCCCCGAGGCCGATCCCCCGCGGATCGTGCCGCGCCGACACGCCGGCCGCTGGCTGACGGCCGCCGCCGCTCTGCTGGTCTTCGCGATGGCGGTCCGCTCCGTCGTCCGCAACAGCGCCTTCCAGTGGGAGGTGGTCGGCCGGTACTTCACCACCGCCGCCGTACTCGACGGCCTGCTGCTCACCCTCTGGCTGACCGGTGTGGTGATGGTGCTCGGCTTCCTGCTCGGCATCCCGTTGGCCGTGCTGCGCCTGTCCGCCAACCCTGTGCTCCGCGCGCTGAGTTGGGGCTATGTGTGGATCTTCCGGTCCACCCCGCTGCTGGTGCAGCTGCTGTTCTGGTTCAACATCGGCGCCCTCTATCCGACGCTCGGACTCGGCATCCCCTTCGGGCCCGAGTTCGTCACCGTCAAGACGGTCAACCTGCTCGGCCCCACCCTCACGGCCGTCATCGGCCTGACCCTGCACGAAGCCGCCTACGCCGCCGAGGTGGTGCGCGGCGGCATCCTCTCGGTGGACTCCGGCCAGACGGAGGCCGCCCAGGCTCTCGGCATCGGCAGGCCGCGCACCCTGCGCCGGATCGTCATCCCGCAGGCGATGCGCTCCATCGTCCCGACCGCCGGGAACATGCTGATCGGCACCCTGAAGGGCACCAGCATCGTCAGTGTCCTCGCGGTGCACGACCTGCTGTACTCGGTGCAGCTGGTCTACAACCAGACGTACCAGGTCATCCCGCTGCTGATGGTGGCCACCCTCTGGTACATCGCCGTCACCACCGTGCTCAGCGCGGGGCAGTTCTACGTCGAGCGCCACTACGCGCGCGGCTCCGCACGTGCTCTGCCGCCCACCCCCCTGCAGCGACTCAGGAACCAGCTGGCAGGTTTTCGGGCCCGGCTGGAAAGGGCGACCGCGCGACGCGGACAATGAACGGCACGCTTCGGGCGTATGTCGAGAAATTCAGAATATGAGACGGCTCCGATTCTCGCATTGACGTGGCCGATTCACGCTGCCAGCCTCATGGACGTGAACCAGTCAGCGCACTTCAGCACGCGGCTGCACGTCGATCTCCGGCGGCACGCCAGCGCTCTCTGTGCGGTCTGCTGCGCCTGTTAGACGCCCGCCGGCGGCCACGTCACAGGCCGCTGCCGCCCCGGACGTCCCCTGCCTTTCGCCGCCCTTTCCGCTGTCTCTGACATCCTCCGGAACTCGGCCGGCTTTCAACTCCGCCGCGATTCCGTCGCATTCCTCTGCCTCCTCCAGGCCATGGACGGGTTCGTGCGCGCTCTCCACCGCCCCTCGTCCCCTCTGAACAGGACGTTCCGATGAGCACGTTGTCCCCGACGAACCGACGCCAATTCCTCGCCCTGCTCGGCCTCTCGGCCGTCGCGGTCGGCTGCGGCACGGCCGCGGGCAGCGGCGGCTCCGCCAAGGGCGGCACCAAGACGCTCCGTTACCAGGGCTGGACCGGCCAGGTCACTCCCGCCGAACTCGCCCAGGACCTCGGGTACTTGGAAGACGTGAAGCTGGAGTGGGTCGGCAACACCATCAGCGGCCCGCAGGACATCCAGTCGGCGGCCACCGGCCAGACCGACTTCGGCGGCGCGTTCAACGGAGCGGTGGTCAAGCTGGCCGCGAGCGGCGCCCCGATCAAGGCCGTCATCAGCTACTACGGCTCCGACAAGGAGTCCTACAGCGGCTATTACGTCCTCACCGACAGCCCCATCCGCTCCGCCCGCGACCTCATCGGCAAGAAGGTCGGCATGAACACCCTCGGCGCGCACTCCGAGGCCATGCTCGACATCTACCTCCAGCGGGGCGGCCTGTCCACCGCGGACACCGACAAGGTCGAGCCTCTCGTCGTCCCTCCTGTGAACACCGAGCAGTCCCTGCGGCAGAAGCAGATCGACGTCGCCGTGCTCGGCGGGGTACTGCGGGACAAGGCCCTCGCCAACGGAGGGCTGCGGCCGCTGTTCACCGACCACGAGCTCCTGGGCTCCTTCAGTGCCGGCACGTACGTCATGACCGAACGCTTCATCAAGCACAACCCGGACACGGTGCGGACCTTCGTCACCGCGGTGGGCCGGGCACTCGACTGGTCGCGCACCACCCCGCGTGACGAGGTCGTGGCCCGGATGACGGAGATCGTCGGGAAGCGGAAGCGGAACGAGGACGCCGGCGCCCTGCGCTACTGGAGGTCGTACGGCGTGGCCGAGCCCGGCGGGCGTATCACGGGCAAGGAGCTCCAGCTCTGGATCGACTGGCTGGCCCAGCGCGGGGACGTCGACCGCGGCCGGGTCCACCTCGACGCCCTCTACACCAACGACTTCAACCACAACGGGAGGTGACCTCGTGACCGCCACGGATTCGGATACGCATATCCATACGCATACGCATACGCATACGGCGAAGATCGTCTTCGACGGGGTGTGCAAGGAGTTCCCCGTCAAGGGCAAGGACGGCGCACGCTCGGCCGTCACCGCGCTCGACGGTGTCGACCTGACCGTCGGCGCCGGTGAGTTCCTCGTCGTGGTGGGGCCCAGCGGCTGCGGCAAGTCGTCCCTCCTCGACCTGCTCGGTGGCCTGTCCCGGCCCACGTCGGGCCGCATCCTCCTCGACGGCTCCCCCGTGACCGGGCCGGGCGTCGACCGGGGCATCGTGTTCCAGCAGTACGCGCTGCTGCCCTGGCGCACGGCTCAGGGCAACGTCGAGTTCGGGCTTGAGGCCATCGGCATCCCCCGGCGCGAACGGGCGGCACGGGCCAGGGAGTTCCTGGGCCTGGTGGGACTCTGCGGCTTCGAGGGACGGCATCCGCACGAGCTGTCGGGCGGGATGCGGCAGCGGGTCGCCATCGCGCGCAGCCTGGCGTACGACCCGGACGTGCTGCTGATGGACGAGCCGTTCGCGGCGCTGGACGCCCAGACGCGGGAGTCGCTCCAGGACGAACTGCTGCGCATCTGGCAGGCCACCGGCAAGACGGTCGTCTTCATCACGCACGGCATCGACGAGGCCGTGCACCTGGGGCAGCGGGTGGCCGTGATGACCTCCCGGCCCGGCCGGATCAAGGAGGTGGTGCCGATCGATCTGCCCGCCCCTGCGGACGGCGACGACCCGCGCTCCAGCCCCGAGTTCGCGCGGCACCGGCACCACATCTGGTCCCTGCTCCGCGACGAGGTGTCCAGGGCCCAGCAGGAGGAAAGGGAAGGAGCCGCCGCGTGAGTACAGTGACCACCGAGGCCGGTACCGGCCTCGCCGCCCGTCCCGAGGCATTCCCGCAGACCGCCGACCCGGCCCCGGCACGCCCCAGGCGGTTGCGGTGGGCAGGGCGCCGCCTGGCGTACGGGCTCGTCAGGGCCGGCACCAGGTCGGCGGCCGTCGTGGCCCTGCTCCTGCTGTGGGAGACCGCGCCGCGGCTCGGCCTCGTCGACCGTACGTTCCTTCCCCCGTTCAGCGAGGTCGCCCAGGCGTGGTGGCAGCTCGCCGCCGACGGACAGCTCGCCGACAACGCGCGGGCCAGCCTCACCCGCTCGCTGAGCGGTTTCGGGATCGCGGTGGCGCTCGCCGTGCCCCTCGGCCTGCTGATCGGCTGGTACCGGCCGGTGGCGGACCTCCTCGGGCCGCTGCTCGAAGTCTTCCGCAACACCGCCGCCCTCGCCCTGCTGCCGGTGTTCGTGCTGCTGCTCGGCATCGGCGAGACGTCCAAGATCTCGATCGTCGTGTACGCGTGCACCTGGCCGGTCCTGCTCAGCACCATCAGCGCCGTACGGACCGTGGACGCGACCCTGCTGCGGCTGGCCAGGTCGCTGGACCTGCCCGCCCTACGCCTGTTCCAGAAGGTGATCCTCCCGGCGTCGGTGCCGGCGGTGTTCACGGGCATCCGGCTCGCGGGAGCCGTGTCCATCCTGGTCCTGGTGGCCGCCGAGATGATCGGCGCCAAGGCGGGCCTCGGCTATCTGATCAACGCCTCGCAGTACAACTTCGCCATCCCGCAGATGTACGCCGGGATCATCACGATCTCCGCGATCGGCGTGGCCTTCAACCAGCTCCTCGTCGCTCTGGAGCGGCGGCTCAGCTCCTGGCGGGTCCCCGCGAACGGCTGAACCACGCCTCGCCGCCGCCCCGTACTCGCCCACCCACCGAGGAGACTGCTATGCCCGGATCACCGCCCCGTCGCCGCCATCTGCACCTGAACGCCTTCCTGATGAACGCCGGCCACCACGACGCCGCCTGGCGGCACCCCCGCACCACGCCGGAACGCGTCACCGATCCGACGTACTTCCAGGAGCTGGCCCGCACCGCCGAGCGCGGGCTGCTCGACTCGGTGTTCCTCGCCGACGGGCTCGCCCTGTGGGGCAACGCCCGGTACAACGCACTGGGCGGCTTCGAGCCGCTGACCCTCCTGTCGGCGCTGGCCACCGCCACGCGCCACATCGGACTCATCGCCACCGTCTCCACCACCTACAACGAACCGTTCACCGCGGCCCGCGCGTTCGCCTCCCTCGACCACCTCAGCGGCGGCCGGGCCGGCTGGAACATCGTGACGTCCGGAACCGTCGACGAGGCCCGCAACTTCGGCCGCGCCGAACACCTGGAGCACGGCCTGCGCTACGAGCGGGCCCGGGAGTTCGTCGACGTCGCCGTCAAGCTGTGGGACAGCTGGGCCGACGACGCCATCGTCCTCGACCGGGCGAGCGGCATCTACGCCGACACCGAAAAGGTCCGGCCCATCGACCACCGGGGGACGCACTTCCGGGTGCGCGGCCCCCTGAACGTGCCCCGCTCCCCGCAGGGGCGCCCGCTGCTGGTGCAGGCGGGCTCGTCGGACGACGGCAAGGAGTTCGCGGCGCGGTACGCGGAGGCGGTGTTCACCGCGCAGCAGACCCTGTCCGACGCCCAGGCGTTCTACAAGGACCTCAAGAGCAGGGTG
Organism: Streptomyces sp. NPDC051909; assembly: GCF_040681095.1. NCBI lineage: Bacteria > Bacillati > Actinomycetota > Actinomycetes > Kitasatosporales > Streptomycetaceae > Streptomyces > Streptomyces sp. NPDC051909. The sequence goes on along the minus strand of NZ_JBFAYA010000008.1, from coordinate 7,013 downwards.
GTCCGCCAGAGGCGCGCGGAGGACGAGGTGAAGATCCTGCCCGGCATCTGCCCCGTCATCGGATCGACGGAGGCGGAGGCCCGTGCCCTGGAGCAGGAGCTCACCGACCTCCAGGTGCCCGAGTACGGCCTGGCGCAGCTCTCCGGGATGCTCGGCACCGACCTGACCGGCCTGCCGCTGGACGGCCCGCTGCCCGAGCTGCCGGCCGAGCACGACATCAACGGCAACAGGAGCCGCTTCACGCTCGTCGCCGAACTCGCCCGGCGGGAGGGGCTCACCCTGCGCGAGCTGATCGCGCGGCTCGGCGGCGGACGCGGCCACCGGGTGGTCGCCGGCACCGCCGAGCAGATCGCCGACCAAATCCAGGAGTGGTTCGCCCAGGGCGCGGCCGACGGGTTCAACATCATGCCGCCGTACCTGCCAGGCGGCCTTGACCACTTCGTCGACCAGGTGGTCCCGATCCTCCAGGCCCGCGGCCTGTTCCGCACGGAGTACAGCGGCCGCACCCTGCGCGAACACTACGGCCTGCCGCGGCCGACGGCCTGAGCGGCGACCCGCTCGATCTCATCACCGACGTTCCCGGCCCTGATCATCACCTTCTGAAAGGACGACCTGGCATGACCATCGCATCCACCGCATCCACCGCATCAGGCGCGCCCACAGCATCGACCGGACCGACCAGTCCGACGGGACCGATCGGCTTCGGGCTCCGCCGGATCGGCGGCCGTATCGGCGCCGAGATCCACGGCCTGGACCTGGCGGGCGATATCACCCCGGAGACCGTCGCGTCGCTCAACGGCGCGCTGCTGGAGCACAAGGCCCTCGTCTTCCGCGACCAGAACCTCGACGACGACGGGCAGCTCCGCTTCGCCTCCCTCTTCGGCGAGCTGACGAGCGCCCACCCCACCGTGCCGGCCGTCGACGGACGACCGCAGATCCTGCCGGTGGACGGCGACGAGGGCATCCGCGCCAACCACTGGCACACGGACGTCACCTTCGTGCGTACGCCGCCCAAGGCGTCCACGCTGCGGGCTCTCGTCGTCCCGCCGTACGGCGGCAACACCCTGATCGCCAACGCGGCCGCCGCGTACCAGGATCTGCCGGAGCCGCTGCGCGAGCTCGCCGACCGGCTCTGGGCCGTGCACACCAACGCGTACGACTACGCCGAACCGAAGAACGAGAAGGCCGCCGAGCACCGCAGGCAGTTCGTCTCACGCCGCTACCGCACCGCCCACCCGGTGGTGCGCGTCCATCCCGAGAGCAGTGAACGGGGGCTGTTCATCGGCGGGTTCGCGCAGAGCCTGGTCGGGTTCGGGCCGGCGGAGTCGCGGGCCCTCCTTGGGCTCCTCCAGTCGTACGTCACCCGGCCCGAGAACCTGGTGCGGATCTCCTGGAACGCCGGGGACCTGGTGCTGTTCGACAACCGCATCACCCAGCACTACGCCCCCGACGACTACGGCGACCAGCCGCGGCTGCTGCACCGCGTCACGGTCGCCGGAGACGCCCCCGTCGGGGTCGACGGCACGACCAGCTACGTCGTCGAGGGCGACGATGCCGCCCACTACACGCCCGTGGCGGCCTGACCGGCCTGACGGAAGCGGCGGCCCGCCGTGCGGGGCGGGCCGCCGCGCTCGATGTGGTGGGGGCCTGAGGTTGCCCGTCGGCCGGGGCGGTGGGGGCGCCCCGGCCGGGTCCGGTGCTATGCGAGGTCGGGCACGTACTTGTAGCCGACCCGGCGCACCGTGACGATGCGGTCCCGGTAGGCGGCGCCGAGCTTTCGGCGCACCCGGGCGACGTGAACGTCGACGGTGCGGCCGTCGCCGATGTGCCCGTAGCCCCAGATCCCCGAGATCAGGGCTTCCCTCGTGTGGACCGTGTGGGGGTGGGAGACCAGATGGGCGAGCAGCCCGAACTCCAGGTAGGTGAGGTCCAGTTCCTGTCCGTCGACCTCTATCCGCCGCGCGACCTGGTCGACCCGGATGCCGTGGTCGGCGTACACGGGGTCGGGGTCGGCCGCGGGTTCCGGCGCGGGTGCGGGCGGGGCGGTCCGGCGCGGAGCGAGGCGCTGGATCTCGGGATGCAGACCATGCGCGGTCAGCAGCGCGACGGGGTCGATGTCCGGCGGCAGGAACATCAGGTATCCGACACGGCCGTCTCCGGCTTCGGTGGCGGTGGCGGTGGCGCCCGGCAGATGGTCCCCGACGAGCCGGAGGCGGGGGGCGGGAGAGCGGCGGATGAGGGATGCGGGGAGTGGGGTGGTCACGATGAGCCCCTTCGACTGGTGTCAGGGTTGGTGGTTCGGGCCGACTCCGCGGCAACAGCTGGGGCAGGAAGAGCGCTGGTGAGAGCCCTGGTGCTGGATCCGACCGGCCGGCGTCATCGTCGTCGCACGACAGGCGGCTCCGCACGGCCCCGCAGTGCCTGATCGGGTCGCGAAGAGAGAGGGAGAGAAGACGCGGAGAAGACCAGCGGCCGCGATGCCGCCGCGCGCGTCGAAGGAGAAAGGCCCCTGGGAGGGGAGAAACCCTAGACGAGTCGGCAGGCGGCGCTGGCGACGCGAAGGAAGTCGACGTGCCTGCGGCGTACGAGCGACGGCTGCGACGGGGACATGCCGACATCCTGAGGCGCACAGGAGCCCACGTCAATACTTCCCTATTGATTGCATAGGAAAAAGCTCCAGGCCCCCTCCGCGATCATCGACGCGACGTGCAGGGATAATGCCCTCATGCGGATCTCAGCCAGGGCGGACTACGCGGTGCGGGCCGCCCTCCTCCTCGCCGGCGCCCCCGAGGGCGGCCCCCTGAAGGCGGAGGCCATCGCCGAGGCGCAGGAGATCCCGCACAAGTTCCTCGAAGGCATCCTCAACGACATGCGACGCGGCGGGCTGGTGGTCAGCCAGCGCGGCGCGAGTGGCGGCTACCGGCTGGCCAGGGCCGCCGAGGACATCTCCGTCGCCGATGTGGTGCGGGCGGTCGAAGGCCCACTGGTCTCCGTACGCGGCGTGCGCCCGCCGGAGCTTTCGTACAACGGCCCCGCACAGGCGCTGCTGCCACTGTGGGTCGCCCTGCGCGCGAACGTCCGCCAGATCCTGGAGGGCGTTTCGCTGGCGGACATCGCCTCGGGTGAGCTGCCCGACTTCGTGCATTCCCTGGCTCAGGACCCGGCCGCCTGGACCAATCCCTGACGGGACACCCGGAACTCCCCCTCGCCACACGTCTCTGCACCTGAGACGCGGCCGTCCACCGTTCGGTCACCCCCTTGCCCGACAGGCACCTCCCGCCCAATATCCCTATTAACTCGATAGGAAAACTGGGAATCTGATCGCGGCCGTGGCGCAACAAGCGCCCGACGCCCTCAACACACCTCGGGAGTAGCGCACATGACCACCACCACCCGCCATCGTGCCACGGCCGCCCACCCGGCCCCCGGGCCGATTTCCCGCACCTCGGCCTGCCGGTGAGCGCCATGCCGGCGACACCGGCCGCTCTCTTCCTCCCGTCCGGCCGCGAGCGACGGCACGCGCTCCTGCGTATCGCCCGCGACGTGGCGGACGACCTCGCCACGGACGCCATCGTCCGAGATCAGGCCGGCAAGCCACCCGTCGACGAGACGGCGCGGCTGCGCGAGGCCGGCCTGCTGGCGGCCCTCACCCCGCCCCTGCCGGGCGGCGGGGCGGACTGGCGCACCGGGTGCGCCGTCATTCGGGAGGTCGCCTCGGCGGACAGTTCCCTCGGCGAAATGCTCGCCCGCCACTACACGCACGCCTGGAGCGGCCGCTTCTACGCCTCACGCCTCAGCGCACCCGTCCTCGAAGAGGAGGCGGCATGCGAGCAGTGGCTCTGGGCCGGGACCGTCCGCGCCCCCGGCTCCACCCATGACACCGGCGGGCCGGACCTCACCCTGACGCCGCTGGACACGGGCTACGTGCTGCACGGGCGCCGCCCGGTGGACACCGCGGTGACCGTCGCCGACCAGTTCCTGGTGGACGCGGTGTGCGCCGTGACGGGAGACGTGCTCGTCGTACGCATCCCAGCCGATGCCGAGGGAGTGATCGCCGAACCGTCCTCAGACCGTCTCGGCCAGCGCGTCGCCGGCGCGGGTGCGGTCGTCATGGACGGGGTCGTCGTCACTCCCCAACAGGTACTGGGACACCGGCCGCAGGACGAGGAGTCGACCGCGCCTTTCACCGCACTCGCCGAGCCCGCGCTCCGTCTCGCCCTGTGCCATGTCGGCCTGGGCACCGCCGAGGGCGCTCTCGCCGAAGCACGCGACCTCGGCATGAACAGCCGCACCCCAGGACCGCCCGGCGACGACTCCGACCTACTCCTCACGTACGGCGAACTCGCCTCCGCCTCCCAGACGGCCGCCGCCGTGGTCGAGAGGGCGACGGACGCGATGACGCTCGCCCTGAGCGCCGGAGCGGAGCTCGACCCGGAGGAACCGGCGGCCGTCGACGCCCTAGTCGCCATGGCCGAGACCGTCACGACGAGGGCGGCCCTGCACATCACCACCCGAGTCCTGGAGCTCACGGACGCCCCCGGCCTGGACCGCTTCTGGCGCAACGCCCGCACCCTGACAGCCCACCACCCGGCCGCCCACCGCCTGCGCGCCATCGGCGACCACTACCTGAACGGCCGCCGCCAGGCCATGGCGAAAGCCGACGCCTGACCCGACCTGACCTGACCTGGCCCGACCTGCGACGTCTCGGATCACGAAACGCGATCGTCCACAATGCGAAATCCCTCTTGGGGCCGAAACCCGCCTCTGCCACTATGCCTATCAGCCAGGTGGGAAAACTAGGGATTCCGGAGGTGGTGGTAGCTGTGCACACGCTGAAGCAGGCAGACCGCTCGCTCCCCCGCCTCACCTCCCGCCGGCACATCGACCTCGGACGCACGTCCAGCGCCATCTGTCTGCCTCTCTGAGGCCGTTCTCTCTGAGGCCGTTCAGCGGATCCGCCTCCCCGCCCCGCGGAACACCGCCGGCGCCACCGCCGTCCGCTCCCGGCCCGAACGCGCGCCGACCGTGTGAGGCGCGGCCCGTCGACGCACGACGGTCCGGCGTCCGCCCCGAGGGCATCGCGTCGCGTATCCCCGCATCTCCGCACTCCCTGAAACCCTTTCCGTGAAAGGACACCTTCGTGTCTGCCGCCAGATCACTCACCGCCCTGCGCACCATCGCCGCCACAGCAGCGCTTCCGCTCCTGCTCACCGCCTGCGGCTACGGCTCCCAGGCGACCGAGAACAACGAGCAGCCCAAGGTCGCGGCCGACGCCAAGAAGCTCTCCGCCGGCGAGGTACGGATCGGCTACTTCCCCAACCTCACCCACGCCACCGCGCTCGTGGGCGTCCAGGAGGGCCTGCTCCAGAAGGAACTCGGCGGCACCACGATCAAGCCCTCGACCTTCAACGCCGGTCCGTCCGAGATCGAGGCGCTGAACGCGGGCTCGATCGACATCGGCTTCATCGGCCCCTCGCCCGCGATCAACGGCTACACCAAGTCCAAGGGCAAGAACCTGCGCATCGTCGGCGGCTCCGCCTCGGGTGGTGTGAAGCTCGTGGTCAATCCGGACAAGATCAAGACCCTGGACGACGTCAAGGGCAAGCGGATCGCCACCCCGCAGCTCGGCAACACGCAGGACGTCGCGTTCCTGCACTGGGTCTCCGAGAAGGGCTGGAAGGTCGACTCGCAGTCCGGCAAGGGTGACGTCTCGGTGCTGCGTACGGACAACAAGATCACCCCCGACGCCTACAAGTCCGGTTCCATCGACGGGGCGTGGGTGCCCGAGCCGACCGCGTCGAAGCTGGTCAGCGAGGGCGCGAAGGTGCTGCTCGACGAGTCCGACCTGTGGCCGGAGAAGAAGTTCGTGATCACGAACATCATCGTGCGGCAGGCGTTCCTCAAGGAGCACCCGGACGTCGTCGAGGCCGTGCTGCGCGGCACGGTGAAGACCAACGCGTGGATCACCGCCAACCCGGACAAGGCCAAGGAGTCGGTGAACGCGGCGCTGAAGAAGGAGACCGGCAAGCCGCTCTCGGCCAAGGTGATCGACGCGGCCTGGCCGTCCATCACCATCACCGACGACCCGCTCGCCGCCACGCTCCAGGCGCAGGCGGACCACGCGGTGGACGCCGGCCTGCTGAAGAAGCCCGAGCTGGCGGGCATCTACGACCTCGCGCTGCTCAACAAGGTGCTCAAGGCCGCGGGCAAGCCGGAGGTCGCCGACGCCGGTCTCGGCGCGAAGTAGGCCCGAGCCCGCCCAGCAGCCCGAACTCCCAGGAGGTGACGACCATGGCCACGACCACCACGCTCGCCAAGACCAAGACCAAGGCCGAGTACGAGGACGAGAACCGTACGGCGGTGACGCACGCCGCCCGGATCGAGCACGTCTCGAAGTCCTTCGGCGGCCCCGCCGGCGGGCAACTCGTCCTCGACGACATCTCGCTCAATGTCCGACCCGGCGAGTTCGTCACCCTCCTGGGGGCCTCGGGCTGCGGCAAGTCCACCCTGCTCAACCTGGTCGCGGGCCTCGACCGGCCGACCGCCGGGTCCATCGACACCCCCGGCGGCCGGCCCGCCCTGATGTTCCAGGAGCACGCCCTCTTCCCGTGGCTGTCCGCGGGCAAGAACATCGAACTCGCCCTGAAGCTGCGCGGAGTGCCGAAGGCCGAGCGCCGCACCGAGGCCGAACGGCTCCTGGAGCTCGTCCGGCTCGGCGGCTCGTACGGCAAGCGCGTCCACGAACTGTCCGGCGGCATGCGCCAGCGCGTCGCCATGGCCCGGGCACTCGCCCAGGCCAGCGACCTGCTGCTGATGGACGAGCCGTTCGCCGCACTCGACGCCATCACCCGGGACGTGCTCCACGACGAGCTGTCTCGCATTTGGCGGGAAACGAAGCTGTCGGTCCTGTTCGTCACGCACAACGTGCGCGAGGCCGTGCGGCTGGCCGGGCGCGTGGTGCTGCTCTCGTCCCGGCCCGGCCGGATCGCCCGGGAGTGGACCATCGACATCCC